>JBDSEG010000291.1:0-2842 GCA_039920165.1 Burkholderiaceae bacterium
CGTACGACTCGGCCGCCATCATCCTGCTGAGCGACGGCCGCCGCACCAACGGCGTCGATACGCTCGAAGCCGCGAAGATGGCCGCCGACCGCGGCGTGCGCATCCACGTGGTGGGCCTGGGCACGCCCAACGGCCACCTCGCCGCGGGGGAAGGCATGGCGATCTACCTGCAACTGGACGAACCCACGCTGCGCAGCGTGGCGCAGATAACCGGCGGCGAGTACCACCACGCCGGCACCGCCGAGGCGCTGCGCAGCGTCTACCAGAACCTCGGCTCGCGCACGCAGGTGAGCCGGCGCGAAACCGAGCTGACGGCGCTGCTTTCCGGGGCGGCGGCCGTGATGCTGATCGCCGGTGCCGGGCTGTCGGTGCTGTGGTTCGGGCGCGGGGCGTGAGGGGCGGGGCTACCGCACATGAACACGCCGAGTTGCTAGACTGGCCTGCATGAACGCACGCGTGGACCACCTGATCGATGAAGCGTTGGCGCTTCCGCCGGAGGAGCGCTCGGCCGTCGCTCTGGCGTTGCTCGACAGCTTGGACGGCGAGGACGAGGCCAGCATGGGTCGCGCGTGGGCCCACGAGGTGCAGCGACGCCGGGAGGAATTGCGCTCGGGCGCCGTGCGCGCCATTCCGTGGGACGAAGCCAAGGCCCGACTGAGCACGCTGTGAGCCGCTTCAGCGTCGAACTGGCGCCGGGCGCCGAGGCCGACATCCGGGAGGCGTTCACCTGGTACCGTGAGCGCAACACACTGATCGCCGATGCGTTTCGGGCCGAGGTGTTCGACAGCATCGATCGCATCGCCGAAGCGCCGTTGGTGCGACCAGCGGACGAAGGCGGAATCCGCAAACGCGTGCTCCCCCGCTTCCGTACTCGGTGATGTACGAGATCCAAGCCCATGCCGTCACGGTGCTGGCCGTCGCGCACCATCGGCGCCCGCCGGGCTACTGGCAATCGACGAAGGGTGAGGATCACACAGCGCGGTGCTGCCTCACGCCGCAGCGTCGTCGATCACCTCGGCTGGAACGGAGACCCGCCATGTCGATCGAACTCAACCACACCATCGTCCACGCCCGCGACTCGCACGCCTCGGCCATCTTCCTCGCCGAGATGCTGGGCCGACCGGCCCCGGTCCGCTTCGGCCCGTTCTGGGACGTGGAACTCGACAACCGCGTCACGCTGGCCTTCATCCAGGCCGACGAGCGCCTGACGATCGAGCACTACGCCTTTCTCGTGGGCGAGGACGAGTTCGACCGGATCTTCGAGCGGATCCAGGCGCGCGGGTTGACGTACTGGGCGGACCCGGCGCATCGGCAACCCGGTTCGATCAACCACCATGACGGCGGTCGCGGCGTCTACTGGAATGACCTGGACGGGCACTACCTCGAGATCATTACGCGGGCGTATGGCAGCGGCGCAGAGGCTTGATCGTCCGGCATCTTGCGCGGAGGACGGGAGTGGCGCGACGATTTGGCCGATCCCATGGGCGTCTTTCCGATTCCGATTCAGTGCCAATGCGCACACCGGGGGAGTCGCGCGTTGCCGCTGGCCGGTGCGCCAAGGCCAAAGCGCCGAGGTTGTTGGGATCCAGCAAATGGGCGCTATCGACCGACTGCTACCCGCCGCCTTTTCGAGCGGGCCTTCGCAAAGCCGACGTGGAAACGGGATTTCGCGCCACGCCGCAGAAGCGGGTTGCCAGCGTGAGTGCTGAGCGCCTTAACGGACGCCATTGCCGCGAGCGGCTGCACCTCCACGTCGGCACCTCTCGCCTTTGGCGAAGCCGGGCCGATGAAAGGTGGCGCTAAACGCCGCGGCATGACACTCCAGCCCGGAGACTTTCGGCATGCGCTTTCATGTGAGTTGCTCACGCAGTAGCAATTTCAGACGTCGAGAACGCATTCGCCAGAAAATCGACAAAGCTGCGCACCCGCACCGACAACTGGTGCCGATGCGCGTAGACGGCGTAGATATTCGCCTCCGGCGTCTGGTACTGCGGCAGGACGGGGACGAGCCGGCCACTCGCCAGATGGCTGCGGATGTCCCACTCGGCGCGCATCACGATGCCGTGGCCCTCGAGGGCCCAACTGACCGCGATCTCGCCGTCGTTGGTGGTCAGGTTGCCGCGGATCTTCACGGCCTCCTGGCGCTGCTTCGCGCCGCGCCCGGACGTCAGGCGCCACACCCCGTAGGCATCGTCGCCCTGGCGGATGCCGATGCAGCTATGCCGCGCCAGCTCGCTCGGTGCGCTGGGCGCGCCGTGCAGCGCAAGGTACTTGGGCGAGGCGCACAGCACACGCCGGTTCGGCGCCAGTCGCCGCGAGATGACGCGCGAGTCCGGCGCGTCGCCGAAGCGCACGCAGACGTCGAAGGCGTCGTCGCTGATCGGCGGCGGGTGGGCGGACAGCTGCAACTGGACGTCGACCCGCGGGTGCATCGCCGCGTAGCGGCCGATCACAGGCGCGACATGGATGCGACCGAAACCGAGCGTCGCGTTGACGCGCAGCAGACCCTGCGGCACGCGCTTGGACTTGCTCAGCAACTGGTCCAGGTCGTCGATCTCGCCGAGGATGCGCCGTGCATGCTCGTAGAGCACTTCGCCCTCGGGCGTCAAGCTCATCCGCCGCGTGGTGCGGTTGACGAGCGCGAGCCCGAGCCGGGACTCGACATAGGCCAGCCGCTTGCTCACTGCCGCGGTCGAGATGCCGAGCTCGCGGGCGGCGCTGCTGAGGCTGCCGCCGCTCGCCAGCGCAACGAAGAAGCCGAGCTCCGCGGGCTGGATTCCTGTGCTCATGATTCTTAACCTCAGGTTGATTCGAGATTGAGTTTCAGCGAGTTTCGCGCAGG
>JBDSEG010000292.1:0-8790 GCA_039920165.1 Burkholderiaceae bacterium
GATCGCCGCGCACCTGCCGCTCAAGCTCGAGAACAAGCAGTCGGTGCTCGATCTCTATGCGGTCGACAAGCGGCTCGAGAAGTTGCTCGAGCAACTCGAGCAGGAGGTCGACATCCTGCAGGTCGAAAAGCGCATCCGTGGCCGCGTCAAGCGTCAGATGGAGAAGAGCCAGCGCGAGTACTACCTGAACGAACAGGTCAAGGCGATCCAGAAGGAACTCGGTGACGGCGAAGAAGGCGCCGATATGGAGGAGCTCGAGAAGAAGATCGTCGCCGCCAAGATGCCGAAAGAGGCACGCAAGAAGGTCGACGCCGAGCTGAAGAAGTTGAAGCTGATGTCGCCCATGTCGGCCGAAGCGACGGTGGTGCGCAACTACATCGATACGCTCGTCAATCTGCCGTGGAGCAAGCGGACCAAGATCAAGCACGACCTTGCCTTCGCCGAACAAGTGCTCAATGAGGACCATTACGGTCTCGACAAGGTCAAGGACCGCATCCTCGAATATCTGGCGGTGCAGCAGCGCGTCGACAAGGTCAAGACGCCCATCTTGTGCTTGGTCGGCCCGCCGGGTGTGGGCAAGACCTCGCTCGGCCAGAGCGTCGCGCGGGCCACCGGCCGCAAGTTCGTTCGCATGGCGCTCGGCGGTGTGCGCGACGAGGCCGAGATCCGCGGCCATCGCCGCACCTATATCGGCTCGATGCCGGGCAAGGTGCTGCAGAGCCTGTCGAAGATCGGCACCCGCAATCCGCTGTTCCTGCTCGACGAGATCGACAAGCTCGGCATGGACTTCCGCGGCGACCCGTCGTCGGCCTTGCTCGAAGTGCTCGACCCGGAGCAGAACCACACCTTTAGCGACCACTATGTCGAGGTCGACTTCGACCTGTCCGACACCATGTTCATCGCGACCTCGAATTCGATGAATATCCCGCCGGCGCTGCTCGATCGGATGGAAGTCATTCGCCTGTCGGGTTACACCGAAGAGGAGAAGGTCAATATCGCGCTGCGCTATCTGTTGCCCAAGCAGATGAAGAATAACGGCGTTCGCCTCGACGAGGTCGAAGTCACCGAATCGGCGGTGCGCGGCATCATCCGTTACTACACGCGCGAAGCTGGGGTGCGTTCGCTCGAACGCGAAATCTCGAAGATCTGCCGCAAGGTCGTCAAGGCGACGCAGCTCAAGCAGAACGTCGGAAAGGTGATCGTCGTCGAGGACAACCTCAACGATTACCTCGGCGTGCGCCGCTTCGATTACGGCCAGGCCGAGAAGAAGAACCAGGTCGGTCAGGTTGTGGGACTCGCGTGGACCGAGGTCGGCGGCGACTTGCTGACCATCGAGGCCGCGGTGATGCCGGGCAAGGGCCAGATTATCCGCACCGGGCAGCTCGGCGATGTGATGAAGGAGTCGGTCGAGGCGGCACGCTCTGTCGTCCGCAGCCGCGCCCGCCGCCTGGGGATTCGAGACGACATGTTCGAGAAGCGCGACGTGCACATCCACGTGCCCGACGGCGCGACGCCGAAGGACGGGCCAAGCGCGGGCGCTGCGATGACGACGGCGTTCGTCTCGGCATTGACCGGGATACCGGTGCGGGCCGATGTCGCCATGACGGGCGAGATCACGCTGCGCGGCGAGGTGACGGCAATCGGGGGCTTGAAGGAGAAGCTTCTCGCCGCGCACCGCGGTGGTATCAAGACCGTGATCATCCCGGAAGAGAACGTCAAGGACCTGCAGGAGATTCCGGAAAATATTAAGAGTCAGCTCGACATCGTCCCGGTGAAGTGGATCGACAAGGTGCTCGAAGTCGCTCTCGAGACGGTGCCGCAGCCGCTGGCCGACGACGAGCCGGTGAAGCCGGAAGAGGTCGCCAAACCGGCAGCGCCCGCGGCAGGCAGCGAGTTGCTGACGCACTGAGCGCAAGTGCGTAGGCCGGCGTATCCGCCGCCGGGTCGATCCCCTTTTTTCTTTTATAATCCGGTCTGCGCACCGACCTCCGGGACGCTGTGTGATCGATGAAATATGCGGGAGTAGCTCAGTTGGTAGAGCGCAACCTTGCCAAGGTTGAGGTCGAGAGTTCGAGACTCTTCTCCCGCTCCAGACAAGTCGAAAGGGAAGCCAGCGGCTTCCCTTTTTGACAAGTGAACTTGGTCTTTTCGCGGCGCGGTAGCAAAGCGGTTATGCACCGGATTGCAAATCCGATCAGCCCGGTTCGACTCCGGGCCGCGCCTCCAGTCTTACACCGCTAGATACGCCGCATGGTGCGCGGGACGGGAATCGAACCCGTATGCCCCCTTCCGGGAAGCGGCGGGTTTTAAGCCCGATGCGTCTACCAATTTCGCCACCCGCGCTGCGCCGGAATCATATTCGCAGCGCCTCGCGAGAGATGCCATCACGCGCTCAGGCCAGCGCTTCAGCGAAAGAAGAAATACAGCACCACCAGCACGATGGCCGGCACGCCGAGGATCCAGCCCAGGAAATATTTGCCCATGGTCGCCTCGAAAGGTAGTTGCGGTTCGATGAGGCTAAGGTCGAACTGGTGCGAACCGAAGCGGACGGATTCTTGAGCCTGCGTAGGAATTCGGACCGCCGAGCGGTGAGCCTTGGATAAGCCGGCGGCAGCGCTGCTGTTTGCGCAGCCCGCCTTCATGCGCTTCTGGCAGGCCCGGGTCGCGAGTGCGATGGCCAACCAGATGCTGATGGTGGCACTCGGCTGGCATCTTTACGAACTGACCGGCAGTGCCTGGGATCTGGGGCTCATCGGCCTGTGCCAGTTCGCGCCGTCGCTGCTGCTCGCGCTCTGGGCCGGGCATGTCGCGGACCGCCGGCATCGGGGCCACATCGTCGCGGCCTGCATGGCCTTGCAGTTCTCGATCGCGCTGACGCTGGCGTGCGCATGGCTCCTCGGCGGCATCGATCGCGCGGTGCTACTGTGGATGTCGATTGCGCTCGGCGCCGCCAAGGCATTCCAGCTCCCGGCGCAGCAGTCGCTGCCCTCGTTGCTGGTTCCTGCGGCCTTGCTGTCGAGGGCGCTCGCGTTCAGCTCGGGCGGAATGCAGCTCGCGATCATCGCCGGCCCCGCCCTGGGCGGCATCCTCTTTGTCGGCGGCGCGGCGCTCGTGTATGCCATCTGCGCGGTGCTATTCGCGGTCGCGGCGGTGCTGTTCGCCCTGCTGCGCTACCGCCACGTGCCGCCCCCGCCCGAGCCGGTCTCGTTGGCGGTGCTGATGGCCGGCGTGCGCTTCATACGCCAGCGCCCAGTCGTGCTCGGCGCGGTCTCGCTCGACTTGTTCGCGGTGCTGCTCGGCGGCGCCACCGCACTGCTGCCGATCTTCGCCAAGGACATCTTGTTGGTCGGGCCGTGGGGCCTGGGGCTGCTGCGCAGTGCACCGGCGATCGGCGCGCTGGCGATGGCGATCGCGCTCAGCCGCTGGCCGGTACGGCACGGTGTCGGCCGGGTGCTGTTCGCATCGGTCGCGGTGTATGGCGTGGCGATTGCCTGCTTCGGGCTGTCGCGCAGCCTCGAACTCTCGCTCGCGGCGCTGGTGGTCTCGGGCGCGGCCGACATGGTCAGCGTCGTGATCCGCCAGTCGCTGGTTCAGCTCGATACGCCCGACGCCATGCGGGGTCGGGTGAGCGCTGTCAACTCGATCTTCATCGGCGCCTCGAACCAGCTCGGCGAGTTCGAATCGGGCGCCACGGCAGCGCTCGTCGGTCCGGTCGCATCGGTGGTCGCTGGCGGCTTCGCGACGGTGCTTGTGGCGCTGGCGTGGACCCGGCTCTTCCCCGCTCTGACGCGTCGTGAAAACATGGTCGAGGCGCCTGCCTGAGAGGGCAGGTATGTGACCGGCTGGCACAATCCCAGTGGCCTGCGGCGCGGACACTGCCACGCTGCAACTTCCGCCGGAGCTTCGATGGCCCTGTTCTCCCAGGATGCGCTCAACCCCGGTGTGCAGCGGCGCGAAGTCTTCGGTTGGGCGATGTACGACTTCGCCAACTCCGGCTATACGACGGTCGTCCTGACCGCCGTCTTCAATACCTATTTCGTCAGCGTCGCCGCGGGCAATGCGCCGTGGGCGACCTTCGCCTGGACGCTGACGCTCGCCGCATCGAGCCTCGTCGTGATGCTGACCATGCCGGCCCTCGGCGCCCATGCCGACCTGCACGCTGCGAAGAAGAAGTTGCTCGCCATCACGACGGTCGGTTGCGTGCTGGCGACGGCGATGCTCGCGCTGGTCGGGCCCGGCGCGCTGTGGCTGGCCGCGTTTGCCGTGCTGGTCTCCAACGTCTTCTATGCCTACGGCGAATCGCTGACCGCGGCGTTCCTGCCCGAACTGGCGCGTCCCGAAGCGATCGGTCGCGTCTCGGGCTGGGGCTGGGGCTTCGGCTATTTCGGCGGCATGCTGTCGCTCGGCCTGTGCCTGGCATATGTCCTGTGGGCGCAGCGCCAGGGCCTGCCGGCGACGCACTTCGTGCCGGTCGCGATGCTCATCACCGCGGCGGTCTACGGCGTCGCGTCGCTCGCGACCTTCGCCCTGCTGCGCGAGCGTGCCGTCGCGCAGTCGAGTACATCGGATGCCAGCGGCCCGGTCGAAGCGCTGCGACGACTCGCCGCCACCTGGCGCGGCGCACGTGGGTACCGCGACTTCTGCTGGCTGCTCGCCTGCGCAGTTTTCTACCAGGCCGGCATCTCGGTGGTCATCGCGCTCGCGGCGGTCTATGCGCAGGAAGTGCTCGGCTTCGCACAGGCGCAAACGATGATGCTCGTCTTCCTCGTCAATATCGCCGCCGCACTGGGCGCCTTCGGCTTCGGCTATGGCCAGGACCGAATCGGCCACAAGCCGGCGCTCGCGCTCACCTTGGTCGGCTGGATCGTCATGATCGCGCTCGCCGCGGCGGCGACCGGTCCCGGACTGTTCTGGGTCGCTGCCGTGATCGCCGGCCTGTGCATGGGGTCGAGCCAGTCGGCCGGCCGGGCCCTCGCCGGCGTCTTCGCACCGGCCGCGCAGCGCGGCGAGTTCTACGGGCTGTGGACCTTCGCGACGCGGCTCGCGGCGATCGTCGGACCGCTCACCTATGGCGCCGTCACCTGGGCGAGTGGCGGCAATCACCGGCTGGCGATCCTCTCGACCGCAGCCTTCTTCGTCGTCGGACTCGTGCTCTTGCTGCCGATGAAAGTCGCTCGAGGCATCGCCGCCGCCGGCGCTCCGGTAAAATAGAACGATCGTACTTTTCCAGTTCAGGCCAGCGCCTCGCCAGGCGGCCGCACCCGGACCGGACCAGGGTCGAGATCTAGAATCCGCCGCTTGCGCAGCCATCTCACGGAGTCCGAATCATGAAGATCCTCGTCCCGGTCAAGCGCGTGGTCGACTACAACGTCAAGGTGCGGGTCAAGAGCGACGGCAGCGGCGTCGATATCGCCAATGTCAAGATGAGCATGAACCCGTTCGACGAGATCGCGATCGAGGAAGCGGTCCGGCTGCGCGAGAAGGGCGTCGCGACCGAGGTGATCGCCGTCTCGTGCGGCGTCACGCAATGCCAGGAGACGCTGCGCACCGCGATGGCGATCGGCGCCGACCGCGCGATCCTCGTCGAGACGACGGAAGAGTTGCAGCCGCTGGCCGTGGCCAAGCTGCTGAAGGCGCTGGTCGACAAGGAACAGCCCGGCCTCGTCATCCTCGGCAAGCAGGCGATCGACGACGACTGCAACCAGACCGGGCAGATGCTTGCCGCGCTGGCCGACCTGCCGCAGGCCACCTTCGCATCCAAGGTCGAGGTCGCGGAGGAGGGTGGCGTGAAGTACGCCTCGGTCACGCGCGAGGTCGACGGCGGCTCCGAGACCTTGCGCATCCGCTTGCCCGCCGTCGTGACGACCGACCTGCGCCTCAATGAGCCGCGCTATGTCACGTTGCCCAACATCATGAAGGCGAAGACGAAGACACTCGAGGTGGTCAAGCCGGCCGATCTCGGCGTCGACGTCGCGCCGCGCATCAACACCCTGAAGGTGAGCGAGCCGCCCAAGCGCAGCGCCGGCATCAAGGTGCCCGATGTCGCCACGCTGGTGGCCAAGCTGCGCAACGAAGCCAAAGTGATCTGAAGGAGAAGCCGCATGACCTCACTCGTCGTCGCCGAACACGACAATCTCAGCCTCAAGGGCGCCACCTTCAATACTGTTGCCGCTGCGGCGCAGTGCGGCGGCGAGGTTCACGTGCTGGTCGCCGGCGCGAATGCCAAGGCGGCGGCGGACCAGGCGGCGCGCATCGCGGGAGTCGCCAAGGTGCTGCACGCCGACGGCGCGCATCTCGATCACGGCCTGGCCGAAAACATCGCGGCGCAGGTGCTCGCAGTCGTCGGCAGCGACGGCGCGTACAGCCACGTCCTCTTTCCCGCGACGGCAGCGGGCAAGAACGTCGCGCCGCGGGTGGCGGCCAAGCTAGATGTCGGTCAGGTTTCCGATATCACGAAGGTCGTCTCGCCCGATACCTTCGAACGGCCGATCTACGCTGGCAACGCCATCGCCACCGTGCAGGCGACCGACAAGATCGTCGTCATCACGGTGCGCTCGACCGGCTTCGACCCGGCGCCTGCCGAAGGCGGCAGTGCGGCGGTCGAAACCATCAATGCCGTGGCCGACCAGGGCACGAGCCGTTTTGTGGGCAGCGAGATCGCGCGCAACGACCGGCCCGAACTCACGGCCGCCAAGATCATCGTCTCGGGCGGCCGTGCGATGAGCAGCTCGGAAAAATTCAATGCGGTGCTGACGCCGCTGGCCGACAAGCTCGGCGCCGCGCTGGGGGCGAGCCGCGCCGCGGTCGACGCCGGTTACGCGCCCAACGACTGGCAGGTCGGTCAGACCGGCAAGATCGTCGCGCCCCAGCTCTATATCGCCTGCGGCATCAGCGGCGCGATCCAGCACCTGGCCGGCATGAAGGACAGCAAGGTCATCGTCGCGATCAACAAGGACGCGGAGGCGCCGATCTTCGGTGTCGCCGACTACGGCCTGGAGGCCGACCTCTTCATCGCGGTTCCCGAGCTGGTCAAGGCGCTCGGCTGACCGGCCGCCCGCGCATTCGAGAAAGTCATGCGATGACCTACCGTGCTCCCGTCGACGACATGCTCTTTTGCATGCAGGAACTGGCCGATCTCGAAGCGGTGGCGAGCCTGCCGGGCTTCGAGGAGGCGGGCATCGAGACCGCCCGCGCCGTGCTCGAGGAATGCGCCAAGTTCAACCAGTCGGTGGTGGCGCCGCTGAACGTCGCGGGCGACCGAAACCCGTCGTCCTGGCTGGCCGGCCAGGTGACCACCACGCCGGGCTTCAAGGAGGCTTTCCGGCAGTTCGGGGAAGGCGGCTGGCAGGGCCTGCAACACCCGGGTGAATTCGGCGGCCAGGGCTTGCCGAAGACGATTGGTGCGGCGTGCATCGAGATGCTCAACAGCGCCAACCTGAGCTTCGCCCTGTGCCCGCTGCTGACCGACGGCGCGATCGAAGCGCTGCTCGTCGCCGGCACGCCCGAGCAACAGGCGCTGTACCTGCCGCGCATGATCGCCGGCGAGTGGACCGGCACCATGAACCTGACCGAGCCGCAGGCCGGCTCGGACCTGGCGCAGGTGCGCACCCGCGCCGAGCCGCAACCCGACGGCACCTACCGCCTGTTCGGCACCAAGATCTTCATCACCTACGGCGACCACGACATGGCCGCCAATATCGCCCACCTCGTGCTCGCCCGGGTCGTCGGCGCGCCGCAGGGCGTGAAGGGCATCAGCCTTTTTATCGTCCCGAAATTCCGGGTTTCGGCCGACGGAACGCTCGGCGAGCGCAACGATGTTGCCTGCGTCAGCATCGAGCACAAGCTCGGCATCAAGGCGAGCCCGACGGCGGTGCTGCAGTTCGGCGACGGCACGGCCGGCGCTACGCCGGGCGCCGTCGGCCAGCTCATCGGGCAGGAGAACCGCGGTCTCGAGTACATGTTCATCATGATGAACGCGGCCCGCTATGCGGTCGGCGTTCAGGGCATTGCGGTCGCCGAACGGGCCTACCAGAAGGCCGCGCAATATGCCAAGGACCGCGTGCAATCGCGTCCGGTCGACGGCTCGATGCCCGGCAGCGCGCCCATCATCCACCACCCCGATGTGCGGCGCATGTTGATGACGATGCGCTCGCAAGTCGAAGGGTGCCGCGCCCTGGCCATCGTCAGCGCGGCGGCGTTCGATGCTGCGCACCACCATGCCGACGCGCAGGTGCGCCGCGAGAACCAGAGCTTCTACGAATTCATGGTGCCCCTGGTCAAAGGCTACGGCACCGAGATGAGCGTCGAGGTCGCGAGCCTCGGGGTGCAGGTGCACGGCGGCATGGGCTTCATCGAGGAGACCGGCGCCGCGCAGTACTACCGCGACGCGCGCATCTTGACCATCTACGAAGGCACGACAGCGATCCAGGCCAACGATCTCGTCGGGCGCAAGACCGCGCGCGACGGCGGCCGCACGGCGCTGGCGATCGCAAAGCAGATCGAGGCGACCGAGGCCGAGCTCGTGCGCAGCGCGAGCGCCGATGCGCTGGCCAGCGCCAAGCGCCTCGGTGCGGCGCGCCAGGCCTTCGTCGAGGTCGTGCACTTCATCGTCGGCGCTGGCAAGGACGACCCGAATGCGGTCTATGCCGGATCGGTCCCCTATCTGCTGCTCGCCGGCAAGCTGATGGCGGGCTGGCAGATGGCGCGTGCGCTGCTGGCCGCCGAACACCGGCTGGTTGAGGGAGACGGCGAGACCGCCTTCCTGCAGGCCAAGGTCGCGACGGCGCGCTT
>JBDSEG010000293.1:0-60309 GCA_039920165.1 Burkholderiaceae bacterium
GTTCCGAGAAAGTTCGCGTTCTCATCACCGAACGCATACTCAAGGACGCCGCGAAATCCTCTTCCTCGAATAATCTTCTGCATTCCTTTCATTGGGATTTCGCCATCCCCAGATGCTTTTTGACGAATTCGTCGTCAATCCCGATCAGTCTCTCCGCTAGCCCGGAAATCTCGAATTTGACGCTAGGGAGTAATTCCAGAAGATCCGGATCAGCTCGGACGCTATTAAGCATTTCGCAATCTGGTTGATGTTATTACCAATATGCTGAAGCGCAACGTACCCTTTCATGTTTAACGCCGGGATCGGACGCGGCAACTTGGCGCCCAACGCTGCCTTTCGAATGAATTCTGTCGCAGTTTTGTACCCCTTCTTTTGGTTGCTACTACCTGTCATCACAACCGCCGCTAACCCGGGCTTCCCCACGCGGCGCTCAAGAATTTCGAGGTCTACATGACTGAAACGAATACCAATACGGAATGATTTCTTTATTTCCGGTGGAAGAGCCCTCTTGTTATTAGGCATAAGGTTCGAGCAAAACGACCGGAGGGAGAGCCGTATCGACGGCGGGTTCGAGCGATCAGAATTCCAATGTGAGTAACTCACATTAGCCCTTGCTACGAAAAAAAGGCTCGAAAAAATTCTTTCGAGGGACCATTTCCACGCGCAGATGTCACTCCATAGGAGGTGAGTCGGCCTTTGGAATGAATCGCCGAAGAACCTCTGCCTCCATTTGGGCCTTCGCAATCTGAATCTCACTATCGTGCACCCGTTGATTCAGGGTACCGACGGCTTCTTCGCTTGTACGCAGACGCTCTCTTAGTGCAGTTATTTCCTCGCGACTTTTCGATTCCGCCCGCTTTAACTCGGCAATCGTGTCTTCATCCATAGCCTTTGCGGCCCTGTGCTGCTCGATCTCGAGGGCGTATCCCGATGCGTGCGCGCGAAACTCTTGATCTTTTTCCGTTTTAACGAGGAGAAGTGAGTCGCTCGAGGCCGTTAACTTCGCTTGAAGGTTTTCTATGTCGCGGCGCAGGGACTCAACGGCTTGCTGACTAACCCCCAACTGGGAAAGCAGCCTGGTGTTCTCAATCAGAAGGGTCGCTCTCTCCGACTCCAGGGCTCTTACCGGCGCAGTTCCTCTGGCGATTTCTTCGTAGGCACGACGGACGTCTTCTTCGCTGCCTTTCAGCTTGGAGAAGAGCGACTGGTTCGATCTTTCCACTGCTTCCATGTGATCAAGAGCCTCTTGCAGGTCGCGATCGAAACTGAGCCTGTCCGCATCCAAAGAGTGACGTTGCCGTGCCAGTGCTTGTTCTGTAACTCCCAGAACCATTCTGTAGAACTCTAGGTGAAACTTGTTGAGGTAGGCCGAAAGGTCAGGTGGTAGTTCCACGACAGGATGAACGTTCTTCCCGATCTTGCGTATGGCTTTCCATTCCTCAAGCCAGGGGTGATTTGTTCGATGGCTTCCGCCCACACCGTTAGTTGCTCTAAGCCGCAAGGTAACGGATTGGCATGACGGCATTTTACCTTCATGCAACATTACATCAGCCATAGCAAATAACTTCTCTTTGCTATGCGTCCCGAAAGACTCCTCGGCGGCGTTGGAATTCTGATCTGCGTTCATATTTGGTGTATCAACTCCGTCGAAGCGACGCTAACGTGGTGAGCCGGTTACGAGTAATGCGGTAATGCGGTAATGCGGTAATGTGGTAATGTGGTAATCGGTAATGCAAGTACGTCTTAAACTGCGCGCAATGGAAGTCACGCAATCTAAAGTGCTCTGACTTTATAGTCTCGAGCTAGTAGATACCCGCATTGTTTACCTAGTAACATTGACGGCAGGCAATCTATTTCTGCGGCACACATAGTGTTGCTAAATTGCTACATCGCAGGAAATAAATACGAAAGTCTCGCGATCGTTGTTAGACGCGGGCGCCGTTAAGCTACTAGGGACTGTCATATTTGCCCACCTGCACGTCGAATACTGCAACCAGCTAATTAATTGGTTAACGCGACCGCGTGCAAGCATGGGAAGGCGCGAGTTGGAAGAGCGACGTAGCCAGCCGCCGTGCCCCGCCGGGCCAGCTTCATGCAAGAGGATGGTTTCGAGGCCCGGCAGACGCCCAACACGCTCCACACGATCGCTCGCGCCGGCCGCCGCAATGCTCACTACGTTTGCGCCGTGGGGAACGACAGGAAGCGCCGCAACCAGTGACGGGCCGACGCAAAGCCTCACCTGCCACAGCCTCGCCAAGAGGCACCGCGGCGAGCTGAGCCGGGCCTTCGACAGCCTCGACGATGCCGGCAGCGACCGCCCGCCGGCCCGCAAGCAGCGACGGGAGCTCGGCTACCGTGCCGACCGAGCGGCGGAATCGACAGCTCATCCGAAGGCGCCGACAACAGAGGACGCTAGGGCCGCCCTAAGGTGTCGCCTTTCGAATCCGTAGCTCTCTGATTTCTGCCCAAGTGGGTAGGACTAATCCAAAGTCAACCTGAGCCAAAAACGGCAGAACTTCCGCCACAGGAAAGGCAGGTCCGTTATCGGTCTCGTTGTAGTTTGTGTCCTTTATTGACCTGGTCGAATGCCCCAGCATCCGCGATTGAAGGTTATCCGACAGCAAAGTCTTCTCGAGGGCTTGCTTAAAATTTGACCGCAGCGAATGAGGTACCTTGCGGCGCTTTCGGTAAATGCCAGCAATCCTGAGGAGCTCTCCCATGAACTGGGAGGGCTTGCGACCAAACATGCTTTTTTCCTCCCACTTCAGACCCTTGAATAAGTGGATTGGTCGAGGCGAACTCCTCGAAATCGCTCTCACATAATCCAAAATTCCCAACTCGACCAGCTTAGGATGAATAGGCACAATCCGCCGGGAGACCGGAGTTTTTAAGCGTCGGTATTCCTCTGAAGACTTGGCGCGAGACTGCCGTCGCTTGCTCGCGCCCTCGGAAGCGTCCTCCGTTTCGTCGGTCGTGTCGTTGATGATCGACAAGCAATTCACGCCATCGATGATGAGGATGTCGTTTGTATATAGCTGAGAGGCCTCTGAGACCCGTAGCCCTTGGTACAAGTCAAGCAGTGGAATCCAATAGCACCAGTCGGCCTTGGTGGCGCCTTCAACAAAGGCCGGCTGCTCGAACAGTTCCTTCACCTCCTCAGAGCTAAGCGCGACGCAGCCCGGCTTCTGCTTAAGTCTGCTCTGTTGATTCACCAACTTGGCGTCCGCAGCTTTGACGGAGAGGTCCATCTCCTTGATGACGCCCGCGTTGAGCCAGTCCTTGTTTGCCGCAAAGGTCAGAAATGGACGAACCTGTCCGAGCTTTTTGGAAACGCTTGAGGCGGAGGGCAGTTGAAGCCGCGCGGCCTTAGCATGCGCAATTCGCTCCAGGGCTTCCTTGCCGTCGTCCCGTTGGCCCTGACGACTACTAAGCAATTGCAAGTTGTTGTGAAAGCTCTGAATATGAGATCGGCGCAACCGGCGTACATCTATGTCTAGCTTTCCTTCAACGATTGAACCGTTGGCAAGCGTCCGATCTCTTCGGATTTCTCCAACAAGTTCAAGAAGAACCCGGAAAGTTGGTTTGTAAGAGTTCTCCCAAGATTGGGACGAAAATCTCACGCCACCTTGTAGACGCCATTCATCAATGGCGTCCGACAACCAAATAGTCTGACCCGATGTCTCACAATCGCTCGCGTTGAGCGAGCCGGGCACCACTGCATCCAGTCCACGGAACTGGTTCAAACCGCATTCGGTGCTGGCGCCCTGAGGGATAGCTTTCGCAGCGCCGGCATGCGGCAAAGCACCTTCGTTATTAGGTGGCTCTCCAGATTGCCATTCAACGGCAGGGCGCAAGCCTCTCGCAATCATTTGGACCTGCAATTTTTCCATGCAGCGCGACATCAGTTGCAATGTGCACACAGAGGCGTTTGGTGCTAACTCCATGCGGATGCCACCGGCTGAATAAACTAGTGCAAATGATTCTTTTGTTCTTTCATCAGGAGTGAGCATACTTGCTTCTTTTGAGTTGTACCTGATAAAGAAGTCTATACACATTTTTTGCGCTCGGGCTCGGGCAAGCCTCTTTTGACCCGTCTGAGTTGAGCGTTTCAGCTCTTTGGGTAATTCAGGATGGGCGGCTCTGATGGCGGCAGGCACTACGAGGCGTAGATACCACGTACCACTCACACTGCGCGTCAAGTAACTGGCATGAAGTCGCGGAGTCCATTTCAAAGTAGTGCGACCCGAGCCAGAACCCCCCAGTGCGATTGGAGTCGACCGGGCACTTCCCACCGCGTCCTCCGCACAAGTGGCCGTACCGCGCACTGACACATCTTCGGAAACGGGCTCCGACGGGGAAAAAATTGGAAGGGTTGGATACACGGTTCGATGCAGAAGTTGGACGTTGACCATGGGCAACTTCGAACTTCGATCGGCCGGAAACTAAAAAAGCCTTGAGAATCAAGGCCTTAGGTGCGAATTGGTGGAGAGGAGGAGGATCGAACTCCCGACCTCTGCATTGCGAACGCAGCGCTCTCCCAGCTGAGCTACCCCCCCACGCGCTGCGCATTCTAGCGAATCAATGCAGCGACCCGTGGGTGGCCTGGACGACTTGCGGAACCTCGGTGGCGGGCGGCGTGTTGCGGCTGCGGCCACAGCGAACGAGGCCGTCGATCATCACCATGCCGACGCCGGGAATATCGCCGAGCGACACGCTTTCGAGCAGCGTCCGGCCGGCGGTGTGCTGGGCGCGGTCCATGAAGACGAGGTCGGCGGCGCGGCCGATCTCGATCAGGCCGCAGTCAAGTTTGCGGATTCGTGCGGTATTGCCGGTCGCGAAGCAGAAGACGAGTTCGGGCGCGATACCGGCCAGGCTAGACAGCATGGCGATCATGCGCAGGATTCCGAGCGGCTGCACGCCCGAGCCGGCCGGGCCGTCGGTGCCGAGGATCACGCGGTGCGGACACTTGAGCTGCAACGCCATCTTCGCCGCCGCGATCGCGATGCGCTCGTTGCCGTTGTGGACGATCTCGATCGCCCGGCCCGAGCGTTCGCACAGCTCGCACACGTGCGCCTCGGGCAGCGCGGTGTGTCCGCCGTTGATGTGGCCAATGATGTCGGCGTCGGCTTCGAGCACGACGTCCTTGTCGATCAGTCCGGAGCCGGGAATCGACGGACCGCCGGTGTGGATCGTGCTCTGGATGCCGTACTGCCGCGCCCACTTCACCATGGTCGCCGCCTCGGTGCCGCCCTTGACCGAACCCAGGCCGATCTCGCCGAGCAGAACGACGCCGGCCTCGGCCAGTTCGCGAAAGTCGCTCTCGACCATGCCCTTCTCGACGACCGGTGCGCCGGCCAGCACCTTCATGCCAGACGGGCGGAAATTATCGAAGGCGCGCTGCGCCGTGATGGCCAGCGCCTTCAGGCCGACGATGTCCTTAGGGCGCCCCGGCAGGTGCACTTCGCCGGCCGAGATCATGGTCGTCACGCCGCCGTGCAGGGTCGAGTCGATCCAGCCGAGCTGACTCTGGCGCGGCGTCCAGTCGCCGAATACCGGGTGCACGTGGCTGTCGATCAACCCGGGGCAGACGCATGTGCCGCGCGCATCGATCACGGTCGTCGCGCCTTCGACATCGCAATCTGCCGCCTTGCCGATCGCGACGATCCGCCCGGCGTCGATGACGAGCGTGTCGCCATCGAGGATAGGCCGGTCGATATCGCCGGACAGCATCAGCCCGATATTGCGGATCACGACCTTGCCGGAGAATGTTGATCCGGCGGTGGCGTCGGCCATGGCTTGCTCCTTGAAATATCCGGACGCGAAGGTCGCAAAGGGTCGCAAATATGCAAAGGAAGAGCCAATTTCTTCAGGCCTCGAATTCTTTGCGTCCTTCGCGTCCTTCGCGTCCGTTGCGTCTTTGCGTTCCTGAAACTTCGTCGCGCGCGACCTGCGCGACGAGGGGCGATTGAATGGCAATCCCGCGCAGCACCATCGCCTCGACGAACGCTTGCCAGTGCGCGCGTGCCGCGGGCGCTTCGAGATTCTCGCCAAGAAACGCCGACAGCGTATAGCGGTTGCTCTGGTAGAAATAGCCCGCCGCGGCGATCAGCAGGTAGAGGTCGCGCGCGCTCACGTCGGCACGAAAGAGGCGTTGCTCTACACCGCTGCGCAGCAGCCGTTCGATCACGCCGATCGCCGGCGAAGAATATTCGCGCAGCCGAGCCGCCTTCGCGGTATGCACGCCGCGGTGCAGGTTCTCGCTGTTCAGCAGGTTGATGAATTCGGGGTGACGGCGGTAGTAGTTCAGCGCGAAGCCGATCACGGCGCGCAGCGACTCGACCGGCTTGTCTTCATCGAGCCGCAAGGTCGCCTCGGCGGCGTTGAAGCGGCGGTAGATCTCCTCGAGCGCCGCGACGAAAAGGCCCTTCTTGCTGCCGAAGTAGTAATAGATCATGCGGTCGACCGAGCCCGCTGCGGTCGAGATCTTGTCGACGCTGCCGCCGCTGAAACCGTGCTCGGCGAATACCGCGATCGCGGCACGCAGGATGGCCTCGCGCGTCGCCTGCGCCGAGAGTTCGCGCGCGCCGGCGGGTCGGCGCGCCAGCGCCGCCGCAGCCGGCGCGGGTGTCGCGCGAAGGTGGGCCTTGAGTCGCTGATCCACGGCGGGGGTCACTGCTCGGCGAAAGCGCGCTCGATCACGAAGTCGCCCGGGGTCGACGTATTACCTTCCTTGAAGCCGCGGGTTTCAAGCATCTGCTTCAGGTCGCGCAGCATGCCCGGGCTGCCGCAGATCATCACGCGGTCGCTCGCCGGGTCGAGCGGCGGCGCGCCGAGATCGGCGCAGAGCTTGCCGGTTTCGATCAGCTCGGGGATGCGCCCCATGGTGCGGAAACTTTCGCGCGTCACGGTCGGGTAGTAGCGCAGCTTGCTCGTCACCATGTCGCCGAGAAATTCGTGCGCAGGCAGGTGCTCGATCAGCAGGTCGTGGTAGGCCAGTTCGTCGACCTGGCGCACGCCGTGCACCAGGATGATCTGCTCGTAGCGGTCGTAGGTATCGGGATCGCGGACGATGCTGAGAAACGGTGCGAGGCCGGTGCCGGTCGCCAGCATGTACAGCCGCTTGCCCGGCAGCAGGTAGTCGATCACCAGTGTGCCCGTCGGCTTGCGGCCGACGATGATCGAATCGCCGGGCTGGATATGCTGCAGCTTCGAGGTGAGCGGACCTTCGTCGACCTTGATGCTGAAGAACTCGAGGTGCTCCTCATAGTTGGCGCTGGCGATGCTGTAGGCGCGCAGCAGCGGCTTGCCGTTGACGCGCAGGCCGATCATGACAAAGTGCCCGTTCGAAAAGCGCAGCGCCGGGTCGCGGGTGGTGGTGAAGGTGAACAACCGGTCGGTCCAATGGTGCACGGTCAGCACTTTTTCTTCGTTGAAGGCGCTCATGGTCGGTCCGGCCGAGGCCGGCGGTTCTGGGTCGGTTTGCAGGTCGGGTAAAAACGGTTTGCGGCGTTTGCAATTGTGCGCTAGATTCCGACCAATGTAGCGTTCACTACATTTCCATGGAGTGATTCCCACATGGCGCAGCGTTCGAGCGGCAACCCCGGGCCTCGATGACCGAACATACCAAGACCGACGGATTGCCGGGCCTGACCGCCGAGCCGACGGTGCCGGCCGAGCCGGCGGCTGGTTTTCTGGAGCGTTCGCGCCCGCGCAGCGAGCGCATGGCGAGCGACAAGATCGAGTGCAACGCCTGCCCGGTGCTGTGCCAGATCGGACCCGGCAAGTCCGGCGCCTGCGACCGTTATGCAAATGCCGACGGCGCGCTCGTGAGGGTCGATCCGGTGCTGCTGCTGCGCCGCACGCTCGAAGCCGAGGCCGGAGCACCGGCGCTCGTCGCCTTCAATGCCGATGCCGGCGCCGGCTGGGACGGCGACCTGCTGCACGCTGGCGAGCTGTTCGTCACCGGCGTCGGCGCCTCGACGACCTACCCCGACTACAAGCCCGCCCCCTTCATCGTGACGTCGATGGTCGACGGCGTCGATACCGTCACCGTCGTCACCGAAGGCATCTTCAGCTACTGCAGCCTGAAGGTGAAGATCGACACCGACCGCTACCTCGGCGCCGAGCAGGCCAACGTGCGCTGCAAGGGCGAAGTGGTGGGCCACGTGACGACGGCCGAATACGGCTCGCAGATGCTGTCGCTCGGCGGCGTTCACCACCTCACCGGAGGAAGCAAGAAAGAGGGCCGGATCGCCTGCGAGGTCATGGAGCTGCTCGGCAACCGCCAACCGGTCGAGCTCGCGATCGACGGCGGCTCGCAGATCGTTGTGCAAGCCGGGCGCGCGCCCATCGTCGGCGGTGTTGAAGAGCAACGCATGCGCGTGGGCTGCGGCTCGGCCACCATCGGCATCTTCGCGCGCCAGTTCCACGGCCGCGCCGACGAGGTGATCGTCGTCGACGACCACATCACCGGCGTGCTGACCGAGCACCAGGCCGGCCGCTGCCTGGATATGCGGCGCTCGGGAGTGAAGTTGCGCGGTCGCAAGTCGACGCCGGGACGCTATTTCCAGGTCGCCAATCCCGGCACCGGCTGGGGCGGCACCGACCTGACCGATCCCATGGCCATCGTCGAGGGTTTCGATCTCGCACACGCCTGGCCCGGCATGCGCTTGCTGATGACCTCGACCACCGGCGAGCACTCGGCGTGGTATGTGCTCGACGACGCGCTGGTTCCGCACGAAGAGACGATGCCCCCGGCACTGCAAGCGGTCGTCGACCGCATCGGCGAGAACTGCGAGCCCTCGCTGTGCAGCGTGCTGTTTCTCGGCGGCGCCGGCGGCAGCCTGCGCGCCGGCGTCAGCGACAACCCGGTGCGTCTGACGCAATCGATCAAGCGCGCGCTCGTCAACGTCACCTGCGGCGGTGCGCCGGCCTATGTGTGGCCGGGCGGCGGCATCACCGTGATGGTCGACGTGATGCGAATGCCCGAGCGCAGCTTCGGCAGCGTTCCCACGCCGGCCATCGTTGCGCCGATCGAGTTCAGCATGCGGATGTCGGACTACCGCGACCTCGGCGGTCACGTCGGGCACGTGCGCACGCTGCATGACGTGCTGCGCACCGGCTCGTGGCACGCCGACGGCGCACCACGCGCCTGGCGCAGCGAAGCGATGGGGGCGGCCAATCCCTGGCCGCTCGGGCAGGCACCCTTGCTCGGCTGATCGAATCGCATGCCCGCCGCCCGCACTCCCCTGCCCGGCGCGCGCTGGCACTTCCAGCACGGGCCGATGGATATCGTGATCGGCGCCGATGGCGATTCCGACTTCGTCGCGCGCGCGCATGAAGCCGCCTGGCGGCGTTTCGTCCCGCTGCTTGACGAACTGGTGGCCGAGCTGCCGCTGCTGCGCGCGCCGGTGCGCGGCGCTTGCACCTTGCAAGGCCCGGTGGCGCGCCGCATGTGGCGGGCTTGCGCGCCGTTCGCCGCCGGTTTCATCACGCCGATGGCCTCGGTAGCCGGTGCGGTCGCGCAGGAACTGGTCGCCTGCTATCGAGGCCCCGGCATCGATCGCGCTTTCGTCAACAACGGCGGCGATATCGCGCTGCATCTCGCGCCGGGACAGTCGCTTCGCGTCGGGCTCTACGCCGACCTGGCGCGGCTCGATGCGCGCCAGTTGCACCACGGCATCGCGGTCGACGGCGCGATCGACATCACCCACGCGATGCCGGTGCGCGGTGTGGCGACCAGTGGCTGGCGTGGGCGCAGCTATTCGCTCGGCGTCGCCGACAGCGTGACCGTTCTCGCGGCCACGGCGGCGATGGCCGACGCCGCGGCGACAGTGATCGCCAATGCAGTCGACGTGGCCGATGCGCGCATCGTGCGGCGACCGGCTTGCGAGCTAAAGGACGACAGCGATCTGGGCGCCATCCCGGTCACCGTCGATGTGCCGCGGCTCGACGCCACCGCCGTTCGCGCGGCCTTGCTACGCGGCCTGGCACAGGCGCAGGGCTTGCAAGCCGAAGGACTCGTCGAAGCTTGCGCCCTCGTCTGTCAGGGCCTCATGATGCGCACCGGACCGTCCATCACCACCGAAGCCATCGCTGCATGAACCGCACCTTGATCGAAGTCCGACGCATCCTCACCACGGTCGAGGATATCCACCACGAGTTCGGCCCCGCACCGGTGCAGCCGTTGCGGCGCGGTGCGATCGCCGTGGTGCTGACCAATCCGTACGCCGGGCTCTATGAGCCCGACATCCTGCCGATGATGCAAGCGCTCAACCCGATCGGCGCGGATCTGGCGCGCCAGCTGCACGCGGCGATGGACGTGCCGGTCGAGCGCATCGCCGGGTACGGCAAGGGCGCCATCATCGGCAGCGCCGGCGAGCTCGAGCACGGCGCGCTGTGGCATGTACCGGGCGGCTATGCGATGCGCGAGTTGCTCGGCTGGAAGGGCGCTGCGGCAGCGTATGCGCAGGGCGGCGGCGGCGAGACATCGACTGGCCAGCCCGGCAACGGCCTCGCCATCGTGCCTTCGACCAAGAAGGTCGGCCCGCCCGGCTGCGCACTCGACGTGCCGCTGACACATATCAACGCTGCCTATGTGCGCAGCCATTTCGATGCGATCGAGGTCCGCGTGCCGGGCGCGCCGGCCGCCGACGAGCTCGTCTATATCCTCGCCATGAGCTGCGGTGCGCGGATCCACGCGCGCGTCGGCGGCCTCGCGGCGGACCAGATTTCGAAGTGGGACGGTCTGCGCTGAACCGAACTGGAGAAACCCGATGTCCGCCCAGATCCGCAAGCTCATCGTCCAGGTCGACGAGATCCGTCGCGAGATGGACCGCCCGGTCGACCCTCCCACGCGCCGCGCGCTGGCGTGTGCCGTGATCGACAACCCCTGTGCCGGCCGCTATGTCGAGAAGCTCGACGAGCTGATGGCGATCGGCGAGGAACTCGGCGCCCTGCTCGGCGCGCGCTGCATCAAAGCACTCGGCATCGAACCTGGCCAGGCGCACAGCTACGGCAAGGCGGCGATCGTCGGCGAGGCCGGCGAAATCGAGCATGCGGCGGCCATCCTGCACCCCAAGCTCGGCGCGCCGCTGCGCGTGGCGGTCGAAAGAGGCGCGGCGCTGGTCCCATCGGCCAAGAAGCGCGGCGGCCTCGGCACCGCGATCGACGTGCCGCTTGGCCACAAGGACGCCGCCTTCGTGCGCAGCCACTTCGATGCGATGGAAGCGCGGGTATCCGATGCGCCGCGTGCCAACGAGATCGTGGTCTGCGTCGTTGTCACCGATAGCGGGCGCCCGCTGGCCCGCATCGGCGGATTGCAGGCGTCCGAGATCAAGGGCGAGGACGGCCTGCGCTGAAATCTCGAACCTCACTCGCTCACAATGCCTCACGTGCCAACTCCAGGAGCTTTCCGATGATCCAACGCAGACCTCTCGCGCTCGCCGCCATCCTCGTGCTGACCGGTCTGGCGCTGTCGTCCCAGGTCCGCGCCCAGAGCACGATCAAGATCGGCGAGGTCAACAGCTACAAGGCGCAGCCGGCCTTTCTCGAGCCCTACAAGAAGGGCATGGAGCTGGCAATCGATGAGGTCAACGCCGCCGGCGGTGTGAACGGCAAGAAGCTCGAGCTCATCACGCGCGACGACAACGCCAACCCGGGCGACGCGGTGCGCGCCGCCGAGGAACTGATCTCGCGCGAGAAGGTCGACGTGCTGGCAGGAAGCTTCCTGTCGAACATCGGCCTGGCGATGACCGACTTCGCGAAGCAGAAGAAATTCTTCTTCCTGGCGGCCGAGCCGCTCACCGACAAGATCGTCTGGCAGAACGGCAACCGCTATACCTTCCGCCTGCGGCCGTCGACCTGGATGCAGGTCGCGATGCTGGTGCCCGAAGCGGCGAAGATGAAGAAGAAGCGCTGGGCCCTCGTCTATCCGAACTACGAGTACGGGCAGTCCGCCGCGGCGACTTTCAAGGAACTGCTGAAAGCGGCGCAGCCCGATGTCGAATTCGTCGGCGAGCAGGCCACGCCGCTCGGCAAGGTCGACGCCGGCAGCGTCGCGCAGGCGCTCGCCGATGCCAAGCCGGATGCGATCTTCAACGTGCTGTTCGGCGCCGACCTGTCGAAGTTCGTTCGCGAGGGCAATACCCGCGGCCTGTTCCAGAACCGCGAGGTCGTGAGCCTTCTGACCGGCGAGCCGGAATACCTCGACCCGTTGAAGGACGAATCGCCGAACGGCTGGGTCGTCACCGGCTACCCGTGGTACGCCATCCAGACGCCCGAGCACAAGGCCTTCTTCCTCGCCTACCACGGCAAATACAAGGACTATCCGCGCCTCGGCTCAGTGGTCGGCTACAGCGCGATCAAGTCGCTCGCAGCCGGCATCCGCAAGGCCAAGAGCACCGACACCGAGAAGCTCGTCGCCGCCTTCGAGGGTCTGGTCGTCGATACGCCCTTCGGCAAGATCACCTACCGCCCCGAAGACCATCAGTCGACCATGGGTGCCTTCGTCGGCAAGACCAAGAACGAAGGCGGCAAGGGCGTGATGACCGACTACCGTTATCTCGACGGCGCGAAATACCAGCCGAGCGCTGAGGCGGTGAAGAAGATGCGTTCGGGAGTCTGATTACAAGACTTGGTCGCAAAGGTCGCAAAGGTCGCAAAGATTCGCAAAGGTCGCAAAGGAAAAGCAATAGAAGTCAAGACTGGGCAGCTCGCATACGCCCCCGGTCCCTTCGAGCCCTTTGCATTCTTTGCGACCTTCGCGCTCCTTCGCGAACCTTGCGTCCAAGAAACTGGCTCTTGAATTTCGACGAACGAGTACACCACTCTTGGACCTTTCCGGCCTTCTCGTTCAGTTGCTCAACGGCCTGGCCGGGGCCTCTTCGCTCTTTCTTGTCGGCGCGGGCCTCTCGCTCATCTTCGGCGTGACGCGGATCGTCAATTTCGCGCACGGGTCGTTCTTCATGCTGGGCATCTATATCGCCTATGCGCTGGTCGACAAACTGGGCGGCACCGGTTCCTGGTTCTGGCCCTCGCTCCTGATCGCGGCACTGGCCGTCGGCGCATTCGGCGCGCTGGTCGAGGTGACGCTTCTGCGCCGCATCTACCGCGCGCCAGAGCTCTTTCAGCTGCTCGCGACCTTCGCGCTCATGCTCGTCATCAAGGACGCCGCCTTGTGGCTGTGGGGTCCGGAAGACCTGCTTGGCCCGCGCGCGCCCGGCCTTGCCGGCGCGGTGACGATCCTCGGCCGCCGCGTTCCTGAGTACGACCTGTTCCTCATCGTCGTGGGCCCGGCCGTGCTGGGTGCACTGTGGCTGTTGCTGACCCGAACCCGCTTCGGCATCCTCGTCCGCGCCGCGACGCAGGACCGCGAGATGGTTGGAGCGCTCGGCGTCAACCAGGCCTGGCTCTTCACCGCGGTCTTCGCGCTCGGCACGATGCTCGCCGGCCTCGGCGGCGCGCTGCAGCTGCCGCGCGAGCCGGCCAACCTCGGCCTCGATCTGCTGACCATCGGCGATGCCTTCGTGGTGGTGGTGGTCGGCGGCATGGGATCGATCCCGGGCGCCTATGTGGCAGCGCTCCTCATTGCCGAGATCAAGGCGATCTGCATCGGCATCGGCACGGTCCAGCTCTTCGGCATCGACTTCGCCTTTTCCAAGCTGACGCTGGTGGTCGAGTTTCTCGTCATGGCGATCGTGCTGGTCGTGCGGCCCTGGGGCCTGCTCGGCAAGCCGCAGGCGGGGGTGCGCGCGCAAGGCGCGGTCGAGCAACCGCTGCGTGCCGCCGACGCGGCGCAGAAGATCGGAGGCGCGCTGCTGCTCTTCGCGCTGCTGGCCTGGCCGTTCGCCACCGCGGGATCGCCCTACATGACGGTGCTCGCGATCGACCTGCTCACCGCCGCCCTGTTCGCCGCGAGCCTGCACTTCATCATGGGGCCGGCCGGCATGCACTCGTTCGGCCACGCGGCGTATTTCGGCCTCGGCGCCTACGCGGCGGCGCTCGGCGTGCGCAGCCTCGGGCTGCCGATGGAGGTCGCGCTCGTCGCCGCACCCATCGCCTCGGCGCTCGGCGCGCTCGTCTTCGGCTGGTTCTGCGTGCGCCTCTCGGGCGTCTACTTCGCGATGCTGACGCTCGCCTTCGCGCAGATCGCCTGGTCGGTCATCTTCCAGTGGGACGACGTGAC
Organism: Burkholderiaceae bacterium; assembly: GCA_039920165.1. Classification (GTDB taxonomy): domain Bacteria; phylum Pseudomonadota; class Gammaproteobacteria; order Burkholderiales; family Burkholderiaceae_C; genus JBDSEG01. Next base: position 14,186 of record JBDSEG010000293.1, read on the forward strand.
CGGCGGCAGCAACGGCCTGAACGGTGTCTGGCCGGCGCCGTGGCTGGAGGACAAGCGCAGCTACTATTTCCTCACCTTGGCCCTGGTGGTTGGCGGCATCCTGCTGCTGCGCCGTGCCCTTTTCGCCCCGTTCGGAATGGCGCTTCGCGCAGGCCGCGATTCGCCCCTGCGCGCCGATGCGATCGGCATCGATGTCAAGCGTTTGCAGTGGGCCGGCTTCGTCGTCGCCGCGGTCTTCGCGGGTCTCGCGGGCTCTCTCTACGCCTTCTCGAAAGGCAGCATCTCGCCCGACTCGGTGGGCGTCGGCCGCTCGGTCGACGGCTTGGTGATGGTGCTGCTCGGCGGCGTGCAGACGCTCGCCGGGCCGATCGTCGGAGCCGTGACGTTCACCTGGCTGCAGGACGCCGTCGCGCGCAATACCGATTACTGGCGCGCCCTGCTCGGCGCGATCATCCTGCTCATCGTCCTCGCCTTTCCCCAGGGCATCGCCGGATTCTTCGGGCCGTTGTTCTCGCGACGGAAGGTGGCGATCAAAGAGGCAGCGGAACATGCATAGAAAAACCTCCGGCAACTTCGTCGAAGTGCGCCGATGAGCCTTCTCGAGATCATCGGCCTGACCAAAAACTTCGGCGGCGTTCGCGCCGTGGACGATGTGAGCTTCCAGGTCAAGGCCGGCGAGTTGCTGGCGTTGATCGGGCCGAACGGAGCCGGCAAGTCGACCACCTTCAACATGGTCAACGGCCAGCTGCGCGCCGATGCGGGTTCGATCCAGTTCGACGGCCACGAGCTCGTCGGCCGCGCGCCCCGCGCGATCTGGCGCCTGGGCGTCGGACGCACCTTCCAGATCGCCGAGACCTTCGCGTCGCTGACGGTGGTCGAGAACGTCCAGATGGCCCTGCTCTCCGCCGACGCGAAGCTGTATGCGATGTGGCTCCGCGCCACGGCCTACCGTCGCGCCGATGCGCTGGCGTTGCTCGAACAGGTCGGCATGGCGGCGCAGGCGGATCGGCCGTGCAGCGTGCTGGCTTACGGCGACGTGAAGCGGGTCGAGCTCGCGATCGCCCTGGCCAACGCGCCGCGTCTGCTGCTGATGGACGAGCCGACCGCCGGCATGGGCCCGGGCGAGCGGCGCGACCTGATGGGGCTGACCAAGCGACTGGTCGTCGAGCGCGGCCTGGCGGTGCTGTTCACCGAGCACAGCATGGACGTCGTCTTCGCGTATGCCGACCGCATCATCGTGCTGGCGCGCGGGCGCCTCATCGCGCAAGGCAAGCCAGCCGAGATCCGCGACCATCCGAAGGTACAGGAGGTCTATTTCGGCAGCGGCAAGACCTTCGAGAAGGAACGGGCGTGAGTACGGCGAGATTTTTCACCGCGAAGGCGCCAGGGTCGCAAAGAACACGAAGGAATGCAGATGTCCGTGCTCCTATTCGCGACCTTTGCGCCTTCGCGGTGGATATTTCGAATTGAAAGCGCGAAGCATGACCGCCCTTCTCGAAGCCAGCGGCCTCACCGCCTGGTACGGCGCGGCGCAGATCCTGTTCGGCATCGACCTGCACGTCGGCCGTGGCGAGGTGGTGGCGCTGATGGGACGCAACGGCGCCGGTAAGTCGACCACACTGAAGACGCTGATGGGCATGCTGGAGCGGCGCGGCGGTGCGGTCGATTTCATGGGCCGCGCTATCGCCAAGCTCGATTCACATGCGATTGCCCGCCTCGGGCTCGGCTATGTGCCGGAAGACCGGCGCGTCTTCGCCGATCTGTCGGTGCTGGAGAACCTCGAGGTCGGGCGCCAGCCGCCGCGCCTCTGGCCCGATCGGTCGGCGGCGCCGCTGTGGTCCGCCGAGGCGCTGTTCAAGCTCTTCCCCAACCTTGCCGAAATGCCCGACCGCGCTGGCGGGCGCATGAGCGGCGGCGAGCAGCAGATGCTGACGGTCGCGCGAACGCTGATGGGCAATCCCTATCTCGTGATGCTCGACGAGCCGTCGGAAGGCGTCGCACCGCTCATCGTCGAGAAAATGTCCGAGACCATCGTGGCGCTGAAGGCACAGGGTGTGAGCATCCTGTTGTCGGAACAGAACATGCATTTCGCCGAACTCGTTTCCGACCGCGCCTATGTGCTCGAGCAGGGCCACATCCGCTGGTGGGGCACGATGGCCGAACTCGCCGCCGACGAGGCGCTGCGGCGGGCCTACCTCAGCGTCTGAAGCGCGCCTTGCACCCCAGCCACCCCGAGGAGATGCCATGTCGAACCCGAACCGAAGAACCCTCCTGCTGCAATCCGCCGGCCTCGCGCTGGTCACCGCGCTGCCCGTGAGGGCGCGCGCCGCCGCCATCAAGCCCGATGCCGCGTCGGCGCTGATCGTGGTCGACGTGCAGAACTGCTTCGTCACCGGCGGCACGCTGCCGGTGAAGCAGGGCGAGGACGTGGTGCCGGTCATCAACAAGCTTGCCAAGGCATTCGAGAATATCGTCGTGACGCAGGACTGGCACACCCCCGGCCACGCCTCGTTCGCGAGCAGCCATACGGGCAAGAAGCCGTTCGAGACGACCAAGCTCGCGTACGGCACCCAGGTGCTGTGGCCCGACCACTGCGTGCAGGGAACGCCCGACGCGGCGTTGCACAAGGACCTCGACCTGCCGACCGCGCAGCTCGTCGTGCGCAAGGGCTATCACAAGAATATGGACAGCTATTCGGCTTTCGACGAGGCCGACCACAAGACGCCAACCGGACTCTCGGGCTATCTCAAGCAGCGCGGCATCAAGCGCGTCTTCATTACCGGCCTGGCGACCGATTTCTGCGTTGCCTGGACCGCGATGGATGCGCGCCGCCTCGGCTTCGAGACCTATGTGATTGAGGATGCGACGCGTGCGATCGATCTCAACGGCTCGCTCGCCGCAGCCTGGAAGCAGATGGCCGCCAAGGGCGTGAAGCGGATCAAAGCGGCCGATATCGCCGCCGCATAGTGCAGTCCGATGTGCTCGCCGCGGCGTGGCCCACGCAGCCGTGCTTCGAGCTGATCGTCAACGGCGTCGCGCATACGCTCGCCGCCGGTCGCGAGGCATCGCTGCTCACCGTGCTGCGCAACGACCTGGGGCTGAACGGTCCGAAATACGGTTGCGGACTCGGTGCCTGCGGCGCGTGCATGGTGCTGGTCGACGGCATGGCGGCGCGCGCGTGCGTGATCCCGGCCGCGGGTGTGGCCGGGCGCGCAATCACGACCCTCGAAGGACTCGGCGCCCGCACGCATCCGCACCCGGTTCAGCAAGCTTTTATCGATGCGCAGGCGGCGCAGTGCGGCTACTGCCTGAATGGGATGGTCATGGCAACGGTCGCGCTGCTGGCGCATACGCCACAGCCTACCGAGCCGCAGATCCGCTGCGCGCTGGCCGGCAACCTGTGCCGCTGCGGCACGCATGTCGAAATCGTCGAAGCGGTGCGGCGCGCGGCCGATGCGCTGAAGGCGACATGACGAGCCGCGGCGCAAATCTGCGCACGCGCAGCGACTTCCTCGCGGCCGACGGCGTGCTGCTCGTCGTCCGCGATCCGCCGCCCGCGGCGCCGTCGGCACGGGGCCAGCCGCCGGCTACACCGGCCGATCCGGCCGAAGGCGTCGAGGTGCTGCTCGCGGTCTGGGACGACGCCAGCGTGACCGCGCTGCACGGCCACGTCGATCTCGGCACCGGCATCGCGACCGCACTCGCGCAGTTCGTCGCCGAGGAACTCGACGTGCCGATGGCCGCGGTGCACATGGTGCTCGGCGATACCGCGCGCGCGCCGAACCAGGGGCCGACGATCGCCAGCGCCTCGATCCAGGTCCACGCCGCGCCGCTGCGGCTGGCGGCGGCGCAGGCACGGGCCTGCTTGCTGCAGATGGCGGCGCAGGCGCTGGGCCTCGCCGGCGACTCGCTCGATGTGCGAGATGGCGCGGTGTACGCGCGCGACGGCCGCTGCGCGGCGTATGCCGATCTGCTGCGCGGGCAGCGACTGCACCTGCGGCTGGATATGGGTACGCGCGTCAAGGCGCAGCCCGAGCACCGCATCGTCGGCCGGTCGGTGCCGCGCAGCGATATCCCGGCCAAGGCATTCGGCGAACTCGTCTTCGTCCACGATATGCGCGCGCCGGGCATGCTGCACGGTCGCGTCGTGCGCCCGCCGTATGCCGGCGCCGACCACGGCGAGTTCATCGGCAATACGCTCGAAGGCGTCGACGAGACCTCGATCGCGCACCTGCCGGGAATCCGGGCGGTCGTCGTGATCCGCGATTTCGTCGGCGTGGTGACCGAGCGGGAAGAGATCGCCGAGCAGGCCGCTTTGCTGCTTCGCGTGCGCTGGAGGCCGTGGCCTGGCATGCCGGCACTCGACGATCTCGGCAAGGCGCTGCGCGACAACCCCGCCACGCCACGCCGCCTCGTCGACGAAGGCGATGTCGATGCCGCCCTGCGCAACGGCGCATCGATCGAGCGCAGCTATACGTGGCCCTACCAGATGCACGCGAGCCTCGGCCCGTCGTGCGCGCTGGCGCAGTGGCATGGCGAGGGCGAAGCGCCCCCTGTACTCACCGTGTGGGCCGGGACCCAGAGCCCGCACGCGCTGCGTGCCGACCTCGCCAGGCTCATGGGCGTGGCCGACAGCGCGGTCGAGGTGGTCCGCATGGAAGCCGCCGGCTGCTATGGCCGCAACGGCGCCGACGACGTGGCGGCCGACGCGGCGCTGCTGTCACGGGCCATCGGCGCGCCGGTGCGGGTGCAACTCTCGCACGAGCAGGAGATGCAGTGGGAGCCCAAGGGCGCGGCGCAGTTCATGACGGTCGCCGGCGCGCTGGCCGACGACGGCGCGCTCGCGGCCTGGGACTTCTCGACCTCGTACCCGTCGAACGGCGCGCCGACCCTCGCCCTGCTGCTCACGCGGACGATCGAGCCCGTCGCGCGCGCCTTCGAGATGGGTGACCGCAGCGCGCGCCCGCCCTACCGCGTGCCGAACCTGCGCGTCACGGTCAACGACATGGCGCCGATCCTGCGCGCCTCGTGGCTGCGCGGCGTCTCGGCGCTGCCGAACGCATTCGCGCACGAGTCTTATGTCGACGAACTGGCGACGCAGGCCGGCGCCGATCCGCTCGCCTACCGGTTGCGCCACCTCGACGACACGCGTGCCGCCGAGCTGCTGCGCGCCACCGCCGTGCGCGCCGGCTGGGTGCCGCACAACGCGCCGCTGCAGAAGGCGTCCACCGGCGACTGGCTGCACGGCCAGGGCGTGGCACAGGCGCGCTATGTGCACAGCCAGTGGCCAGGCTTCGGCGCGGCGTGGTCGGCGTGGATCGCCGATGTCGATGTCAACAGGACGACCGGCGATGTCTACGTCAAACGCGTCGTCGTTGGCCATGACGCCGGCCTCGTCGTCAACCCGGCCGGTCTGCAGCACCAGGTGCACGGCAATGTCATCCAGACCACGAGCCGGGCGTTGCGCGAGCGGGTCGAAGTCGATGACGCGCGCGGCGGCGTCGTCGCGAACCGCGAATGGGGCAGCTACCCGATCCTCAGCTTTCGCGAGGTGCCGGTGATCGAGGTGGTCTCGATGCCGCGCCCGGGCGAGCCGCCGCTGGGCGCGGGCGAATCGGCGTCGGTACCGGGCACTGCGGCGATCGCCAATGCGATCTTCGATGCCACCGGGGTGCGCTTTCGCGAACCACCGTTCACGCCCGAGGTGGTCCGCGCGGCGCTGAATCCGCCGACCTTCCGCGCCGATGCCGCCGCGCCGCCACCGCATCCCGCCGCAGCCGACCCCGTGTGGCCATCGCGCGGTGGCCGCTGGACGCGCGTCGCAGCGCTGCTGGCGGGCATCGTCGGCGTGGGCGCCGCACTGCTCGGCGGACGCGCCGCGATCGCGCCGGTCGCGGCCGGCCATGCATCGATCTATACGCCCGAGACGATAGAGCGCGGCGAGCGCCTGGCCGCGCTCGGCGACTGTGCCGGCTGCCATACCGTGCCCGGCGGGGCGCGCAACGTCGGGGGCCTGCCGATCGCCACACCCTTCGGCGCCGTCTACTCGACCAACCTCACGCCGGACCCGGATACCGGCATCGGCGGGTGGTCGTTCAGCGCCTTCCAGCGAGCGATGCGCGAAGGCATCTCGCGCGACGGGCACCACCTGTACCCGGCGTTCCCGTACCCGTCGTTCACGCGCATGACCGACTCCGACCTGACCGACTTGTATGCCTACCTCATGGCGCAGCCCGCCGTGCGTACCGACGTGCATCGCACCGCCCTGGCGTTCCCGTTCGGCGTGCGCCCGTTGATGGCGCTGTGGAACGGACTCTCCCTCGCGACCGGTGCTGCCGTTGCCACTGCGGCTGCCGTGCCGTCGGGGTCGGCGCAATGGCAGCGTGGCGAATATCTCGTCACCGGCGTGGGCCACTGCGGTGCCTGCCACACCGCGCGCGATGCGCTCGGCGCCGAGCGGCCGGGCAAAGCCTTCCTGGCCGGCGCGATGGTCGACGGCTGGGAGGCGCCGGCGCTCACCTCGCAAACACGCGCACCGGTTGCATGGACCGAAGCGGCCTTCTACGACTATCTGCGCCATGGCCACAGCGCGCTGCACGGCACGGCGACCGGCCCGATGGCGACGGTGGTGCGCGAACTCGGCCCGGCGTCCGATGCCGACGTGCGCGCCATGGCGACCTACCTCGCTTCGTTCAACCCGCCACAAGGCGATGCCGACGCGGCCGCGGCGGCACAGCGCGCCGTTGCCACTGCGCAATCCCACGCGCCTTCGCCCGACGCCGCGCAGCGCATGTTCCAGACCGCCTGCGGTGCCTGCCATCACGACGGCGACGGCCCGCGCGGGCTCGGCGTCAACGTGCCGCTGGCGCTCACGAGCAAGCTGCACGCAGACCGGCCCGACAACCTGCTGCGCGTCATCCTCGACGGCGTGCGCGAACCGGCCTCGCGCGAGATCGGCTTCATGCCGGCATTCCGCGATCACCTCGAAGACCGGCAGATCGCCGCGCTCGCCGCCTATATGCGGCTGCGCTTTGCTCCCGGCCGGCCGGCGTGGAGCGATCTCGAAGGTGCGGTGACGAAGCTGCGCGCTGTACGGCATTGACCGCCGGCACGGTGCGCGGCATGCTCTTCGCCCTCGCTTCGTCCGCTCAAGGAGACCCTCCATGAAGCTCTACTGCCACCCCGCCTCGACCACCAGCCGCACGGTGATGATGTTCGCCGCGAACGAAGGAATCGATCTGCACTATCAGGTCGTCGACATCTTCACCGGCGAGCACATGCAGCCGCCGTACGCCGCCGTCAATCCGAGCAAGATGGTGCCGGTGCTGGAAGACGGCGACTTCCGCCTGACCGAGTGCTCGGCCATCCTCAAATATCTGGCCGATGTGAAAGGCTCGGCGGCCTACCCGAAAGACCTCAAGCAGCGCGCCCGCGTCAACGAGACGATGGACTGGTTCAATACCAATCTGTACCGCGACCTGGCCTACGGCGTGGTCTACCCGCAGGCCTTCCCGCACCACAAGCGGCCGGGCGACGACCTGCAGGCCGGCACCCTCGCCTGGCACAACGAACGCGCGCGCGGCTGGCTCGCCATCCTCGACCGCAACCTGATCGGCGCGCAGCGCCCCTACCTGTGCGGCAACGCGATCAGCATCGCCGACTATCTGGGTGCCGAGATGGTGGGCGCCGGAGAACTGATCGGCTGCGACTACGCCGCCTACCCGAACGTGCAGCGCTGGATGAAGAATATGAAGGCGCTGCCGGCGTGGAAGCAGGTTCACGAAGTCTTCGACGGCTTTGCCGGATCGCTCAAAGGCAAGGCTTTCGTGACGGTCTGAAGCGCGACCCGGCGCTATGACGAATCTGGAGCAGCTCTTCCCCGGTGCACGGCAGCGGCGCATCGAGACCGAACCCGGCATCGAGATCGCCGCGCTCGTCACCGGCACCGGTCCGCCGCTGCTGCTGCTGCACGGCCACCCGCAGACGCGCGCGATCTGGCACAAGGTCGCGCCGGTCCTCGCGCAGCGCTTCACGCTCGTCGCCACCGACCTGCGCGGCTATGGCGATTCGAGCAAGCCCGAAGGCGCGAGCGACCACGCCAACTATTCGAAGCGGACCTTGGCGCGCGACCAGATCGTAGCGATGCGTGCGCTCGGCTTCGATCGCTTCGACGTGCTCGCGCACGACCGCGGTGCGCGCGTCGCGCACCGTCTCGCGCTCGACCATCCGGCTGCGGTTCGGCGGATGATGCTGCTCGATATCGCCCCGACATTGGCGATGTACGAGCAGACCAGCGAAGCCTTCGCACGCGCCTACTGGCACTGGTTCTTCCTTATCCAGCCTGCGCGCCTGCCCGAGCGGCTGATCGAGGCCGATCCGAGCGCCTACCTGCACGACATCATGGGCCGGCGCAGCGCCGGCCTCGGTCCGTTCGATCCGCTAGCCTTTGGCGAATACGAGCGCTGCCTGGCGCTGCCCGGCGCGGCGCACGCCACCTGCGAGGACTACCGCGCCGCCGCCTCGATCGACCTCGAGCACGACCGCTGCGACCGCAGTGCCGGCCGCCAGCTCGAGCTGCCGCTGCGGGTGCTGTGGGGCGCCGACGGCGTGATCCAGCGCTGCTTCCAGCCGCTTGACGAATGGCGCCGCGTGGCCCGCCAGGTCAGTGGCGCCGCGCTGCCCTGCGGCCACTACATCGCCGAGCAGGCGCCGCAGTTATTGATCGACGAGGCGCTGGCCTTCTTCACGGCCTGACGTTGAAGACCTGGCGCAGGTAGGCCAGAAATGTCTGGTCGTCGCACATCGTCTTGCCCGGGCTGTCCGACAGTTTGGCCACCGGCTGGCCGTTGCAGTGGGTCAGCTTCATCACGATGCCGATCGGCGTCTGGCCCACATCGTTCGTGATGTGCGTGCCGATCCCGAAGCCGAGCTGGGTCCGGTCGGCGAAGTGGCGGTACAGCGCCCTGGCACGCTCGAAATCCAGGCCGTCGGAGAAGACGAGCCGCTTGGTATGCGCGTCGATGCGCAGCCGCGCGTAGTGCGCAAGCGCCTTTTCGCCCCACACCACCGGATCGCCCGAATCATGGCGCAGGCCGTCGAATAGCTTGGCGAAATAGAGGTCGAAGTCGGCGATGAAGGCATCCATGCCGACGACGTCGGTAAGCGCCACGCCGAGGTCGCCGCGGTATTCCTGGACCCAGCCTTCGAGCGCGGCGCGCTGGAAGTCGCGCAGGCGTACGCCCAGAGCCTGGTAGCTCTGCAGATATTCGTGCGCCATGGTGCCGATGGGCACCAGGTCGAGGTCGCGCGCCAGCAGCACGTTCGACGTGCCCTTGAAATATTCGGGGATCTCGCGCTTGAGCGTGGCGACCACTTCGCGCTGCCAGTCTCCCGAGAAACGCCGGCGCACGCCGAAGTCGAAAAATTCGAACGGATGGCGGCGCGCTGGCTCGTTACCGAATTCGCGCAGCTGGTCGATCTTCTCGGCCAGTCGGCGACGGCCGTCGACGCGCGCCGCAGGAGCATCGAAGCGGCGGAAGTAGAGCTCGTTGACGATCGCAAGCACGAAGATCTCGAACGCCATCACGTGCACCTGCGGACCGCGCGCGATGATCTCGAGGTCGGGACCGACCGCGCGCGCGCTGATGAAGCCGCGCTGGAAATGGAAGATCTGCAGGAAGTCGACGAAGTCGGACTTGATGAAGCGCAGCCCGCGCAGGTAAGCCAGTTCGTCGGGTGCGAACTGCAGCCGGCACAGATGGTCGAGCTGCGCATTCATCTCGTCCGCCAGTTCGGCCAGCGGATGCGCCGGCCGGTTGCGACATACGAAGGTGTACTCGGCCTGGGTCTGCGGATGACGATGCAACATCGTCTGCCACATCGTGAACTTGTACAGGTCGGTATCGAGCAGGCTCGTGATGACGGGTTGCATGGTGTCCTTTACCCGCGGCGCCGGGGCGCGGCGATGATAGACCGGTGCCGTCGACGGGCATGCGATTTGCTGCGGTTCCGGTTCTCAAACGCTCCCGGAGATTGATGTGCACCCGTACCTGCGCTTTGCCGCGATGATCGCAACCTCGACGCTCGTGATGTTCGGGCTGATGTACCTGAACACTTTCGAACTCGACCATGTGACGTACAGCGAGACACGCGCTTACATGGCATTGCTGATGGGCGCCGTGATGGCGCTCGTGATGCTCGCGTTCATGGGACACATGCTCGAGAACCGGGCCGCCAATGCCGGCATCGTGGTCGCGAGCGTCGCCGTCTTCGCGCTGTCGCTGTGGCTCGTGCGCAGCCAGCGCACGGTAGAGGACGTGTCTTACATGAAGGCGATGATCCCGCACCACTCGATCGCGATCATGACGAGCCGCCGGGCCGGGATCGTCGATCCGCGCGTGCGCAAGCTGGCCGACGGCATCATCGAAGCTCAGGTCCGCGAGATCGGGCAGATGAAGTCGTTGATCGCCGACCTGCAGGGCAAACGATGAGGTGAACGGGGCTGCCGTCGCGGACGGTCGCCGCCCGATAGCGCCGCTTCGAGGGCCGAGCCGCTATCCTGCGCCGCACGGGCGCGGTGTCGCCGGCAACCTCCTTGAAGGGCACGGCATGACATCGACGTCGCTTCCGCTGCGCTGGATCTACACCGTGCCGACGCCGCTGGGCGATACCGAGTCCCGCATCGAACTCGACGACGATGCGTTGCGCTTCTACTCCGACGATCCGATGGGCCCGGGTGACCAGACGCTGCGCTGGGACGCGATCGACGCCGGCGGGACCGCCGCGATGCAGGGCATGGGTGGGCGCGGCGCCCCCCAGATGGCGCGATGGATCCCGGCCCGGCTCGAATGGCTGCTCGTATCGCACCGCGTCGGCACCGTGACCGGCGGTCGTGCCCCACCCGCCGCGCCCGGCTTCATGCGCGTGCTGCCGCAGGGCGCTGACCGCGCGGCCATCGTGGCGGCGGTGCGCGGGCGCCTGGGCACGCGCTGGATCGGCGAGCAGGTGCCGCTGCTCGAAGCGCAGAAGCGGCTCGGGATCGCACCCGACGCCATGAGCCAGGCCAAGGTCTGGGGCATCGTCGTCGCGGTCATGGCCGCGCTGGTCGGGTTGATCCTGCTGATGGGGATCCTGCTGCATCCGGTCATCTCGGTGCCAGCCGGCTTCGCGTTCGGCGGCTGGATCTTCCGCAAGGGCCTGGTCGGCCTGCGCGATGCCATTGCCGTCGCCAACACGCCGACCGCCAAGGCGTCGAGCGCGGCGATCGGCCGGGTCGAGCTCGAGGGGCGCGCGATCACCGAGCGTCCGGTCGCGTCCGGCATCACGGCCCGGCCCAGCGTGTGGTGGGACGTCGCGGTCTACCTCTGGTACGAGGACGGACACGGCCACGGCGATGGCGAGTGGGAGCAGGTCGCTGCGCGCTGGGGCGGCAACATCGACGTCGTCACCCTCGAGGACGATACCGGCCGGCTGCCGGTGTGGCTGTACGACGCTGACCTGCTGCTCGAAACTCAGATCTGGAAGTCCGACCGCGACACGCTGCCGCCGGCCGGCGCGGCGCTGCTCGACGAGCTGGGCTTTCCGTTCAATGGCACGCGCTTGATGCGGGTGTCCGAACGGTGCGTGGAGGCCGGCGGCACGCTCTATGTGCTGGGCACCCTGGGCATCCGCCGCCAGGTGCCGCCGGCGTCGGAAGCCAGCGCCCTCGACAAGCTGGTCCGACTGTGGCGCAGCGGGCGCTGGAAGCGCGAACTGGTGGCGGCCTTCCCGCGCCCGATGCGCATCGTGGTGGCGGTGCTGATCGGCTACCTCGACATGATGGTCAAGCTGGGCCAGGGCGGCGAGCGGCCCGAGCGCGCCGAGGCTGGCGAGGAGCCGCCGCCGATGGCGCCGGATGCGACACTGGTGTGGAAGGGCCGCGACGGTCACCCCTTCCTGGTCTCGAACCGGCCCGAGACCGCCGCACTGGCGGCGCTGCGACGTCGCTCGCTCATGCTGTGCGCGGTCGGCATCGGCGTCATGTGCTACGCGCTCTACGCGCTGGTGGACGCCGTGTTCGGACGGTGAGCTGGCGTGAATCCGGACGCGATGGCCTGGACCGCTGCGATCGCGCTCGGCGGGGTGTTGCTCGCGGCGGGCGTGCTGGCTTATGCCGTGGCGCTCTACAACGGGCTGGTGCAGGTGCGCCACCAGGTTGACCAGGCGTGGGCCAACATCGACGTGCTGCTGCGCCAGCGCCACGACGAACTGCCGGCGCTGATCGGCGCGGTCGCGGGCCATGCGGCATACGAACGCGCCTTGCTCGAACGGGTGACGACCCTGCGGGCGCAGGTGAGCGCCGGCGGCGCCGATGTGCCGGGCCGGCTGGCGTCCGAACAGATGCTGTCGAGCGGCGTGGTGCAACTGCTCGCCGTCGCGGAGAACCAGCCGACGCTGCACGCCGACGCCTCGTTCCGCAAACTGCAGGCGCGCGCGTCGGCGCTCGAAAGCCAGATCGCGCAGCGGCGCAACTTCTACAACGAGGCCGTCAGCCTGAACAACGTGCGCCGCGAGTCGTTCCCCGACCGCCTGTTCGCACCGCTGGCGCGCTTGGTGCAGCGACCGCTGTTCACCGCCGACGAACCCGACCGGGCCGACGTCGACATCGAAATACGTGCCGGCTGACGGTGCGCCGGACCGGCTCAGCAACCAAGCTGTTCGGCCAGGTCGATCAGCCCCTGCGCCGAGAGGTCGACCGGCACCGTCGCCACGCTTTCGCCGCGCCCGGGTCCACGCTCGTCGGGCCGCGCGATGAAGGCGGTGCGCAGGCCGGCCGCGGCGGCGGCAGCGAGGTCGGACGAGTGCGCGGCGACCATCAGCGCCTCGCCCGGCGCACAGTCGAAGGCAGAGGCGGCGCTCAGGTAGACGACCGGCTTGGGTTTGTAATCGCGCGCGAGCTCGGCGCCGACGATCGCGTCCCACGGAAAACCGTTACGCCGCGCCAGATCGACCATCAGCGAGATATTGCCGTTCGAGCACGGCGCGATGCGGTATCTGGCGCGCAGCCGCAGCAGTCCGGCGGGCACGTCAGGCCACGCATCGAGCCGATGCCACGCGAGGTTGAGGGCGACTTTCGCCGGCTCGTCAAGCGCTTCGTCGAGGCCGAGCTCGCGCAGCACCACGTCAAGGTTGCGCCGGTGCAGCACGTCGAGCTTGGAGAACGGCAGCCGGCCACTGCGCACGTCCTCCATTGCCGGCTGGTACTGGTCGCGCCAGGCATCGGCGAAGGCCTCGCCGTCCACGGTATCCCCGAGCGCCGTCCGCACCTCGCGGGCGATCGAGGTGCGCCAGTCGACGAGGGTGCCGAAGATATCGAAGACGAGGGCGGAAACGGGCGGCATGGCGGCTCCTGGACGGGCTGAGTCGCTGCGGATTGTCGGACGCCGCGCCGCCGCCTACGTCATCCGGGGCTAAGCTCACTGCCGTTGCCGCACCGAAAGCCCGCCATGTCCGTTCGCCCGCTGATCGCGCCCTCGCCCGCGCATGCCGACCTCGATGCCGACGCGGCCGTCACCGCCCGCGTCCACCTTGCCGGCGCATTGCGACTGGCGGCTCTGCACGAGCTCGACGAAGGCATCGACAACCACTTTACGCTGACGCTGCCGGGCGCCGAAGGCCAGTACCTGATCCTGCCCTTCGGTGGGCACTGGTCGCACGCGCGGGCGAGCGAGCTCGTGGTGTTCGACGAGCAGGGGAATGTTTCAGGCGACGATCTGCGCGCGCTCGAACTGTCGGCTCAGTGCATCCACGCGCCGATCCACCGCATCACCGGCGCACGGGCCGTGCTGCACACCCACCAGACCTGGGCGATGGCGCTCAATATGCTGCAGGACAACCGGCTGCTGCCGGCCAGCCAGACCGCGGCCTTCTTCGACGGCCAGATCGCGTACGACGACCATTACACCGGCCTGGCGGCTTCGCTCGAGGAAGGCGAGCGGCTTGCCGATCTGATGGGCGACAAGCCGATCGTCTTCATGAAGAACCACGGCGTGCTCGTGACCGGCGACAGCGTCGCGCAGGCCTACCGACGCCTGTACCGGCTCGAGCGCGTGTGCCGCAACCAGATCCTCGCGCTGTCCACGGGCCGTCCGCTGGAGCTGCTGCCGCCGGACATCGTGGCGCGCGTGCGGGCCACGAACCCGAACGACCGCCATTCGCGCGCCGAGCGCGAGCGGCTGTTCTTCGAGGCGATGCTCGCCGTGCTCGACCGTGAACTGCCGGGGTATCGGGACTGAACCGCTGTCGCGTCGTGCGAGCGGCGCGTCCGTCTTTCGTCCCTGCGTGCCGAGCCGGGACCGCGCCCTGGGCTGACGTCGCCGGTCGGGCCTCCCGGTCACAATGGGCAATGATCGACCGCCGCCGCTGCATCGTGCCGTTATTGGCGTGGGCCGTGCCAGTGCCGCCCGCTTGGGCGAAGCCGGCCTCGCGGGCCTACCGGATCGGCTGGCTCACGCCGTCCACGGTGCCCGAGCCCGAGCGCGAATTCCGCGCTGCGATGACCCGTCTCGGCTACCTCGACGGCCGCAACGTCGTCTACGACAGCCTGTCCGCGCAGGACGAAGTCGGTCGCTTGCCCGCGCTCGCTGCCCAGCTCGTGAAGGGAAAGGCCGACGTCATCGTCGCAGTCAGCCCGTTTGCAATCCTCCCGGCACGGCAGGCGACCGACGTGATTCCGATCGTAATGGCGTTCTGGGGCGGCGGCGGGCTCATCGAGTCAGGACTGGTCCGCAGCCTCGCCCGCCCCGGCGGGACGGTGACCGGTGTCTCCATGCTGCCCGACGAACTCGAAGGCGAGCGGCTCGAACTGTTGCTCGATCTGGCGCCCAAGGCGCGGCGCATCGGGGTCCTATGGCCGGACCAGAGCTTCGACGCGCCGGATGTGCAGCGCGTGGCACGTGCCTCGGGTGTCGTCTTGCGCGTCGTTGCAAGTGGCGACGGCAGCGACGCCTACCGGAGCACCATGGCCGAACTGGCCGGCGAGCGTGTCGAGGCCTTGCTCGTTCCCTCGCTTCCGCGCTACTTTCGCGACGCACGCCAGATCATCAACCTCGTGGCGTCACTGAAGCTTCCCGCGATCTACGAGTCGCCCGTCATGGCCGACATGGGCGGCCTGATCGCCTACGGACCGCGGCTCGAGGTGCTCGAATCTCGCGTCGCCAGCTATGTCGACCGAATTCTTAAAGGCGCCAAGGCGGGCGACCTGCCCATCGAGCAGCCGAGCACGTTCGAGCTCGTCGTCAATCAGACGACGGCTCGGGCCATGGGCATCGTCGTGCCGGGGTCGCTCGCCCTTCGCGCCGACCGCGTGATCGGCTGACACGCGCCATCGTGCGTTCCGTCGCACGCGCAGCCGCGGTGACACGCTCGAGCAGCGCCATCGCGCAAGCGTGCGCCACGCCGGCGCGCCCGCTGCCGTCCAGATCCGGCAGGCAGCGGTTGGTGGCGAAAAAGATGTTCTCGGCGATGCCCTGCAGCGCATTCGGCGGGCCGGCGAAGTCGCCGATCGGCAGCAGCCCCATCTCGTCGCGCGTCAAGCGCAGCGCGCTGCGGGCGGCGGCCTGGTACACGTCGGCCGGGAGCGGCTGCAGGTGACGCTCGGCAAGATCGAGCGCGACGACCAGATCGCGAAGCTGTTTGATCCTGGCATTCATGAGCTGCACGCTCCGGATGAACCTGTTCTCGGAAGAATCGGCGTTTTGCGGGACGCCTTGAGCGTCTCGACGAATTGAATCTTGCGTCGCGCGAACGAAGTCGGCGCCGAGGCGTGGCCACAAAGTCGACGTGTCGACAATTTCACGTTCGCCAGACGATCTCGCCAGCAGTCGCCGACACTTGCGAACACCGTTTTCCGACCCATTTGCATCCTCCGCTTGAAAGAGTCATTCCATGAGCAGCTATCGAAAAACGCCCGAGGCCGTCGCCGCCCTCACCCCCGAGCAATACCGCGTGACGCAGCAGAGTGCGACCGAGCGTCCGGGCAGCGGCGAATATCTCGACAACCACGAGCCCGGCGTCTATGTCGACATCGTCTCGGGCGAGCCGCTGTTCGCGTCGTCCGACAAGTTCGAATCGGGCTGCGGCTGGCCGAGCTTCACGAAACCGATCTCGCCGGCGCACGTGAACGAGTTGCGCGACGTCACGCACGGCATGGTCCGCACCGAAGTGCGCTCGACGAATGCCGACAGCCACCTCGGCCACGTCTTCGAGGACGGCCCGGCGGATCGCGGCGGATTGCGCTACTGCATCAATTCGGCTTCGCTGCGCTTCGTTCCCCGCGACGAGATGCAGGCGCAAGGTTATGGCGACTACATCGACCAAGTGGCGGAGGACAGGACATGACAACGACGACGACCGAACGTGCCGTGCTCGCAGGCGGCTGCTTCTGGGGCATGCTGGATCTGATCCGCAAGCAGCCCGGCGTGATGTCGACCCGTGTCGGCTATACCGGTGGCGAGGTGCCGAATGCGACCTACCGCAACCACGGCAATCATGCCGAGGCGATCGAGATCGTGTTCGACCCGCAGCGAACGAGCTATCGCAACCTGCTCGAATTCTTCTTCCAGATCCACGACCCGACGACCAAGAACCGGCAGGGCAACGACCGCGGAGCGAGCTACCGCTCGGCGATCTACTTCACCGATGACCAGCAGAAGCGGGTCGCGCTGGACACCATCGCCGACGTCGATGCCTCCGGCCTGTGGCCCGGGCGCGTGGTGACCGAACTCGCGCCGGCCGGCCCGTTCTGGCAGGCCGAGGCCGAGCACCAGGACTATCTCGAACGCCTCCCGAACGGCTATACCTGCCACTTCGTGCGGCCGGGCTGGAAGCTGCCGCGCCGCGCCAGCGCTTGAGCGGAAGGGCAGCTCAATCACCCTGAGCGTGTCGGATGGCCGCGCTCAGCCCGAACGAGGCTTGTATCGCGCGTCAGGGTAGATCGACACCGATGTCGATGCGCTGGCGCTCGCGCAGCGCGGCGCACAGGCGCACCTCCTCGATCGTCTGTGCGAGTGCGCGCGGCCCGCCGTCGAGCGCGGCCACGCGCGACCCGAAGCGCTCCTGCAGCGCATCGGCCTCCGGCTCGCTGCACATATCGTCGGCATAGGCCCGCACCACCCGGACGGCGAACGGTGCGACGCGCGCCGCCACGCTGTCGAAATGCTCGACGATCCATTCGCGAATGGCCGGGCGCGCGGCACGGTCACCGTCCTTTTCGCGGCGCAGCAGCAAAGGGATCTCGTTGCGGCGCAGCGCATCGGGGACGAGCACCAGCGCGCGCAGCCTCGCCTGCTGCGGCGGTTCGCGCGCCGCATTCAGGGCCGCCAGCAGATCGCCGCGCAGATTCGCGTCGGTGCTCGCCGCGAGCTGCGTCATGAGCGCTTCGAAGACATCGGCCGCGCCATCCTGCTGCAACGCCACCACGAGGGCCAGGCCGCGCACTTCGGCAGCCGCGGCATCGAGGTGCAGGCGGCCGTCTCCGGGCGCGGCATCGGCCGCGATCGGCAGCCCGAGCATGCGACGGCCTTGCAGGGCGAGCGTGGCGCGCAACTCGGGATCACGCCCTGCGCGCGCCAGCACGTGCATCAAGCGCAGGCGAAACAGCGCATCCGTCTCGGTTTCGCCCGGCCGCGGCACGCTGCCGAGAGCCGCCAGACGGGGGGCATATAGCCTGCGCAGCAGGCCGCGCAGGCTCGCCTCCTGGGCGGGGGTCGGGTCGAGATGGAGCAGCATCCACTCGATGGTCTCGGCCGGCGCGAGCGCCGTCTCCAGCGCCGGTGCCGCAGCCAGTCGCGTGCTGGCACGCAGGAAGCGCGGCACGTCGATCACGCCGGCGCTGAAAGCCGCGTCGATTGAGTCGGCATACGCGCGCTGCTCGCGCTCGTCCAGGCGATCGAAATTGGCTTCCAGCGCCGCCGCATCCTCGGCGCCGAGCGCGAAGCGGTAGTAGCCGGCGCCGCCCGCATTCGGCATGACCCAGGCCGGGCAACTCGGCGCCTTCAAGGCGAGCACGTTGCTGCTCGCGCCGACGAGGCTGCACTGCGATCCGCCACCGCCTTGCGCATCGCCCCAGCGCACGCACACCGGGACCCGCCACGCGCCCGCGCTCGACGCCGCCGAGCCGACCGGCAGGAAGCGCGACTGGACGATGCGCAACCGCGGCGCGGCGCCCTGCGGGCAGTCGAGCGCGACCTGCAGCATGGGCACGCCGGGCTGGTCGAGAAAGCTGCCGATCGCCGCGCGCAGCGCGGCCGGGTCGTCGCTCCGTGCCGCGAGCGAGGCGACCAGATCGGCGCTCGTCGCGTTGCCCCTCGCGTGCCGGTGCAGATAAGCCCGGATGCCGTTTCGAAAGCGATCCTCGCCCAGATAGCGCTCGAACATCGACAGCACCGCGGCGCCCTTGGCGTAGGTGATGCGATCGAACGCAGAAGCTACATCGGTCGACGCGCGAATGGGCTCGCGGATGCGCCGCGTCGCGGCCAGGCTGTCCTGCTCCATCGCGGCGAGCGTGCGGCCCTGCTGATACAGCTCGGGACGCCGGTCGGGCTGCAGCGTGCCGACGACCTTGGCTGACATCCAGGTCGCGAACGATTCGTTCAGCCACACGTCGTCCCACCACGGCATGGTGACGAGGTCGCCGAACCACTGGTGCGCGAGTTCGTGCGCGTGCACCGCATACGACGCATAGCGCAGTGGCAGGTCGGAGTGCTCGTCGGCATACAGGAGCCGGTCGCGGTAGACGATGAGGCCGGGGTTTTCCATCGCGCCGTTGCCGAAGTCGGGCGCCGCCAACAGGTCGAGCTTGTCGAACGGATAGGCGATGCCGAAATAAGCCTCGAGCGCTGCCACGATCTCGGCCGTGCTACCCAGCATGTAGCGCATGCGCGGGCCCTGGCCGCGCGGCGCGATGCCACGCAGCGCAACCGGCCGCGCGCGCACCGCGTTGGGCGGCAGGGGCTCTGCATCGACCACGTCCCAAGGCCCGACCGCAAAGGCGATCAGGTAGCTCGGCAGCGGCAGCGTGGTCGCGAAGACGAGCTCCTTCCAGCCCGGCGCAGCGGGCAGCGTGCGCAGCAGGCGCGTATTCGCCGCGCCCTGCATCGCCTCGGGAATGGTGAGACGGATATCCCACGGCTGCTTGAAGCTCGGCTCGTCGAAGGCCGGAAAGGCATGGCGGGCGCCGAGCGCTTCCATCTGCGTGAGCACGTAGTCCTCGTCGGCGGCGCGAGCCTTGTAGGCGCCCTGAAGCTGGCCGAAGGGTGCGTCGAAGGCGATCTCGATTCGCGCCCGCCCGGCGGCCATCCTGCGGGCTAGATCGAGGCGCAGCACGCCCGACGCATCGGCGCTCGTAACCGCCAAGGGCCTAGGCGCGCCGCCCTGCGGGGTGAGCGTGGCGCGCACGATGCGAAGCTCGCTGCCGTGCAGCCAGACCGTTCGCGTCGGCCGCGTCACGCGAACGTCGATTTGCACCTTGCCGCTGAAGCGTTCCTCGCGCGGGTCGACCGTGAGCGCGAGAACAACGTGGGTCGGCATGACGTTGCGTGGCAGCCGGCCGGCCGGCACCGGGATCGCCGCCTTGGTCACGGCCGGCGCCTTGGTGGCGGGGAGCACGCTGCCCGGAACGAATGCGCCCGACAGCGCTACCAGGCAGGCGGCGAGGTGACGACGAAGGTCCAAGGCGTCCTTTCAAGGCTACTGCGAAAACGGCAGTATCCCGCGCCGGCAGGCGGGCCGCCCCGAGACACTGGGACAGGGTGCGGCCTATCGGCGCCGGCACAATCTCGCCGCATGAACGCTCCCCATCCGGAATTCCAGGTCCTGCCGCGCGACCTGTCGCCCTACCGCTCCGGCAATACCGGCATCGACTATGTGCACCGCTTCGAATCGGGCCGGCCCGGTCCGCACGTGATGGTCAATGCGCTCACCCACGGCAACGAGTTCTGCGGCATGGTCGCGGTCTGCCATCTGCTGGACACCGGCGTGCGGCCGAAGATCGGCACGCTCACGCTCAGCTTCGCCAACGTCGCCGCCTACGAGACCTTCGACCCCGCGCGACCGTTCGACAGCCGGCTCGTCACGCACAACCTAAACCGCATCTGGTCGCCGACCTGGCTCGACGGCGCCGAGGACAGCGTCGAACTTCAGCGCGCCCGCGCCATGCGCCCGGCGGTGGCGGCGGCCGAGCACATCCTGGACATCCACTCGACGAGCCAGGATGTGATTCCGTTCTGGGTCTATCCCGCCTTCGAACGCAACGCCGCGGTCGCCAGCGCCCTGCCCAGGCCCGGTGTTCATCTGGTGATGCCGGCCGGCCTGGGCTCGGGCACGCCGCTGATCCAGCACGGCGCCCACGGCGATGGCGCATCGACCGCCGGCACGGCGCTGGTGGTCGAGTGCGGACAGCATTTCAAACAGGCGAGCGCCGATCTGGCGACTGCGGTCGCGCTCGATTTCCTCGGCCACTTCGGCCTCGTCGACCGGCCGGCGGCTGCGCCGATGCCAACTGCGTCGCGCCGCTTCGAGCTGCTGCGAACCCACGTCGTGCAGCACGCCGACTTCGCCTTCGCCCGACCGGTGGTCGGCTTCGAAACCTTTGCCGGCGACGAACTCATCGCCACCGACGGCCCGCTCGAGATCCGCGCGCCCTGCGACGACTGCACGATCTTCATGCCCACGCGCGAGCCGATCGTGGGGCGTGAAGGCGTCTATCTGACACGGCCGATCGGCTGAAGACCGCCGCGCACCCGGACACGGTTCAAGCCGGCCCTCGGAACCCGCTCTCGATCCAGGCCGAGGCACTTCGCACGTTCAGACGGAACGCGGGATCGACGCCGACCCGCGCCAGTTCGTCGCCCGCCGCATCGAATGCGCTCAGCTGGGCGCGTGCATCCTCATCGCCGGCCTCGATATCCAGCCTGACCTCGATACGGCCGGCGCCCGCCGTGACGGTGACGCTGCGGTGCCGTGCCGCATGATCTTGCTGCTCGTGGCGCCGCAGCACCTCGGCGGCGGTCTTCACGAGCGTCAGAAAGGCCGACTGGTCGAGCGGCTTCGGGTTCTTCTTGTCGCGCCCCATGGTCCACGGCCCGACCAGCGCCGGCTCGGCTTCGCCATCCTTCACCATCTCGACCGCCCAGCCCTCGTCGTCCTCGTTCTTCACCACCCGCGCGGTCCAGCCGGTATCGCGCCAGAGGCGGGCTTCGTTGACGGCGGCAGGGGCGTCGGGGTCGGTTTCGGTCATCCGCCAATTGTCGTTCAGCGTCGTCATCGGAGCCCGGTCATAACCGGGTCAGATCCGGTCCCCCGCTCGGGCCGAACCAGGCCCGGGCGTACGACCGCCGCGCCGCCGCTTCGGCGTTGCGGTCGCCTTTTTGCCGGTACACCTCGGCCAGCCCCGCGAGTGCCCAACCGTTGTTGCGAACGCGGGCCAGCGAATCGCGGAACGCGCGTTCGGCATCGTCGAGCCGGCCTTGGCGCAGCCGCACGCCGCCGAGCGACTGGCGCACCGGGTAATACCAGTACGGCGGCTCGGTATAGCTCAGACCGTCCTCAAGCGCGATCGCTTCCTCGTAGGCCTTGCCGGCGCCGTTCAGGTCGCCGGCCGCGTCGGCGATCCGGCCGGCGGCGACCAGCCGCGCGGTCTGCAGGATCGCCTTCGCCGGCACGCCCCACGCGTCATAGGGTTTGAAATCGGCCTTCGCTTCAAGCTCGGCGATGGCAGCGGTCTCGGTGCGTGCCGCGGCGGCGTCCTTCTTTCGCGCCAGCGCCACCGCACGCGCGTAGTGGCGCATCGCTCGAACGAGCACGAGTTGATCGTCGGGCGCGGCGAGCGACAGGACCGTGTCGGGATCGGCGAACTGGAGCTGCGTGGTGTAGGGCGCGGCCTTCACCGGCTCCATGATCTGGAACTCTTTTGCGAGTTCGTCGGGAACCGAAGCGTCGAGCTTCTTGGCCGCGTCGATCGCGGTCGCGGCGTCGCCACCCATCTGCGCCGAGACCATCACGAAGTGGATGTTGTGCGGGTAGTACGCGCCCCTGTACATCGGGTCCGAGGGCGAGGTCTTGAAATATTTCTCGTCGATGGCCACCGCGCGCTTGTTGGTATCGAGCGAGCGCCGGTACTGGCCGACGCGGTAGTAGATGTGCGCCGGCATGTGCACGACGTGGCCAGCGCCCGGCATCAGCGCACCGAGCCGCTCGGCAAACGGCAGCGCGCGTTCGGGCGTGGTCGAGGCCTCCACCGCATGAATGTAGAGATGGATCGCGCCGGCGTGGGTCGGGTTGCGCCGGAGCACCGTCTCGAGGTCCGAGACGATCTCGGCACCGCGCCCTTTCGGCATCGCGCCGCCGGGCTCCCAGTAGTCCCACGGCTGGGTGTCCATGGCGCTTTCGACGTACAGCGTGCGCACGGTATCGTCGCCCGGGAAGCGCTTTGCGACCTGTTTCATCGCATCGGCATACGCCGCGTCGAGAACCGCCCGCTCGGCCTTCGGGTCGTCCGAATAGCGCTGCTGAAGCGCCTCGATCAGAGCCCGCTCCCTGGCGCCGGCACGATCCTTCAGCGCAACCGCTTTCGCGAGCGCGGCAAGCGCCGGCGCATTCGCCGGCGCCATCATCGGCGCGTTGATATTCGGGCCGAGCACCAGCGCCTCGCCCCAGAAGCAGGCCGCGCAATGGGGGTCGAGCTGCTGCGCCGTCTGGAAAGCGCGTTGCGCCTCGGCGTGGTTGAACCCGAAGGCCAGCCGCAATCCCTGGTTGAAATAGGTCTGCGCCCGCGGCTGGCGCGTGGTGATTCGCCAGGACAGGTTGCCAAGGTCGGGGTACAGCGGCACGGCACCGACCGCAGCCTGCATCGGTTGCGGCTGGAACGGCGCCGTCTCGGTCTTCGCCACGGCAAGGAGCAGTCGATACGGCTTTGGCTTCGCGACGCCGAACATCGGCCCGCAGCCGCTCGCACCGCCGCCGTCGAGCAGCGGGTCGAAAGTGGGATCGGCGGCAGTAGCTGCGGCGGTGCGGCCGACGCTGCGGCGGTCGGCGACCGACAGGCTGGCCAGCAGCAAACCGGCGGCGGCCAGCGCCAGCGCCAAGCGGCGCAGCGAACGATGCGTGGGGTGTGGCAGCACGGTACAGCCCTCCTTGAACGGGGTGCGACGGTCAAACTCGCAGGTGCCCTGCCGGCGGGACCGGACCGTCTCAACGGGTCCCGAGGCATTACTGAAGCGTTGGTCGTCCTGCATTCGCGATGCTGACACCGGCGAAGCCGCAGCGCAATGCGGCGTCGGGGCCCGCGTTCCGCGTTGCCAGCTTGATCAGGATGACCATCGGGTTGCCGTCGGCACTGGTGCAGCGCCTGATCGACCGCGACCTGATGACGAGGATCGTCAACGAGTCGGGCATCACGCGCGAGTAATGCGGCGCGCAGCGGGCTTTCAGCGCTCGCGCCCCGCCCGCCTCAGCACCTGCGTCACCGGCTCGACCAGATACTGCAGCGGCGTGCGCTCGTCGCCCTTGATATACACCTCGGCCGGCATGCCGGCCTGCAGCTTGATCTCGCCGGACTGTGCGAGCGAGCCGGCGTCGGCCTCGACCAGCGCGACGTAGTACGGTTGACCGGTGTTGCGGTCGACGGTGCGGTCGGGTGCGACGTAGAAGACCTTGCCTTCGACGAGGCGCGTCGTGCGGTACTGGAACGCGGTGAAGCGGATGTCGGCGCGCTGGCCCTGCGCGACCCGTCCCACATCCTCGGTGCGCAGATGCGCCTCGACAACCAGGCGCGGGTCGGTCGGCACGATATCGGCTATCGGTTCGCGCGGCGAGATCACGCTTCCCGGCGTCGTGAACTTGAGGTTGATGACCGCGCCCGCGACCGGTGCGGTGATGACCTGGCGGGTCGAGGCGTCGAGCGTCTTGCGCTGCTCCTGCTGGATCTCGGCCAACCGCGCCGCGCTCACCTTCAGCTGGTCGCTCGCCTGCTGGCGGTAGTCGCCCTCGAGCGACTTGATGCGCAGGTCGGCGTCGAGCAGGCGCTGTTCGGCACGCGCCAGTTCGGAGCGCCGTTCCTCGAGCTTGACTCCGTAGTCGGCCACGGTCGCCTCGAGCTGCGAGATGCGGGTGGCCGAAATGAAGCCATCGTTCAGCAAGCGACGGTTGGTCTCGAGTTCGGCCTTCTGGTGGCCGAGCGATTCGCCGGCCTGGGTGATCTGCGCCCGCAGCGCCGCTGCCTCCTGCACCACCTTTGCCTGCTGCGAACGCAGCAGCACCGACTGCCCGACGAGTGCGCCCCGCCGCGCGGCGAACAGCGCCTGCTCCTTGGTGACTTGCTCGGCCACGCGCGGATCGGCCTTGGCCGCCGTCGTCACGTCGGGCGGGAAAAGCAGCATGGGCGCCGAGAGCTGCTCGGCCTCGAGCCGCGCCAGGCTCGCGCGTTCGACCGCGACCCGATAGTCGAGCCGGTTCAGGTCGGCCGCGACCGCGACATCACCCAACACCAGCAACGGCTCGCCCTGCGCGACGCGCTGGCCGTCGCGCACCTTGACCTCGCGAACCGTCCCGCCCTCGGCGTGCTGAACCACGCGGCGGTCGAGATCGACCTTGACGAAAGCGCTGGCGACCACCGCCGCCGACAACGGCGCGAGCGCCAGCCAGGCGCCGACCGGCAGCAGCCCGAGCAGCAGCACCGCGCCGGCACGACGCGCCAGCCGGCGCGCATCGGCGAGTTGTTCATCGAGCGGCGACAAGGTCACCACGGTATGCAGTCCCAGGACGTCGGCGCTCACGAGACCTTCTCCATCGGCGCCGCGCGCGGCAGATTGACCACCTGCGCACCGCCCGCGACGGCCGCCGCCTTGGTCTGCATCGCCCGCATGACCTCGGCCACGCTGCCGTAGAGCGTGACCTTGCCGGACTCGAGGACGAGCATCTTGTCGACGTGCTGGGTGAGCGTCGAGCGGTGCGTCACGACGACCACCGTGACCTCGCCGCGCAGCCCCTTCAGGCACTCGGCCAGCGCCTGTTCGCCGGCGCCGTCGAGGTTGGCATTGGGTTCGTCAAGCACCACCAGCCGCGGATCGCCATACAGCGCGCGCGCCAGCGCGATGCGCTGGCGTTGGCCGGGCGAGACGATGGCCGACTGCGGATCGATGAAGGTGTCGTAGCCCTGCGGCAGCGTGAGGATGAGCTCGTGCACATGCGCGCGCTGTGCGGCGCGAACCACCTGCGCCGAATCGACCGGGCCAAGCCGCGCGATGTTCTCGGCCACGCTGGCGGGGAAGAGCTCGACATCCTGCGGCACGTAGCCGAGCCAGGGTCCGAGGTCTTCGCGCGGCCACTGCGCGAGGTCGGCCTGGTCGAGCCGCACACTGCCCGCGCTCGGCGCCCACACGCCGGTCAAGAGCCGCACCAACGTCGACTTGCCGGCACCGCTGGCGCTGACGATGGCGAGCGACTCGCCCGCTTCGAGCGCAAGCGACACGCCGGCCAGCAGCAGTCGCTCGCCCTGCGGCGCGCGGTAGACCAGGTTGTGCGCGACGAGCGCACCGGTCGGCGCCGGCAGCGACATGCGCAGAGGCTGCGCCTCGGCCGCATCGAGCAACGCGACCAGGCGGCGGAACGCGGCACGCCCTTCGGCCAGGATGCGCCAGCTGCCGACGATCTGCTCGACCGGCGCGAGCGCGCGGCCGAGCAAGGTGGTGGTCGCGATCATCACGCCGGCGGTCGCCTCGCCGCTGACGACGAGCCAGGCGCCGAGTGCGAGCATGAGCACCTGGACCGCCTGGCGCACCGTGCGCGTGAGCGCCGCCATCGCCACCGACTTGGCGGCGGTCGGTTGCTGCAGCGCCGTGACCTCCGCGTTCTTCGATCGCCAGCGCGCGATCAGCGCATCGGTCATGCCGAGCGTCTGCGCGACCTCGGCGTTGTGCAGCGAGGCCTCGAGATAGCGCGTCGCGCCGGCAGCGGTCTTCTGCAGCGACTCGATATCGCGTCGGGTGACGAGGTCGTTGACGATCGCGAGCGTGAGCATCAGCAGCGCCGCGCCGAGCGCGGCGAAACCCAGCAGCGGATGCGCAAGCCAGATCACCGCCGCATACACCACCACCCACGGCGCATCGAAGAGCGCGAGCAGGCCCTGCGCCGAGAACAACGCGCGCAGCGAGCCGACATCACGCAGACTCTCGCCCGAACCGCGACCGTTGCGGCGCGCGCCCTGCGCGACGACGATCTTCGTCACCGCCGGCGACAGCGCCTCGGCCACGATGTTGCCGGCCACGCCCTGCAGGCGAGCACGCAGATGATCGAGCGCGAACAGCAGCGCGAGCGCGATGCCGGCACCGATCAGCAGCACCGCCAGCGTCGCCCCGCTCTGGCTCGACAGCACCCGGTCGAAGACCTGCAGCATGAACAGCGCCGGGACGAGCAGGAGCAGGTTGACGAAGAAGGACAGGCCTGCAACGTGGAGGAGCGGGCGGCGCAGCACGCCCAACAGTAATTTCATCGGCAACCCCGGGAATCTAATCATCCTACCGCCCCACTTCGCAGGCGGGGCGGCAGGATTGCACGCCAGCTTCGAGCAGTTGAAGTAACACGCCGATGAGGGGACCCCTCATCACGGTCCCCCAGGATTTGGAAGCTCAGGAACCGATCCGGATGTCATTCCAGTCGAAGGTGTCGGTCGGGTTTGTCAACGTTACGGTGGCCACCAAATCGCGCCCGGTGCTGGTTCCACCGTCGGTGTCGTAATACATATTGCCGGTTGAGCTCTCGTAAATCACGCGAATGTTTCCGCTCAGCGCCCCGAGATTCACAGCCGCCGCGCCGCTTGTCACGGCGATGAACTGGGAGGCCGAGAGGGCGCTGCCCACTGAACCCGCGAGCTGAGTGAAGTAGGCCAGCGACAATTCGAGAAAGTCGCCGTCGGTCGGAGACCCCGAAGCGTTGAAATCGACGATCGTGTCCGCGTTGACCTTGTCGCTGAAAACAAAGGTGTCGCTTCCGGCCCCCCCCACGAGCGTATCGATTCCTGCACCACCACTGAGCCTGTCGTTCCCGGAGCCCCCCACGAGAAGGTCGTTTCCGGTGCCACCCTTGAGCGTGTCTCCCGACGCGTTGCCGAAGATCAGGTCCTTCTTGGACGAGTTGTCCCCGCCAATCACGACATCGCCGCCTGCGCCGCCTGCCAACACGAAGTTTTTGTTGCCGCTGCCCGATGCATCCAGTGTCGTGATCAGTTCGTAGCTGCCTTCCAGTGCGTATCCGAAGTACGTTTGGCCGTTGGCAAACTTGATGTTTTCGATGGTGCTGGTGGTTGTGCCACCGGTGACGGCGTCCGCGTACTGGTTGAGAACTGTGATCTGCATGGCGTTCACGTCGATCACGAGGTTTCTGCCGACCTGCTCGAAGTTGAGGTTCGTCAGGGCGAGGTTGGTGGGCGCTCCAATATCTATCGTGTCGTTGCTGCCTCCGCTGTCTGAAATCGACTTGAGACCGGCGTCCGTTGACGCATTGAAGGCATACGTGTTGTTGTTGCTTCCCGTGTCGCTTATCGCAGTGGCATTCACGTTGATCGCCCGGGTATCCGTGTCCGTCAGGGCCGGCCCGCCGGTGTTGCCGTTGTCGTTTGTCACCATGGTCAGCGTATCTGTGCTGATGTAGCCATTGGTGCCGGCCACTGCCGCATAAGTCAGGTTGCTGCCAGCCAGTGTTGCATTGATCTGTGCCAGCGTCCCGTTCAGCGTGATCGACGAAGTGCCGTTGTTCGAGATCGTCGCGCCCCCTGAAACCACCGCCGCCGACAGCTTGCCGTTCAACACCGAAAGTGTCGTCGTCAGGATGCCGGTGCCGGCATCGGCATCGCTGACGCTCAGTCCTGTCACCGCCACCTTCGGCGCGGCGACCGCAAGCGGGGTAGCCGGCAAGGTATTCACCGGGGCGGTGTTGGTTGCCGGCTCGTCCTTACCGTTGATCGTCACTGTCACCAGCTGGCTCTTGCTGCCATCGAAAGACAGCGCGGTGAAGCTGTCGGTCAGCGACTGGTCGTTGTTGAGTGCCTGGATCGCCGCCAGGCTGTTGTTGGCGCTGTAGGTCCAGTTACCGTTGGTGGCGAGCGTAAAAGTGCCGTAGCCGTTGCTGCCGGTCGTTGCGCTTTGCAGCACAAAGCTCGACTGCCCGGCATCGGCATCACTGATGCTCAGTGCCCCGTTCGTCACGAGGTTGCCGCCGACGACGGCGGTGTCTTCGGTCACCACTCCAGTCGACGTACCACCGATCACGGCCACGTCGTTGGTGCCGTTGATGGTCACCGTCACGAGCTGGCTGGCACTGCCGTCACTCGACACCGCGGTGAAGCTGTCGGTAATCGACTGCGTGGCGCCGAGCTGCTGGATCGCGCTCTGGCTGTTGTTCGCCGTGTATGTCCATGCGCCATTGCTGGCCAGCGTGAAGGTGCCGTAGGTGCCCGCCGCGCTGGCTTGCGCGGTGAAGTTCGACTGCCCCTGGTCAGCGTCACTGATGGTCAGCGAGCCGCTGGTCGTCAGGTTGCCCGAACCATTGACCGCGGTGTCCTCCTTGACGGTACTCGTGTTCACTCCTCCAATCACAGGCACGTCGTTGGTGCCCGTGATCGTGATCGTCACCACCTTGCTGGCCGAGCCGTCTTGCGACCACGCCGTGAAGCTGTCGGTGATCGTCGCGCCCTCGGGCAGCGCCTGCACCGCCGTGTCGCCGTTGCTCAGGCTGTAGGTCCACACCCCGTTGGCGCCCAGCGTGTAGCTGCCGTGGCTGGTGCTGCCAGACGCCGGCGTGAAGAAGCTTTCGCCGGTGTCGGTGTCCACGATCGTCAGCGTGCCGCTGGCGCTCAGGTCGCTTTCTTCCTTGACAGCACGGTCGCCCGTGGTCTCGCCGCTGATCACAGGCACGTCGTTGGTGCCCGTGATGGTAAACGTTATGTTCCGCGTCGCGGAGTCAGCCATGCCGTCGTTGACTTTCACCGCATAGGTGACAGTCAGGCTCTGCCCGGCACGCAGGAAATCCAGGTTCGCAGCGCTCGGGTCGTATTTGTAGTTCACCGACAGCGCACCGCCCGTGGAAGTCTGGCTCGCGTTGGTCAGGCTAAAGGCACCGCTAGCGATCAGCGCCGCGGCACCGGCAGGCAGCGAAAAAGCAACCCCGTCAAGTTTCACGACCGGGCTGCCGACCACCGACGCGGTCAGCGTATTGCCAATGTCCAGGTCGGTGACCAAGAAACCTCCAGTGATCGCCGCCAGGTCCTGCGCAGATGCGTTGCCTAGTTCCACCACCGCCCCAGGGTCGGTCGTGTCATTGAGCACCGGCCCATCGTTCTTGCCGATGTACTCGACATACGCCGTCGCCCAGCTGAGCGTGCCGTTGCCCAGACGGATCGCATACGTAAAACTGTCAGTCAGGGTTTGACCTTCAGCAAGCGCCTGGAGTTGCGCCTTGAAGGTGGTGCTCAGAGCCGTCGCGCTGTATCCGACCTTTCCGTCGTCAGTGATCCAAATCTTCGCGCCGTTCAGACTCGTATCGCTGCTCAGCGTCTCGGTTCTGGCGAAATCTTGAGTGAGCAGGTCAGCCGGCGCATAGATTTTCGTCGCGGTTGAATCGCTGATCCCGTCATCCAACGACCACAGCACCTTTGCCTTGCCTCCAAGATCGTTGGACATGACGTCCAGAATCACCGTCTTCAACCAATCTTCGGTCAGACCGGTCATCGCAGAGGTGAATATGTCGTCACCGGCTTGCGGGGTGTTGGTGAACGATGTCGAGTTGGTGGCCATGGTTTAAATCCTGAGTCGTATCGATGAATCGCGGGCAAGGCGGTGCCTGCGGCGGATGGCGCAAGCCTCCGCGCGTCAGGTCACGTTGAAAAGAAGGGTGCGGGTCAGCGACGCATGGGCGACGCGATGCGTTTGAAGAAACTGTCGACCGTCGCCGGGTACCTGGCGGGGTCGTCGATTCCAGACATGGTCGTTCTGCTCATGGGCGTCGTGCGTCGTTGAAAGAAGCTGGCGCCAGAGTAACCAACCGTGTCCACCGGACGGTCCCCCTTCTCGTGGGGTCGACGCACGGATCGGAGCTAGGCAGCGTGAGAGATTCACGAAACATCGGATCCCCGTGCGCGAAGACGATTCCGCGCCGCGCCTCCCGACGCGATCGTCGAGCCGCCAGGGGGCTCAGCGGGACCGCAGCACCTCAAGCAGCAGTTCCACGCGCGCCTGCACCGCCGTGCTTGCGCCGGCTGCAGCAAAGCCCTCGTCAGGGCCGCCGATCACCGGGCCGTCCGCGCAGCGGCTGCAGCGCACGACCCGTACCCCGGCGCGCTCGGCTTCGCGCAGGGCCGCCTCGAGTGCTTGCGCCATCGAGCCGTTGCCGGTGCCTGCAACCACGATGGCGTCGACGCCGTGCGTCAGGAGCGCGTTGACCACGGCAGGTCCGGCACCGACGTGGTTCACGATGATCTCGACGCGCGGCCATGCCGCGGCTTCGACGTCGATGCGCGCGAGGCCGAGTGCTGCGCCTTCGGGCCACGGCCGCAGCATCCGCAGCCGGCCCTCTTCGACGAAGCCGATCGGCCCGGCCTCGCCGGCGCCGAACGCGTCGAGCCGATAGGTATGGACCTTGCGCACGTCGAAAGCCGAGAAGACCTTGCCCGCCAGCACCGCGACGACGCCTCGCGCGCCCGCGCTGCGCGCCACGCGCACCGCGTCGAGAAGGTTCTGCGGCCCGTCGGCGAGGAGCGCCGTGGCCGGGCGCATCGCCGCCGTCAGCACGACCGGCTTGCCGGGTGCGAGCACGCGCTGGAGGAAGTACGCCGTCTCCTCGAGCGTGTCGGTGCCGTGCGTGATGACGATGCCGCTCACCTCGGCGCGCGCCAGGTGGTGGGCGACACGGTGCACAAGGCGCTGCCAGGTCGCGAAGTCCATGTCCTTGCTGTCGAGTTGCGCGACCTGCTCGGACTCGATCGCCAGCCCCGCCAGCGCCGGTACCGCCTCCACCAGCTGCGCCACGCCGATCTGCGCGGCGTCGTAGCCGACGTTGTCGGCGGGGTCGGCGGCGGTGCCGGCAATGGTGCCCCCGGTACCGAGGACGACGGTGCGGTCACGCGCTGTGCTTTGCATTTTTTGCGAACCTGGATGAAAATACAGTGGCTGGTCAAATCCTCAGCCGGCCCACGAACCGAAAGGTCACACGTGCACGAAACCCCGAAGCTCACCGACCGGCAGCAGCAGATCCTCGAGCTGGTCCACAGCGCCATCGAACGCACCGGCGCCCCGCCCACCCGCGCCGAGATCGCCAATGAACTCGGCTTCAAATCGGCCAACGCGGCCGAGGAACATCTGCAGGCGCTCGCGCGCAAGGGCGTGCTCGAACTGGTGGGCGGCACCTCGCGCGGCATCCGTTTGAAGTCTGACACATTGCGTGCGCTGAACCAGTCGCGCAACAAGCAGTTCACCTTGCCGCTGCCAGGGTTCCAGCAGCTCTCGCTGCCGCTGATCGGGCGGGTCGCGGCCGGTGTGCCGATGCTCGCGCAAGAGCACATCGACCAGACCTACATCGTCGAGGCCAGCATGTTCCCGCGCCTGCCCAACTACCTGCTCAAGGTCCGCGGCATGAGCATGATGGGCGCCGGCATTCTCGATGGCGACCTGCTCGCGGTGCAGAAGGCCAAGGATGCGAAGAACGGCCAGATCGTGGTGGCGCGCCTGGGCGACGAGGTCACCGTGAAGCGTTTTCGCCGCACCAAGACGGCGATCGAGCTGATCCCCGAGAACCCCGACTTCAAGACCACCGTCCTGCCGCTGACGGGCGAGGGTTCCGGCGAGATCGCGTTCGAGATCGAAGGCCTCGCGGTCGGGCTGATCCGCAACCACATGCTGATGTAAGCCATGGCAGCCCTCCACTCCGCGCAACGCCGGCAGCCCGCCGATGAACGCGACAAGCCGGTCGCCAAGGTCATCAAATCGCCCAAGGCCGCGAGCGCGGCCGAGTGCCGCACGCTCGAGCAGTTGCCCAATATCGGCCCGTCGCTCGCGGCCGATCTGCGCATGATCGGCATCCACGCGCCGGGCGATCTGCGCGGCAAGGATGCTTTCGTGCTGTACCAGAAGCTGTGCGCCGCCACCGGCACGCGGCAAGACCCGTGCGTGCTCGACACCTTCATGGCCGCCACCGACTTCATGCGCGGCGCTCCGGCCGCGCCCTGGTGGCACTACACGGCGCAGCGCAAGGCGCTGTTCGGCACGGTCTAGCGATCCATCGATCGGGCGTCGTCTTGCGGCTGTGGTCTTGCGGCCGAATCCCTTGTCGTCTCGCCCAACTCCCGCGATATCGGCGGGGTCGCATAGGAAGACGGGGCCCCGGCGTCCGGGCGCACACAAGCGCTTTTCAGGATCGGCGGCCGTGCGCGCCGATCTGCGCCGCGAAGTGCCGCTAATTTCACGCTTCGCCGGGCCGCCGGCGGCCGAACAATGGGCGGACGCTTCGCTCGTTTGTCGAGGCGGGAGCCTCGCGCATGCATCGATTGTCCCAATCCCGATTCAGCGGGCTGCTCGCCGAGGCGGGCACGCCGGAGCCGCTGCGTCGCTGGTTCGACGCCGGCCGCTCGCGGCTCGCGAGCTGGGGTTTTGCGCCAGCCTCGGGACTTCCGACCGACCGCGCGGCCGCCAAGGCGCGCACGACTTTTCTTGCTGGCGTGGCCGACATTCCCGGCCCGCGCAGCATCGAGCTACAGCGGCGCATCCGCGCTGCGGCGGGCCTGCGCGACCTGTGGCATCTGCGCTCGGACATCTTCGCGCTGGTCTCGCATGCGCTCGACCAGTCGAGCGCGCAGTCGCGCCTGGCGACGCTGAACAAGCATTTCCCGACGCGCAGCCCGCGCTCCGGATTCGCACCCCTCGAGCCGACGTCGCGACCATGAATGCGCAGCCGCATGCCATCGCCGGAACGGCCGCCGCCTACCTCGGCTACGGACTGCCGGCGGACCGGCAGGCCCGCATCGAGGCGCGCCGCCGCTTCGTCGAGATGAAGGCCGACCTGATGTGCGCCTGCGCCGTCCTGGCCGGAACGCGCGGCCAGCAGCTTCGCCATTCGGTGCGCCAGGCGACCGAGGCGGTCGAGCTGTGGCGGCTGCGCCGCATCGTGCTCGACGCGCTGCCTGCCGCGCACCCGCGCACACCCGGCCACCGCGAAGGCCTGCTGCGCCGGATCACCGAGCTGTTTCCCGACTCGACCTTCTGACCGCCGCGCCGCCGCGGCGCCCTCGCCGCCTCACTGCAAGGCGCCGAGAAAATCGTTCTTGCCGAGCGCCACGCCGCTGTGGCGCAGCAGCGCATACGCCGTAGTCACGTGGAAATAGAAATTGGGCAGGACGAAGTTGAGCAGGTAGACATCGCCGCGCAGTTGGATCGGGCCATCGCGCCGGGGCAGGGTCACCTCCTTGGCTTCGGTGCCGTCGATGCGCGCCGCAGGGACCGACTGCACGAAGGCGAGCGTCTTGCGAACGCGCTCGCGCAAGTCGGCCAGGCTCGCCTCGTCATCGTCGAATTTGGGCGCCTCGACGCCGCTCAGCCGCGCGACGCCGAATTTCACGCTGTCGCAGGCGATCTGGATCTGCTTGGTGAACGCCAGCATGTCGGGCGCGAGCCGCGCCGTGAGGTAGACCGCCGGCTCGAACTTGCGCTCCTTGGCGTGCGCCTCGGCCTTGTCGAGCCACACCAGCAGATTGCCGAGCATGCGAACGAAAACCGGCACGCTGGCCGTGTGCATCGAGAGGGACATGGAACGCTCCGCGGATGAGGGGAGGCGAATGCTAGTCCACTGAGTCACTGCAAGCGTCGGTGAAGGACGCGCGGGACGCCCTTCGGTGCCAGGGGCACAGCGCAGCGATGCCTCTGGGCATCGCGAGCATTCGCAACGCCGCAGCACACCCGTATCGCGGGGACGGCACCGATCCGATCGCGGTGATTTCAATGGGCCGACCCCCGGACGCGCCGACGCATCGTCGCAGGCACAATGAGCCGCAGCCGGCATCCGTCCTGCTCTCCGCCCTGCCCTGTCGGCGCGCCCGTCCCGACGTGAACTGCCACCCGCCCTTGAACATCATCATCCTCGACGACTACCAGGACGCCGTTCGCAAGCTGCGTTGCGCCGGGTTGCTGGAACACCTCAACGCCAAGGTCTTCACCAACACCGTCAAGGGCATCGGCCAGTTGTCGGTGCGTCTGCGCGACGCCGAAGTGCTGGTGCTGATCCGCGAGCGCACGCATCTGCCGCGCCAGCTGCTCGAAAAGCTGCCCAAGCTCAAGCTCATCGCGCAGACCGGCCGGATCGGCTCGCACATCGATATCGAAGCCTGCACCCGCATGGGCATCGCGGTCGCCGAAGGCGCCGGCTCGCCGGTCGCGCCGGCCGAGCTGACCTGGGCGCTCATCATGGCCGCGATGCGGCGCCTGCCGCAGTACATCGGCAACCTCAAGCACGGCGCCTGGCAGCAGTCGGGGCTGAAGGCAGCGTCGATGCCGCCCAATTTCGGCCTCGGCGGGGTGCTGAAGGGACGCACCCTTGGCATCTGGGGCTACGGCAAGATCGGCCAGCTCATCGCCGGCTATGCCAGGGCGTTCGGCATGCACGTCACGGTCTGGGGCAGCGAGGGCGCGCGCGAAAGAGCGGTGGCCGACGGTCTCGTCGCCGCGCCGAGCTGCGAGACGTTCTTCGAGGCCTGCGACGTGCTCACGCTGCACCTGCGCCTGACCGACAGCACGCGCGGCATCGTCCGCCACGAAGCGCTCGCGCGAATGAAGCCGACCGCGCTGCTCGTCAATACCTCGCGCGCCGAACTCATCGAGGAAGGCGCGCTCGTCTCGGCGCTGAACCGCGGGCGCCCCGGCATGGCCGCGGTCGACGTCTTCGAGAGCGAGCCCATCCTGCAAGGCCACCCGCTGCTGCGCCTGGAAAACGCGGTGTGCACGCCGCACATCGGCTATGTCGAGCTCGACAGCTACGAGATGTATTTCAAGGCCGCGTTCGACAACGTGATCGCCTTCATTTCGGGTCAGCCGACAAACATCGTGAACCCCGAGGCCTTGCGGGTCCTGCGGTGACCCGGCCGACGCCCGAGGCGGCGCCCGAGTCCCCCGCTGGACCCGTGCGCGGTGCGGTCGCAGCGTCGCGCTGGGCGCTGCTGTTCGGCAATTTCGTGATCGGCTGCGGCGTGATGTCGGTGGCCGGCGCCATCAACGACCTGAGCGAGTCGCTGCAAATCTCGGTCTCGCTCGCTGGCCAGCTCATCACGATTGCGGCGGTCGTCATGTGCTTCGGCGCGCCGCTGGCCGCAGGCTGGGTCTCGGGCTTCGACCGGCGCCGCCTGCTCGCGTGGGCGATGGTCTGGTATGCGGTCGGGCATGCAGCGTGCGCGCTGATGCCGAACTACGCCGCGCTGTGGCCGGTGCGCGCCGCGACCATGCTCGCCGCGGCCGTCTTCTCGCCGCAGGCCGCCGCCGCGATGGGCGTGATGGCGGCACCGGCAGAACGCGGGCGCGCCATCGCTTTCATCTTTCTCGGCTGGTCGATCGCGTCGGTCTTCGGGCTGCCGCTCGCATCGTGGGTCAGCGCGACCTTCGGCTGGCGCAGCATCTTCGAGCTGATCGCCGCGCTGTCCGCCGCGGCCGCCCTCTGGGTCTTTGCCTCGATGCCAGACGGCGTGCGGCCGGCGGCGCTGTCGCTGCGCACCTGGCAGCGCCTGCTCGTCGATCCGCTGCTGATGCCGATGGTGCTCGTCACCGCGCTGCTGAGCGCGGGCCAGTTCACGCTCTTCTCGTACCTCGCCCCCTACTACCGCGAACGGCTCTTCGCGACGCCGCTCGAAATCACGCTGCTGTTCGCGTGCTTCGGCATCTTCGGCCTGATCGGCAACCTGTTCATCGCGCGCCACATCGACCGGATCGGCCCGGGTCGCGCGGTCTTCGTCGCCGGCACGGGGATGCTGCTGACGATGCTCGCCTGGCCGCTGGGCACCGGCATCCTCGCGATGGGCCTGGTCACCGTCCCGTGGGCGCTCGGCTGCTTCTCGTCCAATTCGGCGCAGCAGGCGCGCCTCGGCAACGCCGCGCCGATGCTGGCACCGGCGCTGATGGCGCTGAACACCTCGGCCATGTACCTCGGCCAGGCCGGCGGCGCCGCGGGCGGCGGCTGGCTGGTCGCCCATCCGGGCTACGACGCGCTGCACTGGCTCGGCGCGGCGTGGGTGACGGCGGGGGTGGCGCTCAGCGTCTGGGTCGCCCGGCGTGCGCTGCGGGGCAGCGGTGCCGCCGTCAGCGAGATCGGCCGGCCGCGTCGATGAGCGACGAAACCCACCCGCCGTCGCGCAACGTCCAGCTCGACAGCCCGGTCGGTCCGCGAACGCTCGCGGAACTCTTCTTTGCATTCAACGCGCTCGCACTGCAGGGTTTCGGCGGCGTGCTCGCGGTTGCGCAGCGCGATCTGGTGGAAAAGCGCGGCTGGCTCACCACGCCGCAATTTCTCGAAATCCTGTCGGTCAGCCAGGTGCTGCCGGGGCCGAATATCGTCAACCTCGGGCTGATCGTCGGTGACCGCTTCTTCGGCCTGCGCGGCGCCTTCACGGCCATGATCGGCATGCTGCTGGTGCCAACCGCGATCGTCCTGACCCTGACGGCGCTGTATGCCGAGTTCTCGCACCTGCCGGTGGTCGCCGGCGCCTTGCGCGGGATGGGCGCGGTCGCGGCGGGACTGGTTTTCGCGACCGCCCTCAGGCTGTCGATCGGGCTGCGCCGCAACCCCATGGGGCGCGCCGCCTGCGCTGGCTTCGTCGTTGCCACCGTGCTGGCGATCGGCGCCCTGCGCTGGCCGCTGGCGGCGGTGCTCCTGGGTCTGGGGTCGCTCGCGATCGGCGTCGCGTGGCGCCGGCTTCGATGACCGCACACGCTGCACTCTCGACCGCCGACCTGTGGAGTCTCTTCGGTCACTTTCTGGTCCTGAGCCTGCTGGCGGTGGGCGGGGCCATCGCCGCCGCACCCGACATGCACCGCTATATCGTCGAGCAGCAGCACTGGCTGACCGACGGCGAGTTCAGCGCCTCGGTCGCGATCGCGCAGGCAGCGCCAGGGCCGAACGTTCTGTTCGTCGCCGCCATCGGCTGGAATGTCGCCGGCCCGATCGGCGCCATCGCAACCATGGCCGGCATCCTGCTGCCCTCGACCCTGCTCGCCCTGGCTGCCACTCGCTACGCCAGCCAGCGGCGCGAGACGCTCGGCGTTCGCGCCTTCACGACGGGCCTCGCCCCGCTGACGATCGGCCTGCTGCTCGCCACCGGCTGGATCCTCGCCGAGCCCTATCTGCGCCAGCCGACGCAGCGCCTGGGCGCGATCGCGCTCATCGCGGTGTCGGTCTTCGCGATGCTGCGCACCCGCATCGGTCCGATGTGGCTGATCGGCCTGGGCGCGCTGGTGGGCGCGCTCGGCGGGATCTGAGCGCCGCGATCACACCCCGCGCTGGCGCAGCGCCTCGTACAGGCAAATCCCCGAGGCGACCGACACATTCAGGCTCTCGACCACGCCGTGCATGGGCAGGCGCACCAGTTCGTCGCAGGTCCTGGCGGTGAGCTGGCGCAGCCCGCTGCCCTCGGCCCCCAGCACCAGCGCGAGCGGGCCGGTCAGGTCGGATTCGTACAGGCTGCGCGGCGCCGCGTCCGAGGTGCCGACGATGCGGACGCCGCGCTCCTTGAGCTCGTTCAGGCTGCGCGCCAGATTGGTCACCATCAGGTAGGGCACGGTTTCGGCCGCACCGCTCGCCACCTTGGACACCGTCGCGCTGATGCCGGCCGCATGGTCCTTGGGCGCAACCACCGCGTGCACGCCGGCGGCGTCGGCCACGCGCAGGCAGGCGCCGAGGTTGTGCGGATCGGTCACGCCGTCGAGCACCAGCACCAGCGGCGCACCGGCCACGGCGTCAAGCGTGTCGTCGAGCGAATGACTGCGCGCAAGCGGCTCGACACGCGCCACGACGCCCTGGTGACGGTCGCTGCCGGCGAGCTTGCCCAGCCGCTCGGCATTGCTTTCGACCAGTCGCACGCCAGCCTCGCGCGCGCGCTCGACGAACTGGCGCATGCGCTGGTCGTTGCGGCGCGGATCGAAGTGCACCTCGGCGACCGAGTGCGGCGCCACCTTGAGCCGCACCGTCACCGCATGAAAGCCGAACAGCAGTTGCATCGCCTGGGTCATGCGTCGATGGTACGGGCAAGTCGCGCCGACAGGCCCCAGCGTCGAGTACGATCCGCGCCGCTTTCCCGCCCTGCCAGGGCCGATCCGAAAGATCCCACATGCAAATGATCTGCCTCGATATGGAAGGCGTTCTCGTCCCGGAGATCTGGATCGAGGTGGCGCGCCGCAGCGGGATTGCCGAGCTCACGCGCACCACCCGCGACGAGCCCGACTACGACACGCTGATGCGATTCCGGCTCGACCTGCTGCGCCAACATGGCCTCAAGCTGGCGGACATCCAGGCCGTCATCGAAGGCATGGGACCGATGGCCGGCGCGCGCGAATTTCTGGACGACCTGCGCAGCCGCTACCAGGTGCTGATCCTCTCCGACACCTTCTACGAATTCGCGCAGCCGCTGATGCGCCAGCTCGGCTGGCCGACGCTGCTGTGCCACCGTCTCGTCGTCGCTTCGGACGGCAGCGTGCGCGACTACCAGCTTCGCATGCCGGACCAGAAGCGGCATGCCGTGAACGCGCTGCGGGGCCTCAACTTTCAGGTCATCGCCGCGGGCGATTCGTACAACGACACCGGCATGCTCGCCGCCGCGCACGCCGGCTTCTTCATTCACCCGCCCGAAAGCATCGTCGCGCAGTTTCCGCAGTTCCCGGTGACCCGCAGCTACGCCGAACTGACCGCCGCGATCGACGCCGCCGCCCTGCGCCTGCGCGGCTAGAGCGACCGCAGCCCGACGGCTGCCATCATCAAGCCGATCAGCAACGGCTGGTGCAGCATGTAGAAACTTAGCGACCAGCGGCCGAGCAGCGCAAGCGGCGCCAGGCCGCGCGGCAGCGCGCCGGCGAGCCATTCGCGTCGCCGTTCGAGCAACAGGCTGCCGCCGGCCATGCCCCACCACAGCATGCCGAGCCAGGGCAGCAGCGGAACGAAATCTTCTGTGACTGGCTTGTGGGTGACGAGGCCGATCCAGTTGGTCGCGCGTGCGTCGAAGAATGGATTGGCGACGAGGTGCGGCAGCAGCATCGCGACCAAGCCGAGCGGCCACAGCCACGCGCCCCAGCCGGCGCTCAGCCGGGCGATGAGCAGCATCACCGCGAGTCCGTGCAGCACCCCGAAGCTGATATAGCTCTTTGGAAACATGACCAGCGTCGCCGCGGTCACGAGCAGGGCGCACGCCGCCACCTGTCCCCAGCGGCGCCAGAAGCGCGGCCAGTTCAGACGCTGCGCGTGCGCGATCGCCTGGCCGACGCCGGCACACAGCAAAAAGAGGCTGACGATCGCGCTGCGTTGCCCGGTCCAGAACGGATCGGCATAAAAGTTCTGGCGCGTGAAGCCGAAGTGCGCGAGGTCGAAGGCGAAGTGGAACAGGGCCATCCAAACGACCGCGAAGCCGCGCCAGGCGTCCAGCCGGTCGTAGCGAAACGGGCGTTCGAGCGCACCGCCGCGTATCGATGAGGATGTCGAATGTCGGGTCGCCGTCACGGCGCGCACGATAGCGCACGCCGTTCCGCGACCGGCTCGTTGGGCACGCGCTCGGGGGTGTGATTTCAAGACCGTGCGAAGATGCCGCGGCACCGAAGGGATCGCGCGCATGGAATGGAAGGACTACTACAAGGTTCTCGGGGTCGAGCGCTCGGCGAGCGAGGACGAGATCAAGAAGGCCTACCGGCGGCTGGCGCGCAAACACCATCCCGATGTCAACAAGGCGAGCGACGCGGCGACGCGCATGCAGGACATCAACGAGGCGAGCGAGGTGCTGCGCGACCCGAAGAAGCGCGCCGCCTACGACACCCTGGGCGAGCGCGGCCAGTTCGCGCAACCGGCCGGCGCCGGGGGCGACTTCCGCCCGCCGCCGGACTGGAATCCGGGCTTCGACTTCGCCGATGCCGGTAACGGCGATTTCGGTTCACACAGCGACTTCTTCGAGGCCCTCTTCGGCGCTGCGCGGCGCCGCGGCGGCCGT
The DNA here is from genome assembly GCA_039920165.1 of Burkholderiaceae bacterium. Lineage (GTDB taxonomy): Bacteria > Pseudomonadota > Gammaproteobacteria > Burkholderiales > Burkholderiaceae_C > JBDSEG01. The sequence goes on from JBDSEG010000293.1 coordinate 54,423, forward strand.
CCGGGTGCCGGCACCGCGGGCTTCGAATCGGCGCGCAGGCGCGGCCAGGACCGGCACGCGAAGATCGTGATCCCGATCGAAGATGCCTTTGCCGGCGCGACACGCGGCCTCGCCTTCGGCGAGCCCGAGATGGACGCGCACGGCGAGATGACGATGCGCGAACGGCACCTGGACGTGGCCATCCCGAAAGGCGTTCGATCGGGTCAGCAGATCCGCCTGACGGGCCAGGGCACGCCCGGTCTGGGCGGCGCGCCGGCGGGCGACCTGTACCTCGAGATCGAGTTCGCGCCGCACCCGCACTTGCGCGCCGAAGGACGCGATCTGTACCTCACGCTGCCGGTGGCGCCGTGGGAGGCCGCGCTCGGCGCAAGCGTTCCGGTGCCCACGCCGGGCGGCGCGCTCGAAGTGACATTGCCGCCGGGGTCGAAGGCCGGGCGCAAGCTGCGTCTGAAGGGACGCGGCATTCCCGGCTCGTCGGCCAACGTCGCCGCGGGCGACTTCTATGCGGTGCTCGAGATCGTCCTGCCGGCCGCCGATACCGATCCGAAGCGCGAGCTGTACCAGCGCATGGCGCAGGAACTCGCCTTCAACCCGCGCCAGCATCTGGGAGTCTGAACATGGCCGACCAATGGACTGCCGCAACCGCCCGCGGCGTCGTCGTGACAGGCGTATGCCTGGGCGACGATGCCTGGCTCGAGATCGACGAGATCGCGCTTGCCTGCCAGGTCGAACCGCATTTCGTCGAACTGCTGATCGACGAAGGCATGGTGCAGCCGGCGCGCACCGACACCGGCTGGCGCTTCGGCAGCGACGAACTCGCCCGCGTGCGCCGCATCCGCCGCCTGCAGCGCGACTTCGACGCCAACCTGCAAAGCATCGCGGTGATGCTCGATCTGCTCGACGAAGTGGATCGTCTGCAAGCGGCGCTGCGGCGAGTCGGGATCAAGGCGTTGTAGGCACGTACAACGGCCGACCGATCGGCCTGCGCGACGAAGTTGCAGTGGCAACGTTTCAGCTTTGCCCGACCACTGCGAATTGCGCCGCGTGGTCGAGCAGCCATTGCGCCGAAGCCGGCGCCGGCTGGTGGTGCGGGTGGAAATCCGGCGCGAGATAGGCGCGCCACGCCGGCCTCGCCACGGTCCACATGCCGTCGCGGCCGAACAGGAACCTCGCCCCGCTGCGCCACGTTCGCCACTCGAAGACCGCGCCGTCGTGCCACAGGTTGCGCAGCGTCTGGCGCGCGAGATCGAGCATGAACTGGCGCGTCACGAGGCGCAGCCAGCGCACCCGCCATTCGTGGCTGCCGCCGAGCGCGATGTAGAGGTCGAAGGCGGTCGCGCGATGCTCGGACTCCTCGGCGCTGTGCCACAGCCAAAGCGTCGAAAGGCGCGCCTCGGCGCCTTCGAAGATTGACGGGCGCGACAGCATCCAGTCGGCGAGGATGGCGGTCAAGTGCTCGGTGGCCGCGGTCACCGCGACCGCGTGGCGTGGATCGAAAGACGCCATCGCAGCGACGCGGCGCGCCGAGCGCGGGCCCCAGCTGTTGACGAGTCCCTGCGCTTCGAGTTGCGCATTGAACAGGGCATGGATGCGCCGGTGCGTCGCCTCCTGGCCGATAAACCCCTGCACCTCGCGCTCCATCCGTTCGCGCTCGGCAGTTGGCAGCGCCTGCATGCCGCGCCGGACCGCGTCGATGAAGAACTGCTCGCCGACCGGAAAGCTCATCGACAAGGCATTGAAGAGCGCGCTGCGAAAGGCGTCGCCGCCGTTCCAACGACGCGCGATGGGCGTCTGCAGATCGATCAGCAAACGGCGGACGACGAGTTCGGTCATGGCGTGGCCCTGGTGTACCTTGTTTCAGCCAACCCAGCGCCGCGCGTTGCGGAAGATGCGCATCCACGGACTCGGCGCGGCGCGGTCGCCCGGGGTCCAGCTCAGCTGCACTTCGCGGAAGACGCGCTCGGGATGCGGCATCAGCGCGGTATGCCGGCCGTCGGGCGTGGTGACCGCCGTCAAGCCCTGCGGGCTGCCGTTCGGATTGGCCGGATAGGCCTCGGTCGCCGCGCCGCAGGAATCGACGAAGCGCAGGGCACGGCGCACAGAAGCCGTATCGCCGCGCTGCGAAAAATCAGCGAACCCCTCGCCGTGCGCGACCGCGACCGGCAGCCGGCTGCCGGCCATGCCCGTGAAAAAGATCGACGGGCTGTCGAGTACCTCGACGAGACTCAGGCGCGCCTCGAACTGCTCGCTGCGGTTGCGGCTGAATTTGGGCCAGGCCTGCGCACCGGGGATCAACGGAGCGAGCGCGGCCATCATCTGGCAGCCGTTGCATACGCCGAGCGAGAAGCTGTCGTTGCGCTGGAAGAAGGCCGCGAACTGCTCGGCGAGCAGCGGGTTGAAGAGGATCGAGCGGGCCCAGCCTTCGCCGGCACCGAGCGTATCGCCATAGCTGAAGCCGCCGCAGGCGACCAAGCCCTTGAACTGATCGAGCCGGGCGCGTCCGGCCTGCAAGTCGCTCATGTGGACATCGAAGGTATCGAAGCCGGCCAGGTCCAACGCGCGGCTCATCTCGAGATGGCTGTTCACGCCTTGCTCGCGCAGGATGGCGAGCGCCGGGCGCACGGTGTGGACAGCCGGCGCTTCAAGCACATCGAAGCTCGTGTGCACGTGCAGGCCGGGATCGTCGGTCGCTCCCGCGGCGGCGTGCTCGGCATCGGCGCATTCGGGGTTGTCGCGCAGGCGCGCGATGCGCCAGCTCGGCTCGTCCCAGGCCTGGTGCAGATCGCGCAGCGGCGCACCGAAGACGGCCCTGGCATCGCGCCACACCTCCATCACGCCGCGCGCATTCGGCTTGCCGATGACATGGCTGTGGCGCGCCAGGCCGAACTCGCGCAGCGTTCGCATCACATCGTCGCGCTCGGCGCTCGCCACCTGGACGACGACGCCGAGCTCCTCGTTGAAGAGCGCGCGCAGCGTGAGCTCGGCGCGCCGCGGGCCGACCTGCGTGGCCCAGTTTTTCGAATCGCCGTGCTCGGCCCGGCTGTCGGCAATGCCGTCGCCTTCGGTCACGAGAAGGTCGACATTCAGGCTCACGCCGAGGTGGCCAGCGAACGCCATCTCGCACACGCAGGCCCACAGGCCGCCGTCGCTGCGGTCGTGGTACGCGAGCAGCTTGCCCTCGCCGCGCAGGTGGTTGATGACCCCGACCAGCGCCATCAACTGCGCCGGATCGTCGAGGTCCGGAATGCCGTCGCTCGACGCATCGCCGAACTGGCCGTGCACCTGCGCCAGCATCGAGCCTGCCATGCGCGCGCGGCCCTGGCCGAGGTCGATCAGGATCAGCGTCGTATCGCCGGGCTGCAGTTGCGGCGTGAGTGTCGGCCGCACATCGTCGAGCGTCGCGAACGCAGTGACGACAAGGCTGACCGGCGCCATGACCTGCTGCGCCTGCCCGCCCGCATCGGTCCAGCGGGTTCGCATCGACAGGCTGTCCTTGCCGACCGGAACGCCGATGCCGAGCGCCGGGCACAACTCGAGCGCGACCGCGCGGACCGTGTCGTAAAGAGCTGCGTCTTCGCCGACTTCGCCACAGGCCGCCATCCAGTTGCAGCTCAACTTGACGCGATCGAGCGCGAGGGGTGCGGCGAGCAGGTTGGTGATGGCCTCGCCGACCGCCATCCGCCCCGATGCCGGCGCATCCAGCGAGGCGAGCGGCGTGCGCTCGCCCATTGCCATGGCCTCGCCTGCAAAGCCGCGGTAGTCGGCCAGCGTCACTGCGCAATCAGCCACCGGCACCTGCCACGGCCCGACCATCGGGTCGCGATGCGTGAATCCGCCTACCGTGCGGTCGCCAATCGTGACCAGGAAGCGCTTGCTCGCGACCGTGGGATGGCGCAGCACATCGACCGCGGCCTTCGCCAGCACCGCGTCGGACAGATCCAGCGCTACGCCTTCGCGAAGCACTCGCGCCACATCGCGCTGCATCTTGGGCGGCTTGCCGAGCAGGACCTGCATCGGCATGTCGATCGCGCGCTCCCCGCGCGGGCCGTCCTCGAGCACGAGCTGCTTCGCGTCGGTCGCGATGCCAGCAACCGCAAAAGGACAGCGCTCGCGCTCGCAGATGGCGCGAAAGATCGGCAGTGAATCGGGACCGAGCGCGATGACATAGCGCTCCTGGCTCTCGTTGCACCAGATCTCCTTCACCGCCATGCCGCTTTCCTCGAGTGGCACCGACCGCAGGTCGAAGCGCGCGCCGCGGCCGGCGCCGTCGACCAGTTCGGGAAAGGCATTCGAGATACCGCCCGCGCCGACATCGTGGATCGCGAGGATGGGGTTGACGGCGCCGAGCTGTGTGCAGTGGTTGATGACTTCCTGCGCGCGCCGCTGGATCTCGGGGTTGCCGCGCTGCACCGAATCGAAATCGAGCTCGGCCGCATTCGCGCCGGCCGCCATCGAACTTGCGGCGCTGCCGCCCATGCCGATCCGCATGCCGGGGCCGCCGAGCTGGATCAGCAACGTGCCGGGTGCGAAGACGATCTTCGCGGTCTGCCCGGCCTCGATCGCGCCCAGGCCGCCGGCGATCATGATCGGCTTGTGATAGCCGCGGCGCACGCCGGCGACGGTCTGTTCGAAGACGCGGAAATATCCGGCGAGGTTGGGCCGGCCGAACTCGTTGTTGAAGGCGGCTCCGCCGAGCGGGCCCTCGACCATGATCTGCAGCGCGCTCGCGATGTGATCGGGCTTGCCGACGCGGTCGCGTTCCCACGGTTCGTCGGTGTCGGGCAAGTGCAGGTTGGAGACGCTGAAGCCGGTCAGGCCCGCCTTCGGCCGCGAGCCGCGACCGGTCGCGCCCTCGTCGCGGATCTCGCCACCCGCGCCGGTCGATGCGCCAGGGAACGGCGAGATCGCGGTCGGGTGGTTGTGGGTCTCGACCTTCATCAGCACATGCGAGCGCTCTTCGCGCCCACCGTACTTCGGTGCATTCGTATAGCCCTGCGGCGCCCAGCGCTCGATCACCGCGCCCTGCATCACCGAGGCGTTGTCGCTGTAGGCGACGACGGTAGCGCCGTGCGAGACCGCCTCGGTGTGGCGGATCATTCCGAACATCGACTGCGCCTGCGCCTGCCCGTCGATCGTGAACGCCGCGTTGAAGATCTTGTGCCGGCAGTGCTCGCTGTTGGCCTGCGCGAACATCATCAATTCGACATCGGTCGGATTGCGTTGCAACGCGCGGAACGCGTCGACGAGATAGTCGATCTCGTCAGCCGACAGCGCGAGGCCGAAGCGACAGTCGGCATCGACCAGCGCCGCGCGCCCCTGGCCGAGCACGTCGACATGCTCCATGGGCTGCGCTTCGCGCGCGTCGAACAGGTGCGCCGCGTTCTCGCTGTGCAGCAGCACGCTTTCGGTCATGCGATCGTGCAGCAGTGTGCCGACGGCCTCGAGTTGCGCTACGTCGAGAGGCCGGGCGGAACCGAAGAGCGGCTGCTTCAGACCGACGCGGTATTCGGTCACGCGCTCGATCCGGCGCACCGGCAGGCCGCAGTTGTGCGCGATATCGGTCGCCTTCGAGGCCCACGGCGATACCGTTCCAAGGCGCGGCGCGACGACGATCAAGGTGCCGCCGTCACCACCGAGGTACGGATCGCCGTAGGTCAGCAGGCCGACGAGCTTGTCGCGCGCCGCGGAGTCGAGCGGAGCCGCGCTCGCGGCCCAATGCACGTGGCGCGCAGTCACGCTCGCGATGCGCTGCTCGATCGACTGCAGGCGCGCGAGCAGCGCGCGCGCGCGGAAATCAGAGAGGGCGCTGGCGCCCGCGAGGTGGATCAGGTGCGGGGCGCTGGCGGTCATGAGTCCGTGATTTTAGAGGGCCGATGAGATAATCGAC
>JBDSEG010000294.1:0-3392 GCA_039920165.1 Burkholderiaceae bacterium
GTTTCGCTCAATCGCATTGCCGATGTCTTCTTCCCCAGCCGTTCCGTCCGGCCCCTTGGTGCGTGCCGAGCCGGCCCAGGCGTGGTGGCGGCTCGCGGTCTCGCTGCTGCTGATGACGATCGGCGGCTCCGGGATGTATTCGGTCACGGTCGTGCTGCCGCAGATCCAGGCCGAGTTCGGCATCGACCGGGCCGACGCATCGTTGCCCTACACGCTGACGATGGTCGGATTCGGCCTGGGCGGGGTGGCGATGGGCAAGCTCGCCGACCGGTTCGGCGTGATGTGGCCGGTGCTGGTCGGCAGCATCGGCCTTGCGCTCGGCTTCGTCGCGGCCGGCCATGCGCAAAGCCTGTGGCAGTTCGGGCTCGCGCAGGGCCTGTTGATGGGGTTTCTCGGCACCGCGTCGACCTTCGCGCCGCTGGTCGCCGATACCTCGCAGTGGTTCACGCGCCGGCGCGGCATCGCGGTGGCGATCTGCATGAGCGGCAACTATGTGGCTGGCGCGGTGTGGCCGCCGGTGATGCAGCATTTCATCGACACCGTCGGCTGGCGCGCGACCTACCAGGGCGTTGGCCTGTCCTGCCTCGCGACCATGCTGCCGCTCGCGCTGATGCTGCGGGCACGGCCGCCGACGCTCGCGGCACCGGTCGCCGTAGCTGTGCCGGTGCCGGTGCCGGTTCCGGTGCTGGTGCCGGTGCCGGTGCCGGGCTTGGGCGCATCGGTCGCCGAGCGCCCGCTCGGCCTCGCTCCGGCCACCCTGCAGGGCCTGCTGTGCGTCGCCGGCGTTGCCTGCTGCGTCGCCATGTCGATGCCGCAGGTGCATATCGTGGCGTACTGCGGCGACCTCGGCTTCGGCGCGGCCCGCGGGGCGCAGATGCTCGCGCTGATGCTCGGCCTGGGGGTCGTCAGCCGGCTCGTCTCGGGCTGGATTTCCGACCACATCGGCGGGCTTCGCACGCTCCTGCTCGGCTCGGTGCTGCAGGGCGTGGCGCTGCTGCTCTTCTTCTTCAACGACGCCTTGCTCTCGCTGTATGTGATCTCGGCGTTGTTCGGCCTGTTCCAGGGCGGCATCGTGCCGTCGTATGCGCTGATCGTGCGCGAGAATTTCAGCCCGAAGGAGGCCGGCGCGCGCGTCGGCACGGTGCTGATGGCCACGCTTTTCGGCATGGCGCTCGGTGGCTGGATGTCGGGCGCCGTGTTCGATGCGACCGGCTCGTACCGTGCGGCATTCGCGAACGGCATCGCCTGGAACCTGCTCAACGTCTCGATCGTCGTCTTCCTGCTTCTGCGTTCGCGCGGCATCGGGCGGCGGCTCGGCCGCACCGGCGGGCCGGGCCGAGAATCGATGGCATGAACCGGACCGCGAGGTGATCGAGCCGTCGACCGAAGCACCGCCGCTGCCGGCGCGCCAGTCGCCGTGGTCGCCGCTCGCGCAGCCGGTCTTTCGCATGCTGTGGGGCGTCTGGTTCGCGTCCAACATCTGCATGTGGATGAACGACGTGGCGTCGGCCTGGATGATGACGACGCTGACCGCCTCGCCGGTGATGGTGGCGCTGGTCCAGTCGGCGTCGAGCCTGCCAGTGTTCCTGCTCGGGCTGCCGAGCGGGGCCCTCGCGGACATCATCGACCGCCGGCGCTACCTCATCTTCACCCAGTTCTGGGTCGCCTCGGTCGGCACGCTGCTGTGCATCGTCACGCTGTTCGGCGCGATGACGGCGCCGCTGTTGCTCGTGCTCACGTTTGCCAACGGCATCGGCCTGGCGATGCGCTGGCCGGCGTTCTCGGCCCTCATCCCGGAGCTGATCGCGCGCCCGCAACTGCCTGCCGCGCTGGCGCTGAACGCGATCTCGATGAATATGTCGCGCATCGTCGGGCCGATCGTCGCCGGCGCGCTGATCGCGAGCCTCGGAAGCGCGTATGTCTTCCTGCTCAACGCCGCGATCTCGATCGCCTCGGGCATCTTCATCCTGCGCTGGCGCAGCGAGCGCAAGGTAAGCGCGCTGCCCGGCGAGCGCTTTCTTGGCGCGATGCGGGTCGGGATGCAGTACGTTCGCCAGTCGCGCCGCATGCACGCGATCCTGCTTCGCATCTTCAGCTTCTTCTTCCAGGCCGCGGCGCTGACGGCCCTGTTGCCGCTGCTCGCGCGCGCGTTGCCGGGCGGCGACGCCGCCACCTTCACGCTGCTGCTGGCCGCGATGGGCGCCGGCGCGGTGCTCGTCGCACTGAACATGGGACGGGTGCGGCAGTGGGCGTCGGGCGACGCGCTGATCCGCAATGGCGCACTGCTGCAGGCGGCGGCCACCGCGGCGATGGCCTTCGCGCCCAGCGTGTGGGTGGCGTTGCCCCTGATGTTCGTCAGCGGCATCGCCACCATCTGCGTCGCGAATGCGCTGTCGGTCTCGGCCCAGCTTGCGCTGCCGAACTGGGTGCGCGCGCGCGGCATGTCGATCTACCAGATGTCGCTGATGGGCGGCGGCGCGATCGGCGCCGGCATCTGGGGCCAACTCGCCGCACTGACCAGCCTGCGCGAAAGCCTGCTCGTCGCGGCGGTCGGCGGCGCGGTGATGATGATGCTGATCCGCCGCGCGCACGAGCTCGATAGCGCCGTCGAGGAAGACCTCACGCCGTCGGCGCTGCCGCGCCCCCCGGCGCTGCCCGCCATCGATCCGAGCGCCGGCCCGGTGCTGACGACGATCGAATACCGCATCGACCCGGCGCGCGCCGATGAATTTCGCGCCGTGATGCAGCAAAGCCGGCGCAGCCGCCTGCGCCAGGGCGCGCTGTCGTGGGAGTTGTTCCGCGACGCCGCCGAGCCCGGCCGCTATGTCGAGTACATCGTCGACGAAAGCTGGGTCGAGCACCTGCGCCGCTTCGACCGCATCTCTTCCGACGACCTCGCGTGGCGCGAGCGCCGCCTGGCGCTGCACGTCGGCCATGCCCCGCCGCTGGTGACGCGCTGCATCGCCGAATCGGTCGGGCGCGGGTAGGAGAGCCGAAGAAGTTTCCGAGTCATTCGCAGCCATCCCAACCACTTCCGAGACGACAACTCATGCTCACCGTCCACCATCTTGAAAACTCGCGCTCGCAGCGCGTCCTGTGGCTCCTCGAGGAGCTCGGGGTGCCGTACCAGATCGAGAAGTACAAGCGCGATCCGGTGACGATGCTGGCGCCGCCGGCGCTGACAAAGGTCCATCCGCTCGGCAAATCGCCGGTCGTCACCGACGACACGGAGACGGTTGCCGAATCGGGCGCCATCGTCGAATATCTGATCGAGCGCCACGGCGCCGGCCGGTTCGTTCCGGCGCTGGGCACGCCCGAGCATCTGCGCTACCGCTACTGGCTGCATTTTGCCGAGGGCTCGGCGATGCCGCCGCTGCTGCTCAAGCTGATCT
>JBDSEG010000295.1:0-17804 GCA_039920165.1 Burkholderiaceae bacterium
CGACTCTGCGGGGCCGCGGAGTTAACCGACGGGCACAAAAAAACCGGGCTCGAGGCCCGGTTTTTGGTCGGATCGGACCTGCAGGTCACGATCCGTACTGGGGGCGCGCGCGGCGGTGGTTGTCAACGCGTGCGCACGCTGTCCGAATCACGGACGCGTGGTGGAGGCCCCGTCCAGTGTCATGTTGTTCTGCACCGACGTGACGCCTTGTACGCCCTTGGCGAGCTCGACCGCGCGGTCCATTTCAGCCTTCGACTTGGCTTTGCCGGACAGGACGACCTTGCCGCTATGGTCGGTCTCGACGTCGATCTTGAGCGCGCTGACCGTCTTGTCGGTGGCCTGGGCCGCCTTGATCTTGGTGGTGATCACCGAATCCTTGACGATCTGCCCCGGGGTATCGGCGGCATGGCCGGCCAGCGGCAATGCAAACAGCGCACTGACAACGACAGCGGAGGCGAGTTGTTTGATGATGGTCATGAATTTCTCCTGTAGCGATGCGTCCGGACTGGACGAGGCAGCAAGGATGCTAGATGTCGGCGTGCAGGCTCAGCGGATTGCGCCGCGCAGGCTTGTCGCCGGGTATGCCGACCACGCGTCGGCCGAGGCCTACGCCGGGCGACCGTTGACCTGCGGGGCGGTGGGCGGGCGGCGCGAACCGCATGCGTTCGCATAGACCCACGTGAATTCGGCGCCCAGCAGAAAGATCTGCGCCGAGTAGTACAGCCACACCAAAAGCGCCGCCAAGGACCCCGCGGCGCCGAAGGCCGAGCTCACGCCCGAGCGGCCGATATATTCCGCGACGAGAAATTTGCCGAGGCTGAAGAGTGCCGCCGTCAATGCCGCGCCGATCCACACATCGCGCCAGGCGATGCGCGCGCTCGGCACGACCTTGTAGATCGTGGCGAAGAGCAGGCTGACGAGCAGAAAGCCGAAGCCGATCTCGGCGGCGTGCAGCGCCAGCGGGCTCACGCCGGCCGCTGCGCCGCGCGCTGCGACCGACGCGCCGACGATGAGCCAGGCGACCAGCAATGCGCCGGTTGCGAGCGTCATTGCGAAGGCCCCGAAGCGCGAGCGAACCAGATACCACCAGCCGCTCGCTTGCGGCTGCCCCGGCACGCGCCAGATGCGGTCGAGCGCGCTGTGCAGTTCAGCAAAGACGCTCATCGCTCCGAACAGAAGCAAGGCCCCCCCGGACAGCATCGCGATAACGCTGCCGGCCGGTTCGCGAGCGGCCTCGAGAAAAGCCTGCACGGCCTGCACCCCCGACGGTCCCATCATCCCGACGAGTCGAGCCGCGAGCACGCCGTTCTCGACCTGCTCGGGGACGATCAACCCCGCGGCAGCGAGCGTGATCAGCAGCAGAGGCGAGAGCGAAAAGAGCGCGTAGTAGGCGAGGGCGGCGCCCATGCTTTGCGCATAGTCGTCGCTCCAGGCCCGCGCCGAGTCGGCGAGCAGGCGCGAAAGCTCGCGCAGCGTCACCGCGCGCCGGCGTTCACGCCTTCATCCGGCCGTGCCGCCGCGGCTGCGCGAGAAGGCCGACCTGAGTCGCCAAGCCAGGCCGAGCATTCCGCCGGCCAGCAGGCCCGCCTTCACGCCGCGCAGCGGATCGTGCGGCGCAACGACCGTTTCCGGCACGGGCTGCGGGGTCTCGGTGTTCAGTGGCGCCGGCGCGTCGGCGGTGGGTTTGGGGAGGCCGATATCGGCCGCACCCGAGCGGGTCGGCAGCGGCTGCGCCGGCGCCTCCTCGGGCTTGGCCTGCAACGACCCCAGGCGGTGCGCATAGGCCCAGGTGAACTCGGCGCCGAGCAGAAAGATCTGCGCCGAGTAGTAGATCCAGATCAGCAGCACCGCGAGCGAGCCGGCTGCGCCGAAGGCCGACGCGACGCCGCTCTTGCCGATATACAGGCCGATCGCGAATTTGCCGATCGTGAACAGCAGCGCGGTGACGATGGCGCCGGTCCATACGTCGCGCCAGTCGATCTTGACGCGCGGCATGATCTTGTAGATCAGCGCGAACATCACCGACACCATCGCGAAACTGATGACGAAGTTGACGGCCTGGGCAACCACTTCCCAACCACCGAACATCGGTCCCATCCACTTGCCGATCGCCGACAGCGCCGCGCTCATCACCAGCGAGACGATGAGCAAAAAGCCGATGCCGAGGATCATGCCGAACGACAGCATGCGCGAGCGCAGCAGCTTCCACAGGCCGCTGCCCTCGCGCGCCGGTGCGCGCCAGATGCGGTCGAGCGAATCCTGCAGTTCGCCGAAGACGGTGGTCGCGCCGACGACCAGCAGCAGCAGGCCGACGACCGTGGCCATCACGCCCTGCTCGGGCTTGCTTGCAGATTCGAGCATGGCCTGAACGACCTGAGCACCCTGCTCGCCCATCAGCCCGCGCAGCTGCGAGAGCACCTCGCCGCTCGCCACTTCCTGCCCGAAGACCAGCGCCGCGACCGCGATCGCGATCAGCAGCAGCGGCGCCAGCGAGAACATCGTGTAGTAGGCGATCGCTGCGCCCATGCTGGGCGCGTAGTCGTCGATCCACGCCGTGGCTGCTTCCTTGACCAGCGGCCAGAGATCCGAGAACTTCACGCTGCGACTCCTGCGCGCCGTCGATCAGCGCGGGTTCTTGTTGGCCATCCGGCCGAGCGCGATAGCGAGGGCTGCGCCGCCGAGGATCTTCACGAGCTCCGGGTGCTGGGCATAGAAGCCGCCGACGCGGTCCATGATGCCCGGGTCGGACTGCTTGGCCGCTTCGGCCATCTCGCGCACCTGCGCGGGCGTGATGCGGTCGGCATCGGCCGGGCTGATGTGGGCGGGCGCGTCCTGTGAGCCGCCACCGAACAGGCCGCCGAGCACGTTGCCGAGCAGCCCGCCGCCACCCCCGCTGCCGCTGGACGTGGCGGCACCGGCACCGCCGAGGACGCCGCCGAGCTTGGCCAGGATCGCCGGACCGGCCGCGGCGATGAGCTGGTTCAGCAGGCCGGCGCGCTGCGACGAATCGGAGCCGCCGAACAGCTGCCCGACCATATTGCCGAAGGCCGGCGTCTGGTCGGAGCGGAACGCTTCGGCGATGCCGTCGCCCAGCACCTCGGGCGAAACCTGCGGTGCGACATGGTCGAAATCGGCTTCGGTGCTGGTGGGACGGACGGCGTATTGGTCGAGGATGTCACCCAGGGTCATTGCGGTCTCCTTTCGGATGCGACGGCACCCGCGCCGCAATGATGCGACGGGAACGACGCCATGGTGTAGGACTGTTGCCGGCGGCCGAGTCGGGCGACGACGGCATCGCTCGCTGCGGGGCTGGCGGCGCCCGGCCGGGCGGCTTCTTGATGCACAGTCGGGCATGGTCCGAATTCGAACCCTGGCTCGTCCGGCTGGCGGGTCTGCCACCGCGCAGGCGAACCGGCGCCGCCAACTCGTCTTCTTCGGCGTGCTCGCCGTCTCGATGCTCGCGAGCCTCGGCTATGTCTTCCAACGCCCCGCGCTCTATCTGGCGACGGCGCGCTGGCAGTTCGTCTTCCCCGAGTCGAACGGCGCGGCCGAGCCGGCATCGTCGGCCGGCGCCAGCACGGCATTCCTGACCGAGCTCCAGGTCGTCACGAGCCGGCCCATGCTCGAAAAGCTGAGCGCCGCACTCGGTGCCGGCGGTGCGTCGCCGGGCTCGCACCCGGGAGCCGACTCGGTCGATGTGCTGCAGCGCTCGATCGACGTGCGCCCGCTGCCCGGCACCACCATCGTCGAAGTGCGCGCGGTCGGTCCGCGCCCCGCGCCGCTGCCGCAGGCGATCAACACCCTGTTCGACCTCTACCGGCGCCAGCTCGACGAGCGCTACCAGGAACGCAGCGGCGACGATCATGTGAAGGCGCGCGCAGAGGCCGATGCCCTGGCCGCCAAGGTTGCGCAGCAGCGCAGCGCGATCAACGCCTTTCGCCAGCGCCACGCCATCGTCTCGGGCGAGCGCGACGAGAACGAGGTGCTGGCGCAGTACAAGGGACAAAGCACCGCCTTCAATACCGCGAACGACAAGCGCGTTGCCGCCGAGGCGCGGCTGCAGGCGCTGCGCGAGGCCACTGCGTCCGGCAGGGTGTCGCAGCGCGCACGCGAAAATCCGGCGCTGCAGCAGCTCGAGCAACGCTACGCCCAGGCGCGCGACGAGATGCGCACGCTGGAGCGCAGCTATACCGAGGCGTATATGACGCTCGATCCGAACGCCAAGGCGCTGCGGGCCCGGGTCGCGAGCCTGGAGGAGCAGCTCGGCCAGGCCCGCCAGGCGGCCCAGCAAGCGGCTCTGGCCGAGGCGGAGATAGATGCCAGCGCCGCGCGCGCTGCCACCGCGCAGCTGTCCGGCCAGATGAGCAGCGCGCGACGCGGCGTGCAGGATTTCAGCGCCCGCATGGCCGAGCACCGCTCGATGCAGGAAGACCTCGACCGGCTCGAGAAGCTGCGCGGTGCGGCCGAGACTCGCGCCACCGCGCTCGAGGCGGGTAGCCGTCGCATCGCACCGTCGGTCGTCGTGCTCGAGCCCGCGGCGACTCCGCAGCAGCCGTGGCAGCCGGACTACCAGCGCGACGCGGTGGTCGCGGTGGCCGGATCGATCGCTGCCGCCGTGCTGGCCCTCGGCGTGCTGGCGCTGCTGCACCGCCCCGATCCGCCACCGCTCGCCGTCCTGATGCCGCCACCCGCCTGGGACGAGATCGACACCCGGCCGTGGGTCCAGCAGCGCAGCCTCGGCCCTGCGAGGGCGGGCTTTGCGCTCGGCCCCGCGCCGTCGCCGCCGGTCGGGCTGATCCCGTTGAACCCGTTGCCGCGCGAGCTCGACGACGGCGAAATCACGGCCCTGCTCGATGCGGCGGCGCCGGCCATGCGCGCGGTGCTGGTGGCCCTGCTGTGCGGGCTGCAGGACGACGAAGTCATGGCGCTCGACCGCTGCGATCTCGATCCGGCTTCGCCAGCGCTGCGCCTGGCCGACCGCCAGGTGCCGCTGACTGAACCGTTGCTGGCCCAGTTCCTCACGGCGCCGTCACCCGACGCGGATGCGCCCGACGACGCCCCGCTGTTGACCGATCCGCGCGGCCAGCGTCTCGGTAGCACCGAGATCGACGCCAGCGTCGTATTCGCTGCGCACGATGCCGGGCTTGCGAGGGCATTCGAAGTGACTCCCGCCTCCTTGCGCCACACCTTCGTCGCCCACCTCGTGCGCCAGGGCGCACGCTTCGCCGACCTCGCACGCTGGACCGGCAAGATCGCGCTCGCCGATCTCACGCCTTATGGATCGATCGCGCCCGCGACGCCCAAGCGATCGGCCGACCAGATCGACCCGCTGCTGCCGGCGCTGCGCCGCTGGGTCTGAGGCGGCGACCGTAGCGGAACCCATCAGTAGGTCGCCCGCCCCCCCGACAAATCGAATACAGCGCCGGTGCTGAACGAGCAGTCCTCGCTCGCCAGCCAGGCGATCATCGCGGCGATTTCCGCGGGCATGACGAAGCGCGCCATCGGGATCTTGCCCAGCATGTAATCGATATGCTGCTGCGTCATGCTGTCGAACATCGCGGTCTTGGCGACGGCCGGCGCGACGGCGTTGACCAGCACGCCTTTCGTTGCCAGTTCCTTGGCGAGCGATTTGGTCAGCGCGATCAGCCCGGCTTTGGAGGCGCTGTAGTGCGAGGCATTCGGATTGCCTTCCTTGCCCGCGACCGACGCGACATTGACGATTCGGCCGTAGCCCTGACCGGCCATCAGCGGCGCGACGGCGCGGCAGGTGAGGTAGGGCGCGACCAGGTTGACCTCGATCACGCGGCGCCACACGGCCGGGTCGAGCTCCCAAGTGGTGGCGTTGCCGCCGGTGATGCCGGCGTTGTTGACGAGGATGTCGACCCGGCCGTGCTGCGCGAGCACGGCTTTCGCGGCGGCCTGCACCGCTGCGTCATCGGTCAGCTCGACCGTCGCGCCGGACACGCTGCCGTGCGCGCCGAGTTCGCTGAACGCCGTTTCGAGCTGAGTCGCATTGATATCCCACAGCACGACCTTGGCGCCCGAGCGCAGCATGCGTTCGGCCACCGCGTGGCCGATGCCCTGGGCGCCGCCGGTGACGATGGCGACACGGCCTTCGAGGTCGATCTGGTTCATCGGGCGAGTCCTTTCAGGGTCTGTTCGGCGTTCGGGGCGGCTTCGCAGTCGGCGATGTACTGGCGGATGATTTCGGCGAAATCGGCATGCGGCGCAAGGCCGAGCCGGGCCGCGCGCTCGGCCCGCACGCCGCTCGGCCAGTTCGCGACGATGCCGGCGATGCGCTCGTCGCGTTCGAAGCGCACGCGTGCGCGAACCGCGGGGCCGGCCACCTGTTCCAGCGCATCGAGCATGTCGGCGACGCGAACGTTCAGCCCCGGCAGGTTCATCGCGGTGCGGCCCTGGAAGGCATCGCGGCTGGCTTCAAAGACGCTGATCAGGCCATCGATGGTGCGCGCCGGCGACGACATGGGATGCGATACCGAAGCATCGACCGGGCACACCGATTCGATGCCCGCCAGCGGCTCGCGGATGATCCCCGAGAAGAACGACGAGGCCGCGCCGTTCGGCCGCCCCGGCCGCACGGTGACCGTCATCAGCCGCGCCGCGCGGCCGTCGATATAGCCCTTGCGTGTGTAGTCGGCGACGAGATGCTCGCAGATCAGCTTGTGCGTGCCGTACGAGGTCTGCGGCGTCGGGGTGGTGGAGTCGCCCACCTGGCCGGTCCAGGGAAAGGCGGGATCGGGGCCGAATACCGCGACCGAGCTCGAGAAGACCACGCGCGCCGGCGTTCCGCCCGCATTCACGTTGGCGCGCAAGGCGTCGAGCAAGGCCCGCGTGCTGTCGATGTTGGAACGCAGACCGAGGTCGAAATCGGCCTCGCACTCGCCCGATACGGCCGAGGCGAGATGGAATACCGCGTCGAAGTGTTCGCCCTGCAGGTCGCGGCATTGATCGATCAGGGCGCCGGTGCGCGCATTGACCTTCTCGTTCGCCAGCAGGTCGGCCGGCGGCGGGGCGAGGTCGGTCAGCACGAGGCTGTCGATAGCCTGGCCGGCAAGTTGGCCGCGCGCGAGCAAGGTGCGGGCGAGCCGCGCGCCGACGAAGCCGCCGCCGCCGGTGATGAGGATATTCATGGCGCAGTCTCCAGGTAGGGTGCGAGCCAGCCGAGGCCGGCCGAGGTGGCGCCGCGCGGCCGGTATTCGCAGCCGATGTGGCCGCTCCAGCCGAGCTCGTCTAGCACGTCGAAAAGATAGGGGTGATGCAGCTCGCCGATATCGGGCTCGTTGCGCGTGGGAACGCCGGCAATCTGGATGTGACCGACCCGGCAGCGATGTTGCGGAGCGCCCAGGTACCGGCGCAGTTTCATCGCCACATCGCCTTCGACGATCTGGCAGTGGTACAGGTCCATCTGAACTTTCAGATTGGCTGCGCCGACTTCCTGCACGATGGCGTGCGCCTCGTCCTGGCGGTTCAGCAGATAGCCCGGGATATCGCGCGGATTGATCGGCTCGATCAGCACCTCGATGCCGGCACTCGCGGCCTCGCGCGCGGCCCAGGCGAGGTTGTCGACATAGGTCGCGCGCAGCGCGGCGGGCTCGACCCCGGCCGGCGCGAGACCGGCCATCACGTGCACGCGCGCGCAGCCGAGCTCCGTCGCATACGGCAGCGCGCGCTCGAGAAAGCCGGCGCGGAATTCCGAGCGCCGCGCGGCCAGACAGGCGAGGCCGCGTTCACCCGCGTCCCAGTTGCCAGGCGGTGCGTTGAACAGCACCTGAGTGAGGCCGTTCCCGACCAGTCGCTCGCGCAACTGCGCGGTCGGGTGGGCGTAAGGGAACAGATATTCGACCGCCCTGAAGCCGTCGCGCGCCGCCGCCGCGAAACGGTCGACGAAGGCATGCTCGGTGTACATCATCGACAGGTTGGCGGCAAAGCGCGGCACGTTCAGTCCTTCTGGGTGGCGGCCGGGCGGGGCAGTTCGAGGCCGGCCAGCGCGGCGTAGAACTTGACGACGGCGGCATCGTCCTCGAGGCCGTGGCCGGCCGCCGCGGTGGCGAGATAGAGCTGGTGCGCGGCGGCCGCCAGAGGCAGCGGGAAGCTCAGCTTGCGCGCTGCGTCGAGCACGATGCCGAGATCCTTCACGAAGATATTGACGGTCGACAGCGGTGTGTAGTCGCCGTCGAGGATGTGCGGCACGCGGTTCTGGAACATCCAGCTCATGCCGGCGCTGTTGCAGATCACGTCGTAGAGCTGGCGCGGATCGGCGCCAGCGCGAATTCCCAGCGCCATCGCCTCGCACGCGGCGGCGATGTGCACGCCGGCGAGGTGCTGGTTGACCATCTTCACGGTCGAGCCGATGCCGGCCTTGTCGCCCAGGCGGTAGACCTTGCCGGCGAAGGCGTCGAGCAGCGCGCCGGCCGCCTCGAAAGCTTGCGGCACTCCCGAGGCCATCACTGTCATCTGGCCCGCCGCAGCCTTCGCGGCGCCGCCCGACACCGGCCCGTCGATCAGCCACAGGCCGTGCTCGGCCAGGCGTGCTTCCCATTGCGGCGGCAACGCTGGGTCGACCGTCGCCGAGGCGATGACCACCGCGCCGCGCGGCATCACGTTCGCGAGGCCGGGCGCGGTGGCGTCGCCGAACAGCAGCGCCTCGGTCTGCGCCGCGGTGACGACCAGCACCAGCACCGCGTCGCAGGCGGCGCCGAGTTCGGCCAGCGAACCGGCCACGCGCCCGCCGTTCGCGGCGAAACGCGCGCACGCCGCCGGGTTGGCATCCAGGCCCCATACGCTCGCGCCCGTGCGCAGTGCGCTCAGCGCCGCGCCGTGGCCCATCGAGCCGAGGCCGATCACCCCGAGCACCTTGCCCGCGGGGCGATGGCGCTGCACGTCGTCATTCGTCATCGGTTACTCCGCTTGCGCTGGCCTGCCAGCACGCCGCCTTCGACCAGCCGCTGCTCGCTGCGGGTCAGGTGCTCGAGCACGCGGCGGCGCGCACCCGCGGCATCGCGCGCAGCGATCGCTTCGACGATCGCGCGATGTTCGACCCGCACCTCGTCCATGAAATCCTGCCGGCGCGCCTCGTTGCCGCGCGTGATGCGCATGCCTTCGCGAAGATATTGCTCGAGAAAGCCGAGTAGCAGCGTGAACTGCGGGTTGCCGGTCGCCTCGCCGATCGCGCGGTGGAATGCGAGGTCCTCGGCCACGCCGTCGCCGCCGGCGCCCGCGGCAAGGTCGATCGCCTTCAGAGCACGCCGAAGCGTCGCGACCTGGCTGCGCGTCGCACGCTGCGCGGCCAGCGCGGCGATCTCGGCTTCGAGCACCCGGCGCACCTCGACCACGTGCACCACGGACTGGACCGACTCCAGCACCGAAGGGTCGAAGGCGAGCGGCTGGTGTTCGGGCGGCACGGCCACGTACATGCCCGAGCCCTGGCGCGAGCGCACCAGCGCGCGCGATTTCAACTGGTGCACGGCCTCGCGAACCACGGTGCGTGAGACGCCGTGCGTGCTCGCGAGCTGCTGCTCGGTCGGGAGCCGGTCGCCAGGGCGCAGCGCGCCCGAACCGATCTGCTCGGACAGGCGCAGCGCGAGCCGGTCGGACAGCCGTTCGGCAACCAGCCGCGATGGCACGGGGGCGGAGACAATTGGCATGATGGTCGGGTCATCATACAAATCAGGCGCCTGCGCCACCCCCCGGTTTGTCCTGATGGCGGCGGCTGTGCGGCGTGCCGATACTGCGCTCGCACCACGATCAAGGCGGGTTCCAGCGAATGGCGAGTGTCAGCATCCAGGCGGTCCAGAAGCGGTTCGGCACGGTGGCGGTCCTGCACGGCGTGGACATCGATATCGCCGACGGCTCGTTCACCGTGCTGGTCGGTCCGTCGGGCTGCGGCAAGTCGACGCTGCTGCGCATGATCGCCGGGCTCGAGGAGATCAGCGGCGGCGAGATCCGCATCGGCGACAAGCGCGTCAACGACGTGCCGCCCAAGCAGCGCGATATCGCGATGGTGTTCCAGAACTACGCCCTCTACCCGCACATGACGGTGGGCAAGAATATGGCGTTCGCGCTGATGCTCGCCAAGCTCGACCAGGCGGCGATCGACGCCAAGGTCGGCCGTGCCGCCGAGATCCTCGGCCTGACCACGCTGCTCGACCGGTATCCGCGCCAGCTCTCGGGCGGCCAGCGCCAGCGCGTCGCGATGGGCCGCGCCATCGTTCGCGACCCGCAGGTCTTTCTGTACGACGAGCCGCTGTCCAACCTGGACGCCAAGCTTCGCGTGGCGATGCGCAGCGAGATCAAGGAACTGCACCAGCGTCTGAAGACGACCTCGATTTACGTCACTCACGACCAGATCGAGGCGATGACCATGGGCGACAAGATCGTCGTCATGAAGGACGGCCGGATCGAGCAGACCGGCAGCCCGCTCGAGCTCTACGACCGGCCCGCCAACCTGTTCGTCGCCGGCTTCATCGGCTCGCCGGCGATGAATTTTCTGCCCGGAACACTGCGCCGCGATAGTGCCGGCGCGAAGGTCGAACTGGCCGACGGAACCCGGCTCGACGCGCCGCTGAATGCGTCCGGTACCGACGGCCAGCAAGTTGTCTATGGCACACGGCCCGAGCACCTGATTCTTACCGAATCGGCGGGCGACGCCGCGAGCAGCATCGCGACCGAGGTCGTCGTGGTCGAGCCCACCGGCGCCGAGACTTTCGTCGCCTGCCGGCACCACGGCAGCGACCTGGCGGCGGTCTTTCGTGAGCGCCACGAATTCAAGCCCGGCAGCACCATCCACCTGCAGCCCGACCTGCAGCGAGCCCATTTGTTCGACGCGCAAAGTGGCCAGCGCCTGGCCGCATGACCCAAGGAGACAGACGATGAGCGAGAAGACCACCGACGGCAGCCGCCGCAAGTTCCTTGAAAGCACGGCCGGGATCGCGGCCGCCACCACCTTCGGCGCAGGCGCCCTGTGGGCTCCTGCGGTTCAGGCGCAGGCGCTGACCTACAAGCCCGAGAAGGGGGCGACGCTGCGCGTGCTGCGCTGGAGCCGTTTCGTTCAGGGCGACATCGACGCCTATATGGTCAACGTCAAGAAATTTACCGACAAGACCGGCATCGCGGTACGGGTCGACAACGAAGGCTGGGAAGATGTTCGCCCGAAGGCCGCGGTGGCGGCCAACACCGGCGCCGGACCGGACATCATTCTGTCGACCAACGACGACGCCAATCTGTACCCGGACAAGCTGCTCGACGTGACCGACCTGGCCGAATATCTCGGCAAGAAATACGGCGGCTGGTATCCGGCCGGCCAGGCCTTCAACCGGCCCGACGGGAAGAAGTGGATCGCGCTGCCGCTCGGCTCGGCCGGTTCGATGATGGTCTACAGGCAGAGCATGGTGAAGGCCGCTGGTTTCGATACGTTCCCGAAGGACACCGCGAACTTCCTGAAGATGTTCCAGGCCCTCAAAGAGAAGGGCACGCCTGGCGGCATGGCCCTCGGCAACGCGACCGGCGACGGCCTGTGGTGCAACTGGCTGGTCTGGGCCTTCGGCGGCAAGCTGGTCGACAAGAGCAACAAGGTCGTGATCGACAGCGCCGAGACGATGAAGGCGCTCGAGTACGGCAAGGAGCTCTACGCCACCTTCATCCCGGGCACGCTGTCGTGGCTGGACCCGAACAACAACAAGGCTTTCCTCGACGGCCAGATCTCGGTCACCAACAACGGCATCTCGATCTACGTTGCGGCCAAGAACAACACCGACCCGAAGATCAAGGAGATGGCGGCCGACATCCAGCACGCTTCTTTCCCGATCGGGCCGGTCGGCGTGCCGACCGAGTCGCACCTGTATTTCAACCAGATGGTGATGAAGTACACCAAGTACCCGCAGGCGGCCAAGATGTTCCTGCAGTTCATGATGGAACAGGATCAGTTCGACCCGTGGCTCACCGGCGCGCAAGGCTACGTGGCGCCGCCGCTTGCGGCCTACACCAACAGCGCGATCTGGACCTCCGACCCGAAAAACGAGCCGTACCGCGATGCCGTCAAGAACCTGCGTCCGGCAGGCTACGAGGGCCAGCTCGGCTACGCGTCGGCCGGTGCCGCCGCCGACTTCATCATGGTCAACATGGTGGCCGAGGCGATCAGCGGAGCGAAGACGCCCAAGGAGGCGATGGAACGGGCGCAAAAACGCGCCGAGCGCTACTACAAGGTCTGACCCTCGCCTGACCTGACCCGGGGCTCGCTGGTGCGAGCCCCCATCGCGATCACCATGACGTTTCTCGACCGGCTGCAGAACAACCGCAATGCGCTCGGGCAGCTGTTCATGCTGCCCGCCGCGGTCCTGTTGCTGCTGTTCCTCACCTATCCGCTCGGCCTCGGTGTGTGGCTCGGTTTCACCGACGCCAAGGTGGGGCGCGCCGGCGAGTGGGTCGGCCTCGAGAACTATGCGTTTCTCTGGGGCGACAGCATCACCCAGCTGGCCCTCTTCAACACGCTTTTCTATACGGTCGTCGCGAGCATCCTGAAATTCGTGCTGGGCCTGTGGCTGGCACTGCTGCTGAACCGCAATATCCGCTTCAAGACCTTCTTTCGCGCCGTCATCCTGCTGCCTTATATCGTGCCGACCGCGCTGTCGGCTATTGCCTTCTGGTGGATCTACGACTCGCAGTTCTCGATCATCAGCTGGGCGCTGGTCAAGATGGGCTGGATCGACAGCTATATCGACTTCCTCGGCACGCCGTGGAACGCGCGCTTCTCGGTGATCGCCGCCAACGTCTGGCGCGGCGTCCCCTTCGTCGCTATCACCTTGCTCGCCGGCCTGCAGACGATCTCGCCGAGTTATTACGAGGCCTCGGCGATCGACGGCGCGACGCGCGCCCAGCAGTTTCGCCACGTCACGCTGCCGCTGCTCACACCGATCATCGCGGTCGTGATGACGTTCTCGGTGCTGTTCACCTTCACCGACTTCCAGCTCATCTACGTCATCACGCGTGGTGGGCCGCTCAACGCGACCCACCTGATGGCCACCCTCGCATTCCAACGCGGCATCAACGGCGGTGCGCTCGGCGAGGGCGCGGCGATCGCTATCACGATGGTGCCGTTCCTGCTCGCCTGCATCATGTTCAGCTTCTTCGGCTTGCAACGACGCGCCTGGCAGCAGGGCGGGAGCGACAAGTGAGCAGCAGCAGCGATACCAAAGCATCCGACGCCGTCGGCATGAGCTTTCTGGAGTCGGTGCCGCGCCGCGCGGTGACGGTCTACCTGCCGCTCGTCGTCTTCCTGATCGTCCTGCTGTTCCCGTTCTACTGGATGGCCATCACTTCGGTGAAGCCCGAGGCCGAACTGCTGTCGCGCACCGGCAATCCGTTCTGGGTCATCGGGCCGACGCTGGACCACTTCCACAAGCTGCTCTTCGAAACCGCGTTTCCCGAGTGGATGTGGAATACGGTGCTGGTCTCGGTCGTGGCGACCGCGTTCTCTCTCTTCGCCTCGGTGCTCGCCGCCTACGCCATCGAGCGGCTGCGCTTTCGCAGTTCCAAGCACGTCGGGCTCGGCATCTTTCTCGCGTACCTGGTGCCGCCGAGCATTCTCTTCATCCCGCTCGCCAACGTCGTCTACAAGCTCGGCCTGTTCGACACGCGAATGGCGCTGATCCTCACCTACCCCACCTTCCTGATCCCGTTCTGCACCTGGCTGCTGATGGGCTACTTCCGCTCGATCCCGTTCGAGCTGGAAGAGTGCGCGCTGATCGATGGCGCCACGCGCTGGCAGATCCTGGTCAAGATCGTGCTGCCGCTGGCAGTGCCTGGCCTGATCTCGGCCGGGATCTTCGCCTTCACGCTGTCGTGGAACGAGTTCATCTACGCGCTCACCTTTGTCTCGTCGTCCGAGATCAAGACGCTGCCGGTGGGCGTCGTCACCGAGCTCGTGCAGGGCGATGTGTACCAGTGGGGCCCTCTGATGGCCGGTGCACTGCTCGGCTCGCTGCCGGTCGCCTTCGTGTACTCGTTTTTCGTCGAGTACTACGTCTCGGGTATGACCGGGTCGGTCAAGGAATAGCGTCCGGGCCGCGGACGAAGGCGGTGACCAGCGGTGTGTCGCCGACCTGCCGGCTGCGGTGGCCGTGCAGGGCGGGGTTGCATGTCATCCCGGCCGGCACCGTATCGGCCGAGTAGAAATGCTCGCCCGGCCCGAAGACCCGCGAGCTGCCGTCCTGCAGGCCGATCTCCATCTGCCCGCCGAGGATGAAGACCCATTGGGGCGTCGTCGTGCAGTGGAAGTCGCTCGCGAAGCCGACCGGGCTGCAGCGCAGCTGCAAGCCCGCGCTGGGCATCAGGGCCGAAAGCCTGGCTTGCGGTGTGCCCTGGTCGAGTGCCATCTGGGTGGCGTGGAAGCGCGCGCGTCCGTCGGGGTCGGTGGCGAGGACGATTCTGGTGAAGCTGTTCATCCGGTTCTCCGCACGAAATCACACGCCTTTGCGACCAGGGTCTCGATCGCCTGCGCCACGTCGAGCGCGATGGCCGCCTCGTCCGGACCCGGCGGCTCGAGCGCATCGAATTGGCTTTGCAGCAGCGACGCCGGCATATAGTGGCCGCTGCGCGCGCCGAGCCGCTGTTCGAGCAGCGCGCGCGGTCCGTGCAGGTGAACGAAGCGCAACGCCGGTGCCGCAATCCGAAGCCGGTCGCGGTAGCGGTGCTTGAGCGCCGAGCACGACACCACCACGCCGTCGCCCGCGCCGAGCACGCCCGCTACCGCATCGAGCCAGCCAGCGCGGTCGGCGTCGGTGAGGGCGATGCCCTGTGCCATGCGCTCGACGTTGGCCGGCGGGTGCAGGCTGTCGCCCTCGACGAAGCGCAACTCCAGCGCGCTCGCCAGGCGTTCGCCGACGCTGCTCTTGCCGCAGCCGGACACGCCCATCACGACCACCTTCGGCGCGGGTCGCGACGTGCTCACGAGCGGGCGCGACCTCGGGAAGTCACTGGCATTCGGGCACGACCGAAGGCAGCGGCTGCCGATCGAAATGCGCGCGCAGGTTCGCGAAGGCGCGGTCGGCCATGGCCTGCCGGGTCTGCCCGGTGGCACTGCCGATGTGCGGCGCGAGCACGACATGCGCCAGCGCGCGCAGCCGCTCGGGCACGTTGGGCTCGGCCTCGAAAACATCGAGCCCGGCGCCAGCGATGACACCTTGCTCGAGCGCGTCGATCAGCGCCCCCTCGTCGACGACCGAGCCGCGCGCGACATTGACGAGAATGCCGTCGCGGCCGAGTGCGGCCAGCACCTTGGCGTCGATGAGGTGCCGGGTGGCCGCGCCGCCCGGCGTGATGACGACCAGAAAGTCGCTCTCGCGCGCCAGCTCGACCGCGTTCGGCAGGTATCGGTAGGCAAGCCCATTGCGCGGGCTGCGCGCCGTGTAGGCGACCGACATGCCGAAGGCGACGGCGCGCTGCGCGATCGCCTGGCCGATCCGGCCTATGCCGACCAGGCCGAGCCGCGCGCCGGACATCTTGCGGGCGAGCGGCATCGGACCCTTGGTCCACTGCCCGGCGCGCACATAGCGGTCGGCCGCGGGAAGCTGGCGCGCAGCGCTCAGCATGAGGCCGAGGGCGAGGTCGGCAACATCGTCGTTCAGCACGTCGGGCGTATGCGTCACGACCACGCCGCGCGCCTTGGCCGCAGCGACATCGATGCCGTCGTAGCCCACGCCCATCACACTGACGATCTCCAGCGCCGGCAGCCGGTCCATCAGCGCGGCGCCGAGCCTGGATTCGCCGCTCGCCGCGATCGCGCGGATGCGCGGCGCGAGCGCTTCGAACGCCGCCGGATCGCTCTCGTGCAGCCGGTCGTGGAAGCGGAATGCGTTCTGCAGGTGCGGCACCAGCAGCGGCGAGAGCTTGGCCACGGCCAGCACATCGGGAAGATCGGTTGCAACAGACAAAGCGGGGTCTCCTCGGGTTGCGCCGCAGGCGCGGCGTGCACGCTCGCCATACTATGTCGGGCACACCCAAACCGAGCATCGGGAAAGCCTGAACGCATGAGCAACCAGCCACCGAAAAAAAAGCGCCCCGAAGATCTGCGCAGCCAGCAGTGGTTCGGCCGACAGGACCGCGACGGCTTCGCCTACCGCAGCTGGGTCAAAGGAAAGGGCGTTCCGCACGACCAGTTCGACGGCCGGCCGGTGATCGGCATCTGCAATACCTTCAGCGAGCTGACGCCATGCAACTCGCATTTCCGTACGCTTGCCGAGCAGGTGAAGATCGGCGTCTACGAAGCCGGCGGCTTTCCGCTTGAATTCCCGGTCATGTCGCTCGGCGAGACGCTGCTGCGGCCGACCGCGATGCTCTATCGCAACCTCGCGTCGATGGACGTGGAGGAGAGCATCCGCGGCAATCCGATCGACGGCGTGGTGCTGCTGATGGGCTGCGACAAGACCACCCCCGCGCTCGTGATGGGCGCGGCGAGCGCCGACCTGCCGACCATCGGCGTCTCGGGCGGGCCGATGCTGAACGGCAAATGGCGCGGCCAGGAACTCGGATCGGGCACCGGGCTGTGGAGCATGAGCGAGCAGGTGCGTGCTGGCACCCTGAAGCTCGCCGATTTCTTCGAGGCCGAGAGCTGCATGCACCGCAGTCACGGCCACTGCATGACGATGGGAACGGCCAGCACGATGGCCTGCATGGTGGAGGCGCTCGGCCTCGGGTTGCCGGGCAATGCCGCCTACCCGGCCGTCGACGGACGGCGCAACGTCATCGCGCGCAATGCCGGGCGTCGGATCGTCGACATGGTCCACGAGGACCAGAAACTGTCGAGCGTTTTGACCCGCGAGGCGTTCGAGAATGCGATCAAGACGCTGGCCGCGATCGGTGGATCGACAAATGCCGTGATCCACCTGATCGCGATCGCCGGGCGCATCGGCGTGCCCTTGTCCATTGACGATTTCGACCGCCTTGCAAGCGAGCTGCCGTGCCTCGTCAACCTGCAGCCGTCGGGTCAGTTTCTGATGGAGGACTTCTGCTATGCCGGCGGCCTGCCGGTGGTGATGAAGGAGATCGCCGCGCAGCTGCATACGGGCATCGTCACCGCCAACGGCAAGTCCGTGGCCGAGAACTTCGCCGATGCGCAGAACTGGAACACCGACGTCATCATGCCGCTGGCCGCACCGTTCAAGGCCAAGGCCGGTATCGCGGTGCTGAAGGGCAACCTCGCGCCGCGCGGTGCCGTGATCAAGCCGAGCGCAGCCACGCCGGCGCTGATGGTTCATCGCGGCCGCGCGGTGGTCTTCGAGAACATCGAAGAGTTCCATGCACGTATTGACGACGAGAGCCTCGACGTCGATGAGCACTGCGTGCTGGTGCTCAAGAACTGCGGCCCAAAGGGCTACCCGGGCATGGCCGAGGTCGGCAACATGCCGCTGCCACCCAAGGTGCTGCGCAAGGGCATCACCGACATGGTCCGCATCAGCGATGCGCGCATGAGCGGCACGGCCTACGGCACCGTGGTACTGCATACCGCACCCGAGGCTTCGGACGGCGGACCGCTCGCGGCGGTGCGCAATGGCGACTTCATCGAGCTCGACGTGCCGCGTCGGCGCCTGCATCTGGACGTCAGCGAAGCCGAGTTGGCGCGGCGCATGGCGGCGTGGCAGCGCCCCGCCCCACCCCTTGGCAGCGGCTACTGGAAACTATATGTCGACACGGTGTTGCAAGCCGACGAAGGTGCCGACCTCGACTTTCTACGGGGGCGGCGGGGCGCCTTCGTGCCCCGCCCCGACGAGCCCGAGCCCGAAGGTGGTGTC
>JBDSEG010000296.1:0-2814 GCA_039920165.1 Burkholderiaceae bacterium
GAACCGGGCCACCCGCAGCCGACACACGCTTCAACGTCACGCCGGCGAAGAACCCCAGGTCGCGCGAGTCCGGCGACCAGAAGGGCATGGAGGCATCCTCGGTGCCGGGCAGCGCCTGCGATCCGCCGCCCGCCAGGTCACGCACCCAGAGCATCGGCATGCCGTCGGCTCGTCTCGCCCGGTAGGCCACACGCGTCCCGTCGGGCGAGATCGAGGGTGCGCCGACTTCGGTGCCTTCGGTGTGGACGATCGACAGCCGCAGCAGCCGCGTGTCGACCGGGCGCGGGCGCGGCCATCTACCCGAGAACATCGCCGCTGCGATACCGATCGAGGCCAGCGCGACAGCCGCCGCGGTCCAGGCGAGCGTGGGCGCGCCGCGCGTGGCGGCCGCAACCGGGGGGCCCGCTGAGGATTGACCAGCGTGGGCATCCCCTCCGCGACGCGCAATCGTCTCCTCGATCTCGTAGCGCGCGTCGCCGATGTCGCGCAGCCGGCGCTTCGGATCTTTCTCGACGCAGTGCGCCAGCAACCGTTTGAGCGAGGCGGGCGCGGCGTCTGGAAGTGCGGCCCAGTCAGGCTCGCGCGTGACCACGGCCGCGAGGATGTCGGTGACGGTGTCGCCGGCGAAGGCGGCGCGGCCAGTGAGCATCTCGTAGAGGACCAGCCCGAAGGCCCAGATATCGGCGCGCTTGTCGACGCTCTTGCCCCGCGCCTGCTCGGGCGCCATGTAGGCGGCGGTGCCGATGATCATGCCGCCGATCGTCAGCGCCGCTGGACTGGTGAAGGTCGGCGAGTGTGAGGTTCGCGCCGCGCTGGTGTCAGCCGCTTTGGCGAGCCCGAAATCCAGCACCTTCACTGTGCCGTCAGGCCGCAGCTTGATGTTGGCGGGTTTCAGGTCGCGGTGGATGATGTTCTGCTCGTGCGCGGCTTCGAGGGCCTCGGCGATCTGCTTCGCCATCGGCAGTGCGTCGTCGAGTGAAATCGCTCCGCGCTCGATACGCTGCGAGAGATCCTCACCCTCGACCAGCTCCATGACCAGCGCGTGCACCCCCGCGGATCTCTCGACCGCGTAGATCGCGGCGATGTGCGGATGGTTGAGTGCCGCGAGCGTCTGCGCTTCGCGCACGAACCGCGCCATGCGATCGGGATCCGCGGCAAAGGCGTCCGGCAGGATTTTGATCGCCACCTGCCGGCCGAGCGTCGTGTCGGTCGCCCGGTACACCTGGCCCATCCCACCTTCGCCCAGAGGCGCACTGATCTCGTAGACGCCGAGCCGGGTGCCAACAGTGAGAGCCAAGTGTGACGGTCAGTATAGCTTCGGACCTTCAGCAGCCCTGAAGGGCTGCGCTACGCACTTCGGCCGCCCTGAAGGGCTGCACTACGGCCCCTCGGACCCTACCCGGCCCCAACGTGAAGGTGCATGTCGGCCGGGATGGGAGCGTGCTCGGGCTCGGCCTCGCCGGTGAGGCGCTGCCAGGCGTTGTCGGCGCGCGAACGCAGCCACGGGTCGTCGCTCGCCAGCAGGGCCGTCAACGCCTGTTCCGGGTTCTCGACCGGCGCACCGACGATTTGATCTGCGAGACCGATGCGTTCGGCTTCCGACACCTGGCTGTCGATCAGCGGCAACAACACCTGGCGCAGTGACGGGCGCAGCGTGTTCTCGAGATACTCGAGCGCGTTCGCGCGAATGATGCTGTTCGACGAGCGGACGCTGACGTAGGCATCGTGCATCGACCCTTCGGCAGTGGTCAGCAGCGCAATCAGCCGGAAGATGCGCTCGATCTCCTGCTCCATCGCGTGCTCGAGGGCGGCGATCACCGCCGTCGTGTCTGCCTCCCCTTTGCGCAGCGCACCAAGTAATTGATACGAACGGTAATGGCCGTTGATCTCCGCCGCGAGCAGCAGTTCCAGCATCTCGGCGTCGGTCTGCAGCCCGCTGTCTGACACCTGCTGCAACTTGTTGAGAGCAGAAATGACGCGGTGGCGCAGCGCCGAATCCCCTTCCATCAACGCGTCGCCCAACGCCCGTTCCGCCGAGGGTGTAGCGATGCGCATCAACGCGGACGGTATTTCACGGCGGACCTGCATCGGCGCCTGCCTGTCTCTCAGGCGCAGCGATAACATCGGCACCGCATCTTCACCGATCCGTTCCGCCGACTCCAGCGCCTGTCGCGCGACCTCAGCATCGTCATCGGCAATCAGCGAGTCGAGCAGATCGAGCGGCGGCTCGGGGATGACCCCGAGCAGGCGCGCCGCCTCGCTGCGGTCGCGCGCTTCAGACGATGACGCCATGCCCTGAAGGATGACGGCGGCCGCGTCGAGATTCTGCGCCGGTCCTGGTGCGGCGAGATAGGCCGCGGTCGAGGAGCGGATCGAGAACCCTTCGACGTCGCCGAGCTCCTCGATCGTCTGCAGCGGATCGACAGTGCCCTCGCGCGCGAGAAACAGCAGGGCCTCGGTCCGCACCGACAAAGCCGGATCGTGAAGCAAGGGCGCCACCTCGGGCGCGGCGCTGCGATCACCGACAGCGGCGAGCGTCGAGATCGCACCGCGGCGGATCTCCTCGTTCGGATGCGCGAGCAGCCGCCGCAGGCCCGGCGAGGCACTGCGCATCGGCTGCATCGCCAGGACGTCGAGCGCGTACTTGACGTCTTCGACCTGGTCGGACATCAGCTTGATCGCCAGCGCCTCGGCGACCGACTTGTCGAGCACGGTGCCGGTGGACCTTTCAGTATCGAGCCGATGGCGGTGGATGCTGTCGCCAATCGCACTGACATAGCCGCGGCGGATCTGCCACGCGACAAAGGTCCAGAC
>JBDSEG010000297.1:0-3859 GCA_039920165.1 Burkholderiaceae bacterium
TCGTGATGATCTGCACCGGCACCGGCAGCGCACCGATGCGCGCGATGACCGAGTGGCGGCGCCGCCTGCGCGCCTCCGGCAAATTCGAGGGCGGCAGGTTGATGCTCTTCTTCGGCGCGCGAACGAAGGAGGAACTGCCCTATTTCGGCCCGCTGCAAGGTCTTCCGAAGGATTTCATCGATACCACCTTCGCTTTCAGCCGCACGCCGGGCCAGCCCAAGACCTATGTCCAGCATGCGATGCGCGAACGCGCCGCCGATCTGGCGCCGCTGCTCGCCGACCCGAATGCCTACTTCTATGTCTGCGGCTTGAAGAGCATGGAAGAAGGCGTGGTGCTCGCGCTGCGCGATATCGCCAGGCAGGCCGGCGTGAACTGGGACGAGATCGGCGCCGCGCTCAAGCGCGAAGGCCGGCTGCACCTGGAAACCTACTGACGAACACGCGGGTCGAGTTATTCCCACACCCTCGCGTTTACCCCATCATGGTTGTCTGTAAGAGCCGGCGGGGCCCGACCGAGAGATCATCGTGCCCGAGCCCTCGCGCCTTTGCCGGCGCCCTTTTTTCATGCAGCGAGTCGGCCTGCTCTTCAACTACGACTGGGATGCGCTGGCTTTCGCTCGCGCGTGCCGCGCATTCGAGGTCGACCAGGCCGGCTTCGATCTCTTCGCCTTCCCGTCCAACGCGCGCCTGATCGGCTTCGACCTCGACCGCTTCGCGAACGCGCAGGCAGCCCGCGGGCGCCGGCGCGGCTGGGCCGGCGTGCTGTCGCACCATGAGCAGTTCGGTGCGCTCGCGGCGGCGCTGGTGGCCGAGCGGCTCGGCCTGCCCGGAACCAGCGTCGAGGCGGTGCTCGCCTGCCAGCACAAACTGCATGCGCGCCGGGTGCTGGACGAGGTCTGCCCCGAAGCGAACGTGGCCCACCGCCCGCTGGCTGCCGCCTACGGCGCCGATATCCCCGACGGGCTGAGCTATCCGAGCTACGTCAAGCCGATCAAGGCGGCTTTCTCGGTCCTCGCGCGGGCAGTGCGCGACCGCGCCGAGCTGCAGGCGCATACGCGCTTCGGCGCGAGCGAACTGTGGGTGATCCGGCGCCTGGTCGAGCCCTTCGAGCGGATCGTGCGCGCGCGCCTGCCGCAGGCCGGCAGCGCCCACGCCATGCTGCTCGAGGAGCCGGTGCACGCGGCGCAGTTCAATCTCGACGGCTGGGTGTTCGACGGCCAGGCGCACGCGATCGGCATCGTCGATGCCGTGATGTATCCCGGCACGCAGGCCTTCATGCGCTGGGAGGTGCCGAGCCGGCTGCCTGCCGCGGTGGCCGAGCGCGCGCTCGACGTGGCACGCCGCTTCCTCGCGGCAGTGGGCTTTCGCCACGGCATGTTCAATATGGAATTTTTCTTCGATGCGGCGAGCGACCGGCTGTCGGCGATCGAGTTCAACCCTCGCCTGGCGTCACAGTTCTCCGACCTGTACCAGCGTGTCACGGGCCTGGATCCGCATGCAATGTCGATAGCCCTCGCGCTCGGCCGCGACCCACGCGAAGTGCCGCGCACAGCGCCGGTCGCGGGTGCTGCGGCGAGCTTCGTCTACCGCGTCTTCGACGCCGAAGATGCGCCACGCATGCCCGCGCCCTGGCAGCAGCGCGAAATGAAACGCCGGTTTCCGGATGCCTTGCTGTTCGCCTACCCCAAGTCGAAAAGCTCGATCGCGCGTGATTTCAAATGGCTCGGCAGCTACCGGTACGGCATTCTTCATCTCGATGCGCGCGACGAGGCGCAACTGCGCCAGCGTTGCTGCGAGGCCAGCGCGCTGCTCGGCTGGACGCCGCCGTATGCCGACCGGCTCGGTGGTCAAATAGAAACCTGCACGGCCGCTGGCCGTCCCTCGATCGCCCAGGAGATTCCGATATGAAAACGTCCCTTGTTCGCCATGGCGCGCGACTCGTCGCGAGCCTCGCTTTCGGCACCGTGCTGCTCGCCGGTTGCGGCGCGATGCAAGCGCAAAACCCGTCTTCGGTGCTCAAGCCGGTCAATGCGGTGGCCGACGGCGGCGACGAGCGGGTGATGCTGTTCGGCCACGACGTGGTGTCGTACTTCACCGACGGCAAGCACGCGCTCGGTTCGAAGCAGTTCGCCACCGTGCACGAGGGCGTGAGCTTCCGCTTCGCGAGCGCAGAGCACAAGGCGATGTTCGAGCGCGAGCCGGCGAAGTACATCCCGCAGTTCGGCGGCTTCTGCGCGAACGGCATCGCCTACGGCATCCCGTGGGGCGGCGATGCCGATAGCTGGCGCATCGACAACGGCAAGCTCTATATCTTCGGCGGCAAGGGCTCGAAAGAGGCCTGGGAACTCGACATCCCGCGCAACCTCGGGCTGGCCGAGGGCTACTGGAAAGACGAGGTCAGCGGCAGCAACAGCTTCTTCCAGCGCAGCAAGCGGCTGGTGCTGCGCGTGCCGCATTACAAGAGCGGCGAGGAACTGGCGCGCGAAGTCGCCGCGGCGAAGGCGAAGAAGTCGTAGAGGTGGGCGATCACGGATAGCCGAGCGCCGGCTGGCCGAAGCCCTCGGCGGCGCGCCAGCCGGGGCGCTTGAGAAGGAGGTTGGTGACCATCCCGCCCGTGTCGTAGGCGGGCGGCGTTTCGCCCGGATGCCTGGCCTGCCAGGCGCGTCGGATGTCGGCACCGGTCAGATAGTGCGGGACCTTGTTCGCGTAGGCGGCGAGCGATTGGGCGCGCCAGCCCTTGTCACGGATCGATGGCCACAGCCGATCGGCGTGGCCGACATTCCACGCCGGGTCGAGCTGCCACGCCGTCTTGCCGAGCACGTCGCCGAAGATGAACAAACGCCCCTCGAAGATCTGCCACGCGCTCGGGTCGCTACCGAGCTTGACGGCAAAGGCCGCTCCGCTGGCGCAGAACCCGCCGTACTGCGGTTCGTAGCGGGCCGGGTCCGATTCGAAGAGCGCGCGGTGCTCGGGTGTCGCGAAGTAGTACGTGCGATCGGGCAAGGCCAGCTTCAGTTCGGGCTTGCCGCGCACCGGCTCGCCGCGCGTGAAATAGGCGACCGGGTCGTGGCCGAGCAGCATCACGGGTTGGCCGGCGGCGTTCGGCACCGTGGCATAAGGGGTGCCGCAGCCGCCCAACATGAAGGCCAACGCGAGCAGCGGCCAGGCCAAGAAAAATCGAAGCGTTCGCATGGAAATCCTCCACGGGTTGCGGACCGGGCACAAGCCCTGTCCGGTGCGAGTCCGGCAGAATCACGCGCCCGATGCGGGCCAAGGAGAGCAACGATGCGAGCGATATTCGGCGTGGTCTCGCTGTTGATCGTACTTGCGATCATCGGCGGGGTGGCGGTCAAGCAGATGCGCGCCAGCAGCCAGGCGACGGGCCAGGCCGCCCTGATCGCCGCGCCGCCGACGGCGGACGGCGCCGCCGCGCCCGCGCCCGCCGGCAATGTGCGCGAGCAGTCGCAGCAGCTTCAGCAACGCGTTCGTGACGATGTCTCGCGGGCGCTCGAACAGGGTGCGGCGGCACGCAAGGCCGAGGCCGACAAATGACATCGGACGACGTCGCCGCGCAGGCACCGCCAACGCCGGCCGACGAACATGCGATGCGCATCGCGCTCGACCAGGCAAGCAATGCCGCGCTGGTGGGCGAGGTGCCGGTCGGTGCGGTCGTCATGCGAGCCGGACAGGTGATCGCGACTGGCTACAACCGGCCGATCACCGAGCACGACCCGACTGCACACGCCGAGATCGTCGCGCTGCGCCATGCGGCCACGCTGCTCGGCAACTACCGGCTGCCCGAGTGCGAACTCTTCGTCACGCTCGAGCCGTGCGCGATGTGCGCGATGGCGCTGCTGCA
>JBDSEG010000298.1:0-26496 GCA_039920165.1 Burkholderiaceae bacterium
GATTTGGTGCCGAATCAACTGGTGGTTTTTGTCTGGCTAGGGTCTCCAAAGAGAAACGAATTACCGCGCTACTGGGTCGCCGCGAAGACCGATGTGGGGGCGTTATGTGCTGCTCATCAAGCGCACGGCACGTCCAACGGGGAGCGACGGTTCTCCCTGGAGGATCTGCCTGCCTCTTGGGAAAACCACTGGGAACTGTTTGCGGCTTTCCTTCCTGATGCCTGAGTGTCGGAAATCTGACTGCTGCGGGACAGACTTCAGACACCGCGCGACTTCTCGAAAGTAGCCAAACGGGCATGCCCTCAACCTCCAACCGACGATCGAGCAAGTCGAGCGGAACCGCATCTTTCTAAGTGGCGCACCCTCGCGGCAAATCCCGCATCTGCTTCGCGCTGCGATACCCCGACAGCTCGAGGCGAATGCGGATCGCCGATCCTCACGCGTGGTCGACAGCTCAATGGTCGAAGGCGGTCATGGGCCTGAACCCGCTGGCGCGAGCACTCAACTCGCGCCAGCCTTCCGACAGCGACTCCCAGGCTTGATCCGCGCCTTGCTTCGGTTGCTCTGCAAGCTTGGTCATGGTTCATCCTTTCGCGAGTTCGCATCAAGTGCCGTGCAAGGCGCCATCAACCGGCGTTGACGGCAATCCGCCGCGGCTGCGCGTGCGCTTGCTTCGGGATGCGCAACGTCAGCACGCCGTCCTTCAAGTTGGCCTCGATCCGGGCGGTGTCGAGCTCGCGGCTGAGTGTGAAGCTGCGCCGATAGCGCGGCACGCGGACTTCCGCATACACCGCTTCCAACCCTTCCGGCGTCAGTGACTGAACGCCGCCTTCGATCAGCAGGGCATCGCCTTCGATCTTCAGCTCGAGTTGGTCCTTCGGAACACCGGGCATGTCGGCCAGAAGCGTGATGCCGGAGGCATCCTCGAACACGTCCACGGCGGGCAGCACGGCGCGTTGTTGTTCGTTCTCGTGGTTGACTGAGGTAACGGTGCCGGTGCCGGTGCCGGTGCCGGTGCCAGGGCCGGGGCCAGTGCGGGTGACTTGCTTGTTGTCGCGCATGATGAATTCTCCTTGGCTGTCGCTGTTCACTGCACGGTGATGCGCTTTGGCTGCGCCGATTCGCGGCGGGCGACGCTCACTTGGAGCACGCCGTCGCGGTAGCTCGCATTCACCTGGGCCGGGTCCACATCGTCCGGGAGCGAGATCGCTCGAGTGAAGCTGCCAGTGCCCCGTTCGCGGGTGTAGACGTGCAACTTGGAGCTGTCTGCGGGGACGCCCGAAGCGCGCTCGCCTGAAATCCGCAGAACGCCCCGGTCGAGCGTGACGTCGATCTTCGACGGATCAAGGCCAGGCGCGAATGCGTAGATTTCGACGCTGGTGGCTGTTCGACCGACGTTGACCGCCGGAACGGTACCGGGCGCGACGGAGCGGATGCTGCTGGGCAAGCCAGAGACGCCGAATACGTCGTCGAGTTCGCGACGCAGGCGCTCGAACTGCCCGAACAGGCTGCTCGGGTGATTCAGGATCGATTCGTACATGGTGTGCGTCCTCCAAAACAGTGGTTGACACCGGCAGGAGACCAGGACCAGCCGGCTCGATTTGCGAAATGAGCTCCGCAGAATCGGTTTCAAGAGGGGTTGGTGCCGAATTTTTTCGCCTCACTGCGCGGGCATACGGGGGCTAATGTCTTGGATCGCCGGCTCCGTGCGGAAGCGGCGCCCGCGTGCTGGCGCGGTTCTCGGCGACCGCTTGCGGCCGACTCGGATCGCCGATGCGGACGCGCTCGGTCACCAATCAACTGCTCTGGCACCCAACGGCATCCGCGCCATCCGCCAGCGCGTCCAGATCCGTCATGCTTGCCAAACCCCATACCCCGCCTCGCGCAAGCCGATCGCGAGCTCGACCTCCATCTCGCGCGCGCCCTCGTAGGGCATCGGGTTGTAGACCTCGTACAGATTCGGCAGCAGGCGCAGGCCGAATTCGCGCACGAAGCGGTTCGACTGGATGCCGGCCATGTGCTTGTCCAGGCGCAGGTCGGGGTCGAGGCCGGTCATGCCGACATAGACGAAGGGCTTGCCGAGGCGGTGCTCGGGGTTGGCGGCGCGAAAGCGCGGCACGTTCCAGACCGCGTCGGACAGCTCGACGACATAGACGTGGTAACGGTGCGTTCTGCGATTCATCCCGGGCCGTCTCCCGGCATCGATTCTGTGCCAGCATCGCGACCCCATGAATGCGCTCGACATCGAACCTTTCCTCGCCCGGCTCGACGCGGCGATGCAGGAGACCGCATCCGCCGGCGGCTCGCCTTCGCTGCGGCTCGTGCTGTCCAAGCCGCGCGCCGCGGGCTCGGACCTGCTGCGGGTGGCGGTGCGTCCGGTCACCCTGCGCGGCGAGGCCGGTTTCAGCCTCGTCTACAGCCACGCGACGCGCGACCTCACCGTCAACCTCTCGCGCGCGGTCGCGCTGGCGCGCGTGCGCAGCCTGCTGGCCGAGACCTTCCAGCACGCCCATCTGCGCGGCGGCGATGCGGAAGTCGCGCTGCTCATCAGCCGCCAGGGCCGCGTGAGCTTGCGCGAGACGCGCGTCGCTAAGCAGCCCGGCGCGGCGCCTGCGGCCGATGTCGCTGCGCACGACCGCGCCAAGCAGCGCTGGGTCGATATCGGTCGGCCGTTTCTGGTCGAGCTCGGTGTCACGGACGCGCAGCATCGTCTGGTGCCGGCGATGGCGCGCAAGTGGAAGCAGATCAACAAATTCGTCGAGGTCTTCGACCACGCCTTTGCGGCCTCGGAACTGAAGGATGCGCCGGCCCCGCGGGTGGTCGATTTCGGCGCCGGCAAGGGCTATGTGACCTTTGCGCTGCACGACCATCTGCAGCACCGCCTGGGCCGCCGGCCGCAGGTGCGCGGGGTCGAACTGCGCGCCGATCTGGTGGCGCTCGGCAACGCGACGGTGCAGCGCCTCGGGATCGAAGGCCTGGCCTTCGAGCTGGGCGATGTGCGCGAACAGGACGGCGCTACGGAGGCGGCGAGCATCGACGTGATGATCGCGCTGCACGCCTGCGATACCGCGACCGACCGGGCGATCCACCTTGGCGTTCGCGCCGGCGCGGCGGTGATCCTGGTCTCGCCGTGCTGCCACAAGGAACTGCGCCCGCAACTGCTCGCGCCGCACCCGCTGCGTCCGATGCTGCAGCACGGCATCCACCTCGGCCAGCACGCCGAGATGCTGACCGACTCGCTGCGCGCGCTGCTGCTCGAGGCGTGCGGCTACCAGACCCAGGTGTTCGAATTCGTCGCGCTCGAGCACAGCCAGAAGAACAAGATGATCCTCGCGGTGCGGCGCCCGGCCGGCGCCGACTCGGCCGTGCGTTCGGCCGCGCTGCGCGCGCAGGTGGCCGAGGTCAAGACCTACCACGCGATCCGCGAGCAGTGCCTGGAGCGGCTGCTCGTCGACAGCGGCCTGCTGCCGCAACCGGAGCCCGCGCCGGCCCATGGATGACGCAAATACTTTCACCCTTGCCTGCATCGTGATCGGCGTGCTGCTGGTCGTGATGACGATGAGCGGTTCGTTCGTTGCCCGGCTACCGCTGAGCGCCGCGATGCTGTACCTGGCCGTCGGCTGGGGCATCGGCCCGGCCGGCCTGGACCTGGTGCATCTGCATCCGCTGCGCGACGCCGCGGTGCTGGAGCGGCTGACCGAGATCGCGGTGCTGATCTCGCTCTTCACTGCCGGCCTCAAGCTCGAGCTGCCGCTGACCGACCGGCGCTGGCGCATCCCGGTGCAGCTCGCATCGGTCTCGATGCTGGCGACGATAGCCGCCGTCACGGCCGCCGGCTACTGGCTGCTGAAGCTGCCGCTCGGTGCCGCCGTGCTGCTCGGCGCTATCCTCGCGCCGACCGACCCGGTGCTCGCGTCCGAGGTGCAGGTCGAAGAGCCGAGCGATCGCGACCGCCTGCGCTTCGGCCTCACCGGCGAAGGCGGCCTCAACGACGGCGCGGCGTTCCCGTTCGTCATGCTCGGCCTGGGCCTGCTGTCGGTGCACGATCTGGGCGATTGGGGCTGGCGCTGGTGGGCGGTCGATGTGCTGTGGGCGATCGGCGGCGGGTTGGGGATCGGCTGGCTGCTGGGCATGGGCGTGGGTCGCGCGATCATCTTTCTGCGCACCCATCACCGCGAGGCGCTCGGCGCCGACGAGTTCATCGCACTCGGGCTGATCGCGCTCGCCTACGGCGTCGCACTCGCCTGCCACAGCTACGGTTTTCTGGCGGTCTTCGCGGCCGGCCTCGCCTTGCGTCGCATCGACGAGAAGCCTGCCGCGGCGCGCGCCGATGCGGCCCGCGCGGTCGATCCTCACGCGCTGCCGGTCGCTGCGCTCGCTCCCGGCC
The DNA here is from genome assembly GCA_039920165.1 of Burkholderiaceae bacterium. Classification (GTDB taxonomy): domain Bacteria; phylum Pseudomonadota; class Gammaproteobacteria; order Burkholderiales; family Burkholderiaceae_C; genus JBDSEG01. Next base: position 4,388 of record JBDSEG010000298.1, read on the forward strand.
CGAACCCCGACGGACCGCACCCGGCGACCTCGCCCGACCACGCGCCGGGCGTGATGATGCTCGCGGTGGAGCGCTTCAACGCACAGCTCGAACGCTTTGCCGAGGTCTTCATCGTGCTCGCGATCGGCGCACTGCTCACCAGCATCGAATGGCAGCCAGCGCTGCTGTGGTTCGTGCCGTTGCTGTTCCTGGTCATCCGGCCGCTGGCGGTCGTGATCGGCCTGCCCGGAACCCAGGTCAAGGGCAAACAGCGGGTGCTGATGGCCTGGTTCGGCATCCGCGGCATCGGCTCGGTCTACTACCTGATGTTCGCCATCACCCACGGCCTGCCGCCGCGCCTGGCCGAATCGATGGTCGCGCTGACGCTCGGCGTGGTGGTGGCATCGATCGTCGTGCACGGAGTCTCGGTCACGCCGCTCATGAAGCGCTACCGCGCGCGAACGGACGCGGCGCTCGGTACGCGGGCCGATCAATCGGCCACCGGGCGGCAGCGGAACATGCCGTAGCCTTCCATCGTCAGCACCGGCTGCGCATGCTGGTTGCTCACCCGCCATTCGATGCGCGCCAGGCCCACGCCCGGCCGGCTCGCGAGCAGCCGCGATTCGACGACCTGCAGGCGCATGGACAGGGTATCGCCAGGATGTACCGGCTTCAGCCATCGAAGCTGCTCGATCCCCGGTGAGCCGAGGCTCGCGGCGTCGAGCAGGTACTCGTCGCACATCATCCGCATCGCCATCGCGCAGGTATGCCAGCCGCTGGCCGACAGTCGCCCGAAGAGTGAGGCCTGCGCGGCGTCATCGTCAAGGTGAAACGGCTGCGGATCGAACTCGCGCGCAAACGCCAGCACCGCCTCGCGCGTGACTTGCACGTGGCCGAATTCGCGCACGTTGCCGACCGGGAAATCCTCCCAGAAGAGGGTGGGTTCGCGCGCGCTCGTCATGGCGTCCTGCTCATGCCGCCCCCGTCAGCTTGCGCGGATCGAGCAGGTCAGCGAGGCGCTCGCGACCGAGGTCGGTCCGCTCGTCGGCCACATCGATGACGGGACGGCCCTCGCGGTAGGCCTGCTTCGCGATCTCCGCGGCCTTCGCATAACCGATCAGCGGGTTCAGCGCGGTGACGAGGATCGGATTGCGCGCCAGCGTCTCGTCGAGCCGCGGCTGGTTGACCTTGAAGGTCGCGATCGCCTGGTCGGCCAGCGCGCGGCTCGCATTGGCGAGCAGATCGATGCTTTGCAGCAGGTTGTGCGCGATCAGCGGCAGCATCACGTTGAGCTCGAAATTGCCCGACTGCCCGGCGACGGTGATGGCCGCGTCGTTGCCGATCACCTGCGCCGCGACCATTGCGCAGGCCTCGGGGATGACCGGGTTGACCTTTCCCGGCATGATCGATGAGCCCGGCTGCAGGGCCAGCAGCTCGATCTCGCCGAGGCCGGCGAGCGGGCCCGAATTCATCCACCGCAGGTCGTTGGAAATCTTCATCAGCGCGACCGCCAGCGTCTTGAGCGCGCCGGACAGCGCGACCGCCGTATCCTGCGCGCCCATCGCGGCGAAAAAATCGGCAGCCGGTGCCAGTGGCAGGCCGCACAACGCGCCGAGTTCGACTGCGAAGCGCTGCGCAAACTCAGGCGGCGCATTGACGCCGGTGCCGACCGCGGTGCCGCCTTGCGCGAGGCGATACAGCGTCGGCTGCAGGCCGCGCAGCCAGCCGGCCGCGGCCTCGATCTGCGCGGCCCAGCCGTCGACCGCCTGGCCCATGCGCACCGGCATCGCGTCCATCAGGTGCGTGCGCCCGGTCTTGACGAAGCCATCGACGCTGCGCGCCTTGGCGCGGGTCGTCGCGGCGAGAAGGTCGAGCGCGGGCAGCAGCGCCTCCTTCAGCGCGAGCGCGGCCGACAGGTGCACGGCGGTCGGGATCGTATCGTTGCTGCTCTGGCTCGCATTGACGTGGTCGTTCGCGCTCACCGCAGCGCCGAGCGCGCGTGCTGCGAGCGTGGCGATGACCTCATTCGCATTCATGTTGGTGCTGGTGCCCGAGCCGGTCTGGAACACGTCGAGCGGGAAGTGCGCCATGCGCTCCTCGCTCGATTGCGCGAGCAGCTGCGTCACCGCGCCGTCGATCGCCCGCGCGACCTCGGCATCGAGTACGCCAAGTTCGGCATTGACCTTCGCCGCGGCCTGCTTGATGCGCAGCAGCGCGTCGATGAAGCGCACCGGCATGCGCAGGCCGCTGATGCGGAAATTGTCGACCGCGCGCTGGGTCTGTGCGGCGTAGAGCGCGTCGGCCGGAACCGCGAGCTCGCCCATGCTGTCGCGCTCGATGCGGGTTGGGAGTGGATGCATGGAAAACTCCTGGTTAGAAAGTGAAGCAAGGCGGCGCATGACAGGTGCGTCGATCGCACGAGCGCAGTATGTCGATGCGCGGCGCTCCGACCCGCGCGCGAAAATCGCCGCATGGCCGCTGTTCCCGATCTCGATGCTCGCCTGCCGCGGGCACGCGGATCGCCCGTCGACCCGCAGAAGTATGCGGTTTCGGTGGGGCCGAGCGCGATCGACGGGCAGGGCGCGTTCGCTGCCGAGGCGGTGCCGGCGCGGCGCAAGATCGGCGAGATCCGCGGCGAGTCGATCAGCGTGACCGAGGCGCGCCGGCGAGCGAAAAACGTCCAGCGCATCATGATGGTCGAGCTGAGCGACAAGCGCGCGATCGATGCCTCGCAGTCGGTCGACCCGCTGCGCTTCACCAATCACTCGTGCCGGCCTAACGCGGTGTTGCGCATCCGCCAGGGCCGGGTCGAGTTCTATGCGATGCGCGCAATCGCGCCGGGCGAGGAGATCACCGTCAACTACGGCGAGACCCACCACGCCGGTCGGCTGCGCTGCCTCTGTGGCGTGAGCGGCTGCGTCTTCCGGCTCTAGCGGTCGGTGCGGTCCCTCGGCTCAACTCGGCGTCTTCGCGGTGACGCGCGGCGGCAGCGGCGCGGCCTCGCTGGCCCAGTCGTTCGGATCGAAGGCGCGCAGCAGGTCGCCGGCGCTATCGGGCGTCGCGGCGAGCCATTCGTCGGCATGCCGGTCGTCGATGACGATCACGCTGCGCTTTTCTTCGCCGGGTCGGTGGAAGCGGCTCATCAGCGCGTGCCGGTCGGCGTTGTGCGTGAGCAGCGTGAACGAGAGCATCGGCTCGCCGCCGGCCGGATTGATCCAGCGGTCCCAGAGTGCGGCGACGTGAAAGGGCGCGCCATCGCCGCGGCGGATCTGCCAGCGCAGCGCCTTGCCGGTTGCGTAGTCGGGCTCGTAAAAGCCGTCCATCGGCACCAACGCCCACTGGCCGCGCGACCAGGCCTGGCGGAATGCGGGTTTCGCGCGCGCGGTCTCGGCACGCGCGTTGTAGGTGCTGCGAGCGATGCGCGTATCGCGCGACCAGAACGGCACCAGGCCGAAGCCGGCGCTCACGCACTCGCGCGAAACGACCTGGCCCGGCCCGCCATCCGATCGATCGACCGCCCCGTCGATCGACCGCCGCAGGATCGGCGCGGCGTAGCCGGGCCACGCCTCCTCGGGGTAGGCGAAAGTGGGCGCGACGACGCCCATGCGTTCGGCGATCAGGTCACGCGAGGTCGGGCGGTAGTTGGTGCACATGGACGCTGGCGAGCGGTCAGCGCGAGGCGTCGGCGCAGGCCGCGAAGCCGCTGCCGAGCGCGTCGTTGCGCAACGCGGTCGCCTGGGCCAGCACCGCGCTGCCCGCCTTCTCGATGCGCAGCATGTGGCTCGTTGCCGGCGGCACCAGCTCGACCACACGCGCCGAACGCAGCCCGCGCAGCGTGTACTGCGCCAGCGCCCGCTCGGCGGCTTCGCGCGATTCGAACCGGCCGAGCGCGAGGCCGGGTTCGAGATCGGGCGCATTGCGCAACTCCTCGAACTCGATCTTGGTGCGGCCCACTTCGGACTGCTTGCGCGCCATCAGCTCGGGCGTCTCGTATTTGCCCATATACACGATCCACACCGGCGCCCGCTCGGTGCGCACGTCGGACCAGCTGCCGGGCGGCAGCAGCGGCTGCAGCACGCTCTCGGCCACGGCAAACTGCGCCGCGTTGAACGGACCGGCTTCCAGGCAGGCCAGCGCGGCGGCGGCGGCGCGCGCCGAGGTGGGCGAGAGGATGACCACGCTTTGCGGGCGGATCTGGCGCGCCTGGCGTGCAGCGGCCTCGCTGCCGTTCGATGGCGTGCCGCTGCCCTCGCCGAGCCACCCGCGCGACCACGCGAAGACCGCCGCATTGGCGAGCAGCAGCAGCACGACCAGCGCCCTCAGCATGGCGCGGAAGCGGTCGGCAGACCGGACAGGCGGACGCTGACCTCGCCGCTCGCGATCGTCGCGATCCCGCGCTCGGTCTGCAGGCGCAGCGCACCCTGCGGCGTCACCCCGCAGGCAATGCCCTCGGGCGTGCCCGTGAGCGTGGTCTGCACGCGCCGGCCGAGCAGCAGGTCGCGTGATGCATAGGCCGCCGCGAAACGCGCGAAGCCTTGATGCTCGAAACGGCGCAGCGCCTGCACCAATGGCAGCGCGACCTGGGCGAGGGCGCGCGGCGCGCTCGCCTGCGGGTCGATCTCCTGCAGGCAGGCGACGCCGCTCGGCACCGGGTCGGCCGCGTCGGCGAGCGGCAGTACATTCAGGCCGATCCCGACCACCGCGAGCCGGTGCGGGCCGACATTCACGGTCTCGACCAGGATGCCGCCGAGCTTGCGCCCGGCCGGCGCGTCGCCTACCGCGGCGCCGGCTGGCGGCGTGAGCAGCGGCGCATCCATCAGCCACAGATCGTTCGGCCACTTGATACCGATGCGCGGCGCCGGGGTGGGGGATAGCGGGGCATCGAGCGCCTGCGCCAGCGCCACGCCGATCGCCAGCGACAGCCCCGACCAGTCGCCGCTCACGAGCGGCATCGAGAGCGAGAAGGTGAGCGACGCACCGGGCTGCGACTGCCACGATTTGCCGAGGCGCCCGCGCCCGCCGGTCTGGTGCTCTGCGACGAGCAGGCAGGGCTGCAGGTCGGCGGCGCGCCGGCCGAACGGCGCACCGTCCTCGGCGTGCCCGGCCAGGCCGATGCGCGCGCGCTCGAGCAGCGCCGAGTTGGTCGACAGGGTTCGCGCCACCACCTCCACGCTCAAGCCCGGCAGCAGCGGCTCGAGCTCCTGCCACAGGGCTTGTGCATTCCAGTGCAGCGCGTGCCCGGTCATGCCCCGTTCTTTCAGCGCCGCTTCGACGCCAGCATGGTGCCGCGGCAGGCGCGCGCGCCGCAGCGGCATTCGTAGCGCTTGCGCACCTTGGCGGTCTGGCGTTCATCGAGGATCAGTCCGTAGTCGAAGAACAGCTCCTCGCCAGGTTTGAGCTTGCGCAGCGCGACGATGAAGATGCGCCCGGCGTCCTCCTCGGCCTCACAGTTGGGCTGGCACGAGTGGTTGATCCAGCGCGCCGAATTGCCGTTCACCTTGCCGTCGATGACGTGGGCGTCGTCGACGTGAAAATAAAAGGTGTGGTCGGGATTGGCCGGGTCGTGGGGATGGCGCCGCAGTGCTTCTTTCCAGCTCACCACCTCGCCTTTGTATTCGATCACCGACTCGCCCTTGGCGATGGGTGCGACGCAGAACATGCCCTTGCCGTGCACCCCCGAGCGCCGCACCTGGATGCGCCGGCCCGAGCGGGCGGCGGGAACGGCTTCGGCGGCACGCGAAAGAGAGGTCGGCATGTTTGAGTACATTGGTTTCATGGGGGCGCGCGCGTGCATGTGGGCGCGCACCCGCGCGAGGAAGCCGGATTGTAGGGACGCCCTGCAGCCGCTTCGGCCTGCAGATCGAAGAAGGAACCATGACCAAATCACTCATCATTGCCGAGAAGCCCTCGGTGGCCCAGGACATCGTTCGGGCCCTCACGCCCACCGCCGGCAAGTTCGACAAGCATGACGAATATTTCGAGAGCGAGGGCTATCTCGTGACGTCGGCGGTCGGCCACCTGCTGGAGATCAAGGCGCCGGAGGAGTACGACGTGAAGCGCGGCAAGTGGAGCTTCGCCCACCTGCCGGTGATTCCGCCGCACTTCGACCTGAACCCGATCGACAAGAGCAAGTCGCGGCTGAACGCGATCGTCAGGCTCGTCAAGCGCAAGGACGTGCGCGAGCTCATCAACGCCTGCGACGCGGGACGCGAGGGCGAGCTGATCTTTCGCCTGATCCAGCAGCACAGCAAGAGCAAGCACCCGGTGCGGCGCCTCTGGCTGCAGAGCATGACGCCCGCGGCGATCCGCGACGGCTTCGAGCACCTGCGCAGCGACGCCCAGATGCTGCCCCTGGCCGACGCCGCGCGCTGCCGCTCCGAGGCCGACTGGCTGGTCGGCATCAACGGCACGCGCGCGATGACCGCGTTCAACTCGCGCGACGGCGGCTTTTTCCTCACCACCGTCGGGCGGGTGCAGACCCCGACGCTGTCGATCATGGTCGAGCGCGAGGAAAAGATCAGGCGCCACATCTCGCGCGACTACTGGGAGATCAAGGCGGGCTTCGCCGCGCAGGCTGGTGAATACGAGGGCAAATGGTTCGATCCGGCCTGGAAGAAAAATGCCGACGACCCCGAACAGCGCGCCGACCGCTTGTGGAACGAGGCCGACGCGCAGGCCATCGCGCAGGCGTCGCGCGGCCAGCCGGCCCACGTGACCGAAGAAGCCAAGCCGAGCAGCCAGAGCTCGCCGGGCCTGTACGACCTGACGACGCTGCAGCGCGAGGCCAATTCACGCCTCGGCTTCTCGGCCAAGACCACGCTTTCGATCGCGCAGGCGCTGTACGAGAAGCACAAGGTCCTCACCTACCCGCGGACCGACAGCAAGCACCTGCCCGAGGACTATGTCGACGTCGTCAAGCAGACGATGAAGATGATCTCGACCGAGGACCTGCCAGGCCCCGGAACCGCGAGCGGTTCCCTCGTGAACCTTCGCGCGCTGGCGGTGCACGCGCGCACCGCAATCAAGGAAGGCTACGTCAAGCCGAACAAGAAGATCTTCGACAACGCCAAGGTTTCGGACCACTTCGCCATCATCCCGACGCTGCAGGCGCCGCGCAGCCTGTCGGAGATCGAGGCCAAGCTCTACGACATGGTCGTCAAGCGCTTCATGGCGGTGTTCTTCCCGGCGGCCGAATTCATGGTCACGACGCGCATCTCGACCGTCAAGGCCGCAGATCTGGAACACCGCTTCCAGACCAACGGGAAGGTGATGGTCAAGCCGGGCTGGCTCGCGGTCTACGGGCGCGAGGCGCAGGAGGCCGATGCCAACCTGGTGGCAGTAGCAAAGGGCGAGGTGGTGCGTACCGAAAGCGTCGACGTGCTGGCGCAAAAGACCAAGCCGCCGGCGCGCTATACCGAGGCGACGCTGCTCTCGGCGATGGAAGGTGCCGGCAAGCTGATCGACGACGACGATCTGCGCGAGGCGATGCAGGAAAAGGGCCTGGGAACGCCGGCCACGCGCGCCGCGATCATCGAGGGCCTGATCTACGAGAAGTACATCCACCGCGAGGGCCGCGAACTGGTGCCGGGCGCGAAGGCGTTCCAGCTCATGACGCTGCTGCGCGGCCTCGGGGTCGAAGACCTGACCAAGCCCGAACTGACCGGCAACTGGGAATTCCAGCTCTCGGAAATGGAAAAGGGCAAGCTCGAGCGCGAGACCTTCATGGCCGAGATCGCGCGCATGGCCGAGCGCATCGTTAAGAAGGCGAAGGAATACGACCGCGACACGATCCCCGGCGACTACGCCACGCTGCAGACGCCGTGCCCGAACTGCGGCGGGGTGGTGAAGGAGAACTACCGCCGCTATGCCTGTACCGGCGCGGCCGAAGGCGGTGAAGGCTGCGGCTTCTCGATCAGCAAGATCCCCGGCGGGCGCGCGTTCGAACTCGACGAGGTCGAGCGCTTCCTTGCCGACAAGAAGATCGGCCCACTGGAAGGATTTCGCTCCAAGGCGGGCTGGCCGTTCACGGCCGAGATCCGGCTTGCGTACGACGACGAGATCAAGAACTGGAAGCTCGAATTCGATTTCGGCGAGGACGCGCGCAATGCCGGCGAGTCCGGCGAGCCGATCGACTTCTCGGCGCAGCAAAGCCTCGGTCCCTGCCCGAAGGACCAGGGCCGGGTGTTCGAGCACGGCGCGAGCTATGTCTGCGAGCACGCGGTCGGCGTGAACGTCGTCTGCGACTTCAAGAGCGGCAAGATCATCCTGCAGCAACCGGTGGCGCGCGAGCAAATGGAAAAGCTGCTCGCCTCCGGCAAGACCGACCTGCTGGAGAGCTTCGTGTCCAACAAGACCCGGCGCAAGTTCAAGGCGCGCCTGGCCTTCGACAGGAAGGAGGGCAAGGTCGGCTTCGAATTCGAGCCGCGCGCGCCGCGCCCTCCCGGCAAGACCGCCGCTGCCAAGGGCGCCGCGCCGACGCCGCCCGCCGATCCGGCGCCGCCCGCGCCGACTGCCGCCAAGATGCCCGCGAAGAAGGTCGCAGCGAAGAAGACCGCGGTCCGGAAAACCGCGGCCAGGAAGAAGGCCGCCTGAGTCAGCGCGATCCCCTCTACCGCGTTGGCGTTATCGGCGGCAGCCCGGCTGCGCGAACCCCGCGGCACACAGGCCACATCGCCGGAATAGGCCTCGCGCCAGACATGGCTGCTTCGCGCGCCAGCCGCGCCTGCTCCTGCGCGCGCGCTGAATCGGCACTGCGTTGCGCGGCAGCCCGGCGCTCGGCGTCGGCGGCGTCGGCGGCGCGGCGCGCGATATGGCGGCCCGGGCCTGGCTCGCCGCCTCGGCCTGCACCTGCCCCTGTTCGTCGCGCAGCCGCTGATCGACCTGCTCGACGGCAATGCGGCGCGCCTGCGCCGCCGCCTCGCGTGGGGCGCGTGGGCGATGTAACAGCGTGCTCGTCCGGTGCGCGCGCCGGTGGCGGCGGCGGAATCGGTGCGCTTGCCGGGGGGTGGACGAAAGAATTGCCAAGGACGCCGCTGCCACGAGCGGCTGCAGCGCCTGCGCCAGCTGCTGCATGTCGCTGTCCCAGCGCGCGTGGTTCTGGTAGGCCGGCTTCCCGCAGGGGGTTGGGCAGCTGCGTGGCCTTCATTGTCGTCGCGGCGATAGCTCGGGGCCCCTGCCAAACGCAGGCCGGCATCTCGGGTCGCGCTGCCGCGCCATTTCATCCGGCGGTTGACGGCGCCCGGTGACGTCCGCCCAATCCCTTCAGGCCGACGTCGAACCGGCGGTCCGGGGCATCGATGCGGTGGCGGCGTGGCTCTCGGGGGTGTGCTGCGGCAAGGTCGCTTCGAGCCGGGTGCCTTCCCCCGCGCTGGAGCTGAGAACCATCCGGCCGCCTTCGGACTCGACCCTGTAGCGCATCCCGAGCAGACCGTGGCCCGCCGAGCGCGTCAGCGGATCGAAGCCGATGCCATCGTCGGTCACGGTGATCGTGACGCGTTGATCGCGCGTCGCGAGGATGACTTCGACGTGCTTCGCGCTGGCATATTTGGCGATGTTGGTGAGCGCCTCCTGCACCAGCCGGTACACCATCAGTTCGGCCGAGGGTTTGAGCCGGACCACCCCCAGCGTGCATTTCACCTCGATGCTGGAGCGCTCGGAAAATTCACGCGTAAGGATCTCGAGCGCGGCGACCAGGCCGAGGTTGCTGAGTGACGACGGCCGCAGATCCTCGATGATGCGGCGCTTGAGCGCGATGCCGCTGTTCAGCGTCTCGTTCAGGTGCGTCAGCCGGTCGGTCGCCTCGGGGGTAAGCAGTCCCAGGCGCGATTTGAGCCGCGCCACATCGAGCTTGGCCGCTGTGAGAAGGGCGCCGAGTTCGTCGTGCAGGTCGCGCGCGAGACGGTTGCGCTCGTCTTCGCGCGCGGTCTGCAGGTGGCGCGCGAGTTCGGTCAGCTGCTCGGTACGGCGGTCGACCTCGGCCTCGAGAAAGTCGCGCTCGGCCTGCAAAGCGCGTTGCTGCGTGATGCGCTGAGTTTCCAGCGCACGGGTCTGGCGCAGGTACATGAACAAAGCGAGCAGGCTGATCGCCGTCATCGCGATCACGCCGACCCGGTTCAGCATGAGCGTTCGATAGACACCGCTGCGCCCGGCCTCGATGCTGACCGATTCGATATCGAGCAGGCGCTGGGCGGCAGCTCGGATCGCGTCCATCTTCTCTTGTCCGATATTGGTCATGAGCAATTCGCGCCAGGCGTCGGTGCGGCCTGCATCGTAGAGCGAGATGCCGGTCGCGAGTTCGGACAGCTTTTGCGTCGACAGGCCCTTCATTTCGTCGAGCACCGGGCGCGCCGATGCGTCCAGCGCGTGGTGCTGGGCGAGTTGCAGCAAGGCGCCGTCGACCTGCTGCTGCGCAGCGCTGTAAGGCTCCAGATATTCCTTGCGGCCGGTCAACAGGTAGCCACGTTGGCCGGTTTCTGCATCGAGCAGGCTGCGCCACAGAACCTGGATATTCTGGCTCGCGGCGCCCATCTCGCCGAGTTTGTCGAGCGCCGTCGACGACTCCCGGTACGCGGTTTCGCTGATCACGAACAGGGCCAGCGCGGCCAGCGCGGCCAGCGGGAACGCAAACCCGCCGCGTTGCAGGCGGCCGATCAGGTTCCAGCCCATCGCTTGCCTCTAAACTGCGATCCTGCACTTATCGTGAAGGGCCGACGACCATGATCCGCATCGCCATCATCGACGACCACGCCATCGTGCGGGCGGGGCTGCGCCAGTACTTCTCGGACCAGGTCGACTTGACGGTGGTGGCCGAGGCGGCGACCGGGCGCGAGGCGCTCGACATCGTTCGCAAGGGCGAGGTCGACGTCATCCTGATGGACATCTCGATGCCCGACCAGAGCGGCGTGGACGCGCTGGCGGCGATCCGAGCGCGCGCGCCCGACCTGCCGGTCCTGATCCTGAGCGGTTTTCCCGAGGAGCACTACGCGACGACGCTGCTGCGCCAGGGCGCGAGCGGCTATTTGAACAAGGACTGCGACCCGGAGGAGATCGTGAAGGCGATCCGTACCGTGTACCGCGGACGCAAGTACATCACCGCGGGGGTGGCCGAACTGCTGGCCGACGGACTGGGCGGCGGGGGCGACAAGCCGGCCCACGAGCAGCTGTCCGAGCGCGAATTCCAGGTTTTCCTGCGCCTGGCCAAGGGTGAGACGATCGGTCACATGGCCGACAGCATGTCGCTCAGCGTCAAGACGGTCAGTACCTACCGGACGCGCGTGATGGAGAAGATGAAGCTCGAGTCCAATAGCGACCTGACCTACTACGCGTTGAAGAACGGACTGATTCAATAACCCGCCCTTGGCAGCCTGCGGTTGCCTCATGTCAACGCGCCGAGCGCGCTGTAGCCGCTGTCGCCCGAAGCGAGTCGGCTGCAGTACTGGATCAGCGCATCGATCTCATTGGACTTGTCGAACACCCGATCCGCCCCGAGTTCGCGGCATTTACGCCGCATGTCGGGCGTGGCGTAGTTGCTCAGCACGACGCGCTTCATCGGGTTGCGCAATGCCGAAGTTGCGCTCAGCACGCCGAGGCCCGAGCCGCCTTTGAGGAAGATATCGACGATCAGCAGATCGCACACGCTTTGCGAATCGGCGAGCCAGCGCACCGCAGTCGCTTCGTCTTCGGCCGTCCCGACCACCTGCAGCGGCACCAGTTCCTCCAGCGCGGCGATCAGGTTTTCTCGGATGACCGGGCTGTCTTCGACGATGTAGGTTTTGAGGGGCTGCATGGGGACTGCTGGCCTCTGTACGGACCGCGACGGATCATCCACGACAAGCCAATTCTCGTCGCCAGTCGTCGACCTTCAGCACTGTTGAGTCAGGCAAGCGCCTCGACATCTGAGTCTGGCGCTGCGCCCGGGCTAGCGCCATGGCGCTAGCTCGCAACGTGCTGCGGGAATCGTCCTACAGCTAGGCGCCCGACAGGCTCCTCAGTTTGAAAACGCCGAGATACCGGTGATAGCGCGGCCGAGGATGAGCGCATGCACGTCGTGCGTGCCTTCGTAGGTATTGACGACCTCGAGGTTGACCAAGTGGCGCGCCACGCCGAACTCGTCGCTGATGCCGTTGCCGCCCATCATGTCGCGCGCCAGGCGGGCGATATCGAGCGCCTTGCCGCACGAGTTGCGCTTCACGATCGAGGTGATCTCGACCGCCGCCGTGCCTTCGTCCTTCATGCGCCCGAGGCGCAGGCAGCCTTGCAGGCCGAGCGTGATCTCGGTCTGCATGTCGGCCAGCTTCTTCTGGATCAACTGATTGGCGGCGAGCGGCCGGCCGAACTGCTTGCGGTCGAGCGTGTACTGGCGCGAGCGATGCCAGCAGTCCTCGGCCGCGCCGAGCGCACCCCAGGCGATGCCGTAGCGGGCGCTGTTCAGGCAGGTGAACGGCCCCTTGAGGCCGCGCACCTCGGGGAAGGCGTTCTCTTCCGGGCAGAACACCCCGTCCATCACGATTTCGCCGGTGATCGATGCGCGCAGCCCGACCTTGCCGTGCACGACCGGTGCCGACAGACCCTTGGCGCCCTTGTCGAGCACGAAGCCGCGGATGGCGCCGCCATCGTCCTTCGCCCACACCACGAAGACATCGGCGATCGGGCTGTTGCTGATCCACATCTTGGCACCCGACAGGCTGTATCCACCTGGCACGGCACGCGCCCGCGTGACCATGCTGCCGGGGTCGGAGCCGTGGTCGGGTTCGGTCAGGCCGAAGCAGCCGATCCACTCGCCGGTGGCGAGCTTGGGCAGATATTTCTGCTTGGTCGCCTCGTTGCCGAATTCGAAGATCGGCACCATGACGAGCGAACTCTGCACGCTCATCATCGAGCGGTAGCCCGAGTCAACCCGCTCGACCTCGCGCGCGACCAGGCCGTAGCAGACGTAGTTCAGCCCCGAGCCGCCATAGGCTTCGGGGATGGTCGGGCCGAGCAGCCCGAGTTCACCCATCTCGCGAAAGATCGCCGGGTCGGTCTGCTGGTTGCGAAATGCATCGAGAACGCGTGGCGCGAGTCGCCCCTGCGAATAGTCGCGCGCCGCATCGCGAACCTGACGCTCGTCGCCGCTCAACTGCTGGTCGAGCAAGAGCGGATCGTCCCAGTGAAAGTGAGCTTTGGTGGCCATGTCGAATCCTGCGTTGGAAGCGGACCCGCAGTGTCGCTCAAAGTCATGTGGCGAGCGTGGCTCCCGCCGGCTGCAGCACTGCGTCTTCATACGGCACCGACGTATCGGGGCGCACATACGTGCCGATCAGGCAGCCGCTCGCCAGGCCGTGCGCGGCGATCGCGTCCAGCACCGCCTCGCGTCCGGGGCGCGCATCGAATTCGACGGCGGTCTCGAGTGCGAAGACTTGAAAGGCGTAGCGGTGCACACCGTGACCGGGCGGCGGATCGAGCGGAAGCCAGGCCGACTGGAGCAGGGAGTTCAGCCCCATCCGCAGGCCTGCACCTTCATGGTCGGCGCTCGGCAATGCGCCCTCGGCGACGGACGGAGCGTCGATGGTGAGATTGACCACGATGGCGTTAACGAGCGGCTGCGGGGTGGGCGAATCGGCGTCTTCGACGATCAGCAACAGCGCGGCGCTTGCGGCCGGAAAACCGCTCCACGCGAGCGGGGGTGACATGCCCTCGCCGTCGGCGCTATATTTTTCGGGGATCGGCGCATGGTCGGCGAACGCCAGACTGGACACCATGATCGCGCCGGCACCCCCGCGCAGATCGACCTTGTGAAACGCGATGCGGTCCAGCCCGGCCCGCTGGTCACGCAGGGCATGGCCAAAAGCGTCTGGCAGGTTTTCCAGCATGCGCCGGTACGGCTATCGGCGCGGCGCCGGGCTCACGTTTTGCTGCGGCGTGGAGCCCGGTGGCATGACTTCGCGGACCGTCAACTCGCGCAGCACGCCGCCGCCTTCTACACTGCCGCTCACCTTGCCGGCACCATTCATGCGGGCGACACAGGCCGCGCGTTCGACGCCGGCGAGTGCATTGCAGCGTTCCGCGTCGGCGCCGCTCGCCGGCGTGAGTCCGCCGCGGCGCGCCTCGACGAGGGCGGCACTCGCTTCTTTCAGACAGGTCGCACGGTCCTGCGAACTCTGGCCGGAGAGGCACACCGCGCGCTCGCGCTGGTAGGCCTGTTGCGGCGTTTCGGCCAGCGCGCTACCGGCGAACAGCAAGGCGCCGAGCCCGCAGAAGGCGATGCCGCGAATGCGCGGTGTGGAACGGCTGGGAGTCGTGCGATGGACGGCGGTCATGGAATTCTCCTGCGGGAACTTTCGAGGTTCCAGTCTGCGCGTACCGCCCCGCGCGTCACGTCGGACAGCCGGACGCTGCCGTGCCCGTCCGCCGCGATCCGCTGTAGGACGGGGCCGGCCGATTCAGCGTTCGCGAACGGCCGCTAGCCGATTTCCCCGAACAGTCGGGCCGCGCGCTTCTTGAGTTCGAGCAACTCGTTCGCGGTAATCGAATAGGTGCCCGACTGGGCATCGGCCTCGACCCGGAACTCGACCTCCTTGCCGGCGTGCGCCAGAAGCCCGGAACTGAATTCGTAGGTGGCATCGGCAGCCGGCGGGCCGAGCGCGGCGACGTCATAGCCCTCGTACTCGACCTCGCGGATCTCGCCGCTGGCGAGGTCGAGCATGGCATGCGACCTGACCTCCGATTCAGACAGTTCATCGACAATCACGATGGGCACATTCAGCTTCACGGGGCGGCTCCTTCAGGCGCGCATTGTCGAACTATCGCGGCTAGTTCCAGGCGAAGCGCGGCTGATCGAAGTGCGCGACCCGGGTTGCCCGGCCGAGCAGGCACAGCTCGCGGAACTGGTACAGCACCGCCGCGGTGGGCGCCGCGATCCACGAGTTGCCGACCGGCATTCGCAGGACCGGCGGCGCATCGGCGCGCAGTGGATCGCCGGCATCGAGCAGCGGCGCGTCGGCGCGCAGGAACTCCTGCGCCGGGATGCGGTGGATGCTCGCCACTTCGCCTGGATTGGGGAGCAGCGCGCGCGCCGCGCCGCCCCACACCACGACCGGCGTGATGACGAAGCCCGAGCGCGTGCTGTAGTCGTCCAGCCGGCCGAGCACGGCGTCCGGGCCGAGGGCGAGGCCGACCTCCTCCGCCAGCTCGCGCAGCGCCGCGATCTCGGGCGTCTCACCCTCGTCGATGCGCCCGCCCGGCAGCGCCCACTGGCCGGCATGAGACCGCAGGTGGGCGGCGCGGCGCGTCAGGATCAGCGCCGCGCGCTCGCTCCACCCGGCCGGGCGCGGCAGGCCGTCGAGGTCTGCGCCGGTCCCTTCCTCGGCGATCGCGACCGCCACCGCGGCATGGTGTTGCGCGTGCTCGCGGATGCCACGCACCTCGAAGGCCGCCAACCGTGCCGCTATCTGCGCGCGCAGATCGGCATCGCAGCAAAGGTCAGAAACGGCCGGCAAGCGCGTCCCAGACCCGCTGCGAGGTGATCGGCATGCGGATTCGCTCGGCGGCGCGGCCGAGACCGGCCTCGGCCAGCGCGTCGACCACCGCATTCACCAGCGCCGGTGTCGCGCCGATCGTTCCGAGCTCGCCGACGCCCTTGGCGCCGAGCGGGTTGGTCAGGCAAGGCACGGACTGATCGAAGCGGGTCACGAGCGTCGGGCAAATATCCGCGCGCGGCATCGCATAGTCCATGAAGCTGCCGGTCTGCAACTGGCCGCTCGCGGGGTCGTAGACGACCTCTTCGCACAGCGCCTGGCCGAGTCCCTGCACCACGCCGCCGTCGATCTGCCCGGCGACGATGGTGGGGCTGACGACGCGGCCGATATCGTTCACCGAGTGATAGGAAACGACCTCGACGTGGCCGGTCGCGCGGTCGATCTCGACCTCGCACACATGGCAGCCGTTCGGCCAGCTCGGCCCGGCGACGGTGGTGGTCGAGTCGACGACGATGGTCGTGGTGGGTTGCCGGCCCGCCAGCTCGAACAGGCCGATCGACAGATCGGTGCCGACCACGCCGTAGCGCCCGGCGCGGTACTCGATATCGGCCGGCGCGGCTTCGAGCGCATCGGCGGCCAGCGTCTTGCCGAGCGCGACCGTTTTGTGCGAACCCTCCTGCAATGCCGAGCCGGCCGTGAAGAGCGAGCGCGAGCCGGCGCTGCCGAAGCCGCTGCCGCGGTCGGTATCGCCTTGCGAGATGCGGATGTTCTCGGGCGCGACGCCGAACACGTCGACCGCGAGCTGCACATAGCTCGTCGCGATACCCTGGCCCATCGCCTGCGTCGCGGTGAAGATGTCGATCATGCCGTCCGACGAGACCGTGATGTTGACGGTCTCCTCGAACGAGTTGCCGCTGGTCCATTCGAGAAAGGTCGCGATGCCGCGCCCGCGCAGGCGCCCGCGCTGCGCGCTCTCGGCGCGCCGCGCCGCAAAGCCGTTCCAGTCGGCCAGCGCCAGGCCCTGGTCGAGGATCTGCTCGAAGCGCCCGCTGTCGTAGATCTGACCGAGCGGGTTGGTATAGGGCATCTGCTCGGGCCGAATCAGGTTGCGCCGGCGCAGCTCGGCCGGGTCGAGCTTTATCTCGCGCGCGGCCGCATCGAACAGCCGCTCGATGAGGTAGATCGCCTCGGGCCGGCCGGCGCCGCGGTAGGCGCCGGTCGGCGCGGCGTTCGTCAGCACCACGCTCAGGTGCAGGTCGACCGTGCGGATGTCGTAGATGCTGGTCGAGACCCATGGCCCGACGAGCAGTGGAATCACGACGCCAGCCCCGGTCGCGTACGCGCCGACGTTGGCGAAAGTGCGCACGCGCAGCGCGAGCACCTTGCCGCCGGCATCGAGCGCGAGTTCGGCGTGGCTGGTCTGGTCGCGCCCGTGCACCGCCGATACGAAATCCTCGCCGCGGTCGGCCTGCCAGCGCACCGGCCGGCCGAGTTGCAACGCGGCGTAGGCGACCGCGATGTCCTCGGGGTGGATGCCGCCCTTCATGCCGAAGCCGCCGCCGACATCGCCGACCACCACGCGCACCTTGTCCTGCGTCAGGCCGGGGATGGCGGCGCACAGCGAGTCCCGCGCGCCGCTGGGCATCTGGCTGCTGATGCGCACTGTCAGCCGCCCGCTCGTGGCGTCGAGCGCGGCGAGGATGCTGCGCGGCTCCATCGGGCTCGGCGCGAGGCGCTGGTTCACGATATCGAGCGCGATGCGATGCGTCGCTGCGTCGAAGGCCGCCTGCGTCGCGGCGGCGCTGCCGTAGCGCATCTCGGCCGCGATGTTGTCGGGCGCATCGGGCGCGAGCACCGGGGCACCGGGTGCCGTCGCGCCCTGTACGTCGACGACCGCCGGCAGGTCTTCGTAATCGACCTGAACCGCTTCGGCGGCGTCGCGCGCCTGGGTTCGCGTCGAGGCGACGACGGCCGCTACCGCCTCGCCGACGAAGCGCACCCGCTCGTGCGCCAGGGCGCGGCGCGGCGGCGAGACCGTGCTCTTGCCGTCGGCTCGCTTGAACATCGGATTGGTCGGTATCGGCTTCACGCCGGCCGCGGCGAGTTCGGCGCCGGTATGGACCGCGAGCACGCCGGGCATCGCGCGCGCCGCTTCGGTATCGACGCCGATAATGCGGGCGTGCGCATACGGCGAGCGCACGAAGGCGAGGTAGGTCTGCCCCTCGACCACGACGTTGTCGGTGAAGCGGCCCTGGCCGGTCAGCAGCGCGGGGTCTTCGATACGATGCACCGCCTGACCGCTGCCAAATCGGACCCCTTCCGGGGCCGCGGCGGGGTGGGTTGGCGGGGATGAACTCATGGGTGATCCTCGGGTGGCGGCCGGCGGCCGATCGGTGAATGATCGTAATCCGAAGCACTGAAGGAGACAGCGCCATGAACCCAGCGACCCGTTACGAAGCCCACGGCCCCGTTGCCGTGATCCGGATGGACAACCCGCCGGTGAACGGCCTGGGCTCGGCGCTGCGCAGCGCCATCGTGGCCGATCTCGACCGAGCCCTCGCGGACGCCGCGATCACGGCGATCGTGCTGACCGGTAGCGAACGCGCCTTCTCGGGCGGTGCCGACGTGCGCGAGTTCGGCACCCCGCTCTCGGCCCGGCCGCCCATCCTCGGCACGGTGATCGAGGCGCTGGAAAATTCGACCAAGCCGGTCGTCGCTGCGATCGCCGGCATGGCGCTCGGTGGCGGGCTCGAACTCGCGATGGGCTGCCACTTCCGCATCGCGAATCCGACTGCGCAACTCGGCCTGCCCGAAGTCAAGCTCGGCCTCCTGCCCGGCGCCGGCGGAACCCAGCGGTTGCCGCGCCTGATAGGCCTGGAACCGGCGCTGAACATGATCGTCTCGGGCGACCCGGTCGCCGCCTCCAAATTCGAAGGCACGCCCCTCGTCGATGTGCTGGCCGGCGGCGATCTGCTGACCGAAGCGATCGCCTTCGCGCAGAAGGTCGTGGCCGAGGGCCGGCCGCTCAAGCGTGCGCGCGACCTGAACGTGCAGCACCCGAGCCCGGCCGCCTTCCTGGCGTTCGCACGCAATACCGTTGGTGCGATGGCGAAGGGGTATCCGGCGCCGCTCAAATGCGTTGACGCAGTCGCCGCATCGGTGAGCAAGCCTTTTGATGCCGGCCTCGCCCACGAGCGCGAGCTTTTTCTCGGGCTGATGACGACGCCCGAATCGCGTGCCCTGCGCCATGTCTTCGCGGCGGAACGCGCAGCGGCCAAGATCGTTGTGCCCGAAGGAACGACGGCGCGGCCGTTGAACAAGATCGGCGTGATCGGCGCCGGCACCATGGGCGGCGGCATCGCGATGAGCCTGGCGAACGCCGGCATCCCGGTTGCCGTGCTCGAAACGAAGCAGGAGGCGCTCGACAAGGGCCTGGCGACGATCCGCAAGAACTACGAAGGCTCGCTGAAGAAGGGCAAGCTGACGCAGGCCAAGCTCGACGAGCGCATGGCGCTCATCACGCCGACCCTGACCTACGATGCGCTCGCCGATGTCGACCTCGCGATCGAGGCCGTATTCGAGAGCATGGAAGTGAAGCAGCAGGTCTTCGGCGCGCTCGACGCGGTGATGAAGCCGGGCGCCATCCTCGCGTCCAACACCTCGGCGCTCGACCTGGATGCGATCGCCGCCTTCACGAAGCGGCCGCAGGATGTGATCGGCCTGCACTTCTTCAGCCCGGCCAACGTGATGCGGCTGCTCGAAGTGGTTCGCGGCGCGCAGACCGCGCCCGACGTGCTGGCCACCTCGATGGCGCTGGCCAAGCGGATCAAGAAGATCGCGGTCGTCTCGGGAGTCTGCGACGGCTTCATCGGCAACCGCATCCTCGCGCGCTACGGCATGGCCGCGAACGATGTGCTCAACCGCGGCGCTAGCCCGCAGCAGATCGACGCCGCGCTGCAGAAGTTCGGCTTCGCGATGGGCATCTTCCGGGTCGGCGATCTGGCCGGCCTGGATATCGGCTGGGCCGGGCGCAAGCGACGCGCCGCGGCCGAGCCAGACAAGGATTTCGGCGTCTTCGCCGACAAGCTGTGCGAGGCCGGGCGCTTCGGACAGAAGACCGGCGCGGGCTGGTACCGATACGAGGCGGGCAAGCGCGAACCGCTCGTCGACCCGGTCGTCGAGGACATGCTCTGCGCCTACCGCGCCGACAAGGGAGTGACCGCGCCGCGCCGCTTCAGCGAGGCCGAGATCGTCGAGCGCTGCATCTATGCGATGGTCAACGAAGGCGCGCGCATCCTCGACGAAGGCATCGCCCAGCGTGCATCGGACATCGATATCGTCTATCTCAACGGCTACGGCTTTCCGGCCCGGCGCGGCGGGCCGATGCTGTATGCCGATCAGGTAGGCCTGGCGAACGTCGCGCGCGCCTTGCGTCGCATCGCCGCTGAACCCGGCGCGGACCAGGCGTTCTGGACCCCGGCGCCGCTGCTGGCGCGGCTGGCCGAGGAAGGCAAGACATTCAACTGAGATCGAGCGCGCCATGAGCACCGAGAACCTGGACCAGTTCACCGGCACCAAGCCGGTCGCGCCGCAACATGCTTTCGACGTCGAACGGCTCGCCGCCTTCATGCGCGACGAGGTCGACGGCTTTGCGGGCAACCTGCAGGTCGAGCAGTTCAAGGGCGGCCAGTCGAACCCGACCTTCAAGCTCACGGCCGGCGGCAAGTCTTATGTGCTGCGCCGCAAGCCGCCCGGCGTGCTGCTGCCGTCGGCGCATGCTGTGGACCGCGAATTCCGCGTCATCAGCGCGCTCGCCGGCAGCGAGGTGCCGGTCGCGCGGGCCTATGCGCTGTGCGAAGACCCGCAGGTCATCGGCACCATGTTTTATGTCATGGACTGCGTCGACGGCCGGGTACTGTGGGATCCGGCGCTGCCGGGACTGACGCGCACCGAGCGCTCGGCGATCTACGACGAGCTCAACCGCGTGATCGCGGCGCTGCACCGGGTCGATCCGGCGGCCGTCGGCCTGGCAAATTACGGCAAGCCGGGCAACTACATCGAGCGCCAGGTCGCGCGCTGGAGCACGCAGTACCGCGCTGCGCAGACGCAGCAGATTGCTGCCGCGGACGCGCTGATGGACTGGCTGCCGCAACGCATCCCGGCCGGCGACGAGACCGCCATCGTGCACGGTGACTACCGCCTGGACAACGTCATCTTCCACCCGACCGAACCTCGCATCCTGGCGGTTCTCGACTGGGAACTGTCGACGCTCGGCCACCCGCTGGTCGATTTCGCCTACCACTGCATGACATGGCGGATGCATGGCGAGGGCTCGCGCGGCCTTGGCGATATCGACCTGCCGACGCTGGGCATCCCGGTCGAATCGGACTATGTTCGAACCTACCTGCAGCGCACCGGCCGCGCCGCGTCGGTATCGGCCGCCGACTGGGATTTCTACCTCGTCTTCAACATGTTCCGCCTCGCCAGTATCCTGCAAGGCATCGCCAAGCGCGCCGAGCAGGGCAACGCATCGAACGCACAGGCGCTGTCCGCCGGTGCCCGCGCCCGTCCGCTCGCCGAGCAGGCATGGGCGCTGGCGCAGCGGTTGGGGGCGTGAGGTGTTTTGGGTGAGGAGTTCCTCGACGCATAGGCGCAAAGGGCGCGAAGCACGCGAAGAAGACAAGAACGAAATCAAACGAATTTACTTCGGTTTGCGCGCAGAAATTTCTATGCCGGTACGTTCCTCCACTGATCAAGGCTCGCCATGGACTTCTCCCACTCTCCCAAAGTCATCGCCCTGCAGCAGCGCGTCGCCGCCTTCATGGACGAGCACATCGTTCCGGCCGAGCCGGTGTTCGAGCAGCAGATGGATGCCGCGCGCGCCTCGGGCAATCCGTGGCAGCCGGCGCCCGTTGTCGAGGAGCTCAAGCGCAAGGCGCGCGCGGCTGGGCTGTGGAATCTCTTCCTGCCCGAGTCGAAATACGGCGCGGGACTGACCAACCTCGAATATGCGCCGCTGGCCGAGATCATGGGCCGCTCGCACATCGGCTCCGAGCCCTTCAACTGCTCGGCGCCCGATACGGGCAACATGGAAACGCTGGTGCGCTACGGCTCGCCGGAGCACCACCAGCAGTGGCTCGAACCGCTGCTCGAAGGCGCGATCCGCTCGGCCTTCGCGATGACCGAGCCCGACGTCGCGTCGAGCGATGCGACAAACATCGAGGCGCGTATTGAAAGGGAGGGCGAGGATTACATCGTCAACGGCCGCAAATGGTGGACTTCGGGCGCGAACGATCCGCGCTGCAAGATCCTGATCGTGATGGGCAAGTCCGATCCCGACCACGCCAATCGGCACCAGCAGCAGTCGATGATCCTGGTGCCGCTCGATACCCCTGGCGTGAAGGTGCTGCGCCACCTGCCGGTGTTCGGCTACGACGATGCGCCGCACGGTCACGCCGAGGTGCTGTTCGAGAATGTGCGGGTGCCCGCTTCCAACATCCTGCTCGGCGAGGGCCGCGGCTTCGAGATCGCGCAGGGCCGGCTCGGGCCGGGCCGCATCCACCACTGCATGCGCCTGGTCGGCCGGGCCGAGCGCGCGCTCGAGATGATGTGCAGGCGTGCGCTCAGCCGGGTCGCCTTCGGCCGCAAGGTGGCCGACCAGGGCGTCACGCGCGA
>JBDSEG010000299.1:0-13546 GCA_039920165.1 Burkholderiaceae bacterium
AGGCGGCCTTGTTCATGATCAGCGCATTCTTCGGCAGCCAGGCCTGGGTGTCGTACCAGTACTTCACGTGTTCGTAGAGCTTGCTGTCCCAGCCGGTCGAGCCCGAGCTCATCATGCTTTCGGTGACACCGGTGGCGAAGGCCTGGCTCACCTCGGCCGCCTGCACCGTGACCGGCTGCGCCCCCACCAGCTCGGCGATTCGCGATGTGGCCGGGCTGTAGGCGCGCCACTTGATGCCCTTGAGGTCGGCCGCCGAAGCGAGCGGCTTCTTCGAATAAATGCCCTGCGGCGGCCAGGCCACCGCATAGAGCAGCACCATGCCCTGCTCGCCGAGCTTCTTGTCGAGCAGCGGTTTTTGCGCCTTGTAGAGCTTCATCGCGGCGTCGTAGCTGTCGGCCAGGAAGGGCAGGCCGTCGGCACCGAAGATCTGCCATTCGTTCTGGTAGTTGACGAGCAGGATCTCGCCCAGTTGCGCCTGCCCGCCCTGGACCGCGCGCTTGATTTCGGGCGCCTTGAACAGCGACGCTTTGGCGTGCACCGTGATCTTCAGCTTGCCGGCTGTGGCCTTGTCGACATCGGCCGCGAACTGGCTCAGGTTCTCGGTGTGGAAATTGGTGGCGGGGTAGGCCGACGGCAGGTCCCATTTGGTCTGGGCCGAGGCGCTGGCGGCCAAGCCGGCGAGAGCAAGCGCGAGGGCCGTCGGGGCAGCGGTAGCGAGAAGGCGGCGGATCCGGTTCATGCGTGTCACTCCAATGATGTGGGAAACGATAGCGGACGCGAGCATAGGCCGTGCCGGCCTGGCGGGTCATCGGGCGTTGCCCAGGGTGGGGCGGTTGTGTCGCATCCGAAACACCGCCCTCGATCGGTTGCCCGGGCCGCCGCGCCCCTGAAACAATCGGGCGATGCAACCGCAGACCGAAACCATCGACAGCGCCGGCGCCCCGGCGGTCGGCCCGCGCTGGCAGTTCTGGATCGACCGCGGCGGCACGTTCACCGATGTGGTAGGCCGGCGCCCGGACGGCATTCTCGTCACCCACAAGCTGCTGTCCGACAACCCCGGGCACTACCGCGACGCGGCGGTCGCCGGCATTCGCCATCTGCTCGAGCTCGCGGCCGATGCGCCGATCACGCCCGAGCTGGTGGAGTGCGTGAAGATGGGCACCACGGTGGCGACCAATGCGCTGCTCGAGCGACGCGGCGAGCCGACGCTGCTGGTCGTGACGCGCGGTTTTGCCGATGCGCTGCGCATCGGCTACCAGGAACGCCCGCGCCTGTTCGACCGCCACATCGTATTGCCGGAACTGCTGTATGCGCGCGTCGTCGAGGCCGACGAGCGGGTCGATGCGGACGGCGCGGTCGTGCAGGCGCTCGATGTGGACCGGTTGCGCACCGATCTAGAGCAGGCGCTCGCCGATGGCCTGCGCAGCGTCGCGATCGTCTTCATGCACGGCTGGCGCCACACCGCGCACGAGTCCGCGGCGCACGCGCTCGCGGTGGCGGCAGGCTTCACGCAGGTCAGCGTATCGCACCGCGTCAGCCCGCTGATGAAATTCGTCGGCCGGGGCGATACGACCGTCGTCGATGCCTATCTCTCGCCCATCCTGCGCCGCTACGTCGAGCAGATCGGCGCGCAGATGCCCGGCGTTCCCCTGTATTTCATGCAGTCGTCGGGCGGCCTGGCCGATGCGGCCGCGTTCCAGGGCAAGGATGCCATCCTCTCCGGACCGGCCGGTGGCATCGTCGGCATGGTACGCACCGCCGAGATGGCGAGTGAGGATCTGCTGGACACCGGCGCGGCCGGCCCGATCAAGGTGATCGGCTTCGACATGGGCGGCACCTCGACCGACGTCAGCCATTACGCAGGCGAATTCGAGCGCGCCTTTGAGACGCGCGTCGCCGGGGTGCGGATGCGCGCGCCGATGATGCACATCCATACCGTGGCGGCGGGCGGCGGCTCGGTCATCATCTTCGACGGCGCGCGGCTGCGCGTCGGGCCGCACAGCGCGGGTGCCAATCCCGGCCCGGTTTGCTATCGACGTGGCGGGCCGCTCGCGGTGACCGACGCCAACGTGATGGTCGGCAAGCTACAGCCAGACCATTTTCCGAACCTCTTCGGCCCGGACGGCGACCAGCCGCTCGCGCGCCAGACGGTAGTCGACAAATTCACCGCACTGGCGCGCGACATCGCGCAGGCGACCGGCGTGCTGCGCTCGCCCGAACAGACCGCCGAGGGCTGCATCGATATCGCGGTCGGCGCGATGGCGAATGCGATCAAGAAGATCTCGGTCGCGCGAGGTCACGACGTGACGCGCTATATCTTGCAGTGCTTCGGCGGTGCCGGCGGCCAACATGCGTGCCGCGTTGCCGATGCGCTCGGAATGTCACGCGTATTCATCCACCCGCTGGCTGGCGTGCTGTCGGCCTACGGCATGGGCCTCGCCGACCAGAGCGTGATGCGCGAAACGGCGATCGAGCTGCCGCTTGCGCAGGCGGGTGATGCGTTGCGCGACCGGATCGACACGCTGTCGCGCGAGGCCGGCGCCGAACTCGCGCGCCAGGGTGTGCCGGCAGGTCGCAGCTCGCTGCACCCGCGGGTGCACCTGCGCTATGCCGGAACCGATTCGGCGATCGTCGTTGCCCACGACGCCGTCGAACGGATGGAGGAGGCCTTCGAGGACTCGTACCGGCAGCGCTATTCATTCCTGATGCAGGGCCGCGAGCTGGTCGTCGAGGCTGTTTCGGTCGAGGCTATCGGGGCTGGCGAGCCGGCGCTCGAGGTGCCCGTGGGACTCGAGCCGACCGGACCGGCGCCGGTCACCGAGTCGGTGCGGATGTTCAGCGGCGGGCGCTGGCTGGAAGCGGCGCTGGTGCAGCGCGACGACGCGCTGCCGGGGCACTTCGTCGACGGTCCGGCGATCATCGCCGAGCGCAATGCGACAACCGTGGTCGAGCCCGGCTGGCGCGCCCGCGTCACGGCGCGGGATCACCTGCTGCTCGAACGCGTGCAGCCGCGCGAGGCGCAGCGAGCGATCGGCACGCAGGTCGACCCGGTGCTGCTCGAGGTCTTCAACAACCTGTTCATGAATATCGCCGAGCAGATGGGGCTGCAGCTGCAGAACACCGCCTACTCGGTCAATATCAAGGAGCGGCTCGATTTCTCGTGCGCCCTCTTCGATGCGCAAGGCAACTTGATCGCGAACGCGCCGCACATGCCGGTGCACCTCGGCTCGATGAGCGAGTCGATCAAGACCGTGATCGAGCGCAATGCAAAGGCGATGAAGCCGGGCGATGTCTTCGTGCTGAACGATCCGTACCACGGGGGCACGCACCTGCCGGACGTGACGGTGGTGACGCCGGTGTACCTGGCTTCGCCGGACGACCCTCACACCGGCCCTCTCACGCGCGCGGGCGAGGGAGCAAGTCCGGCTTCTCTCCCGCTCGCGGGAGAGGGTCGGGGTGAGGGCTCTTCGGCAACGCCCACTTTCTACGTCGCCTCGCGCGGCCACCATGCCGATATCGGTGGCATCACACCCGGCTCCATGCCGCCGTTTTCGACCCGCATCGAGGAAGAGGGCGTCGAGATCGACAACGTGCTGCTCGTCGACGGCGGCACGCTGCGCGAGGCCGTGATGCTCGAGCTGTTGCAAAGCGGCGCCTACCCGGCGCGCAACCCGCAGCAAAACCTGGCCGACCTGCGCGCGCAAGTCGCGGCCAACAACAAGGGCGCGCAGGAGTTGCAGCGCATGGTCGACCAGTACGGCCTGGCCGTGGTGCAGGCCTACATGGGCCATGTGCAGGACAACGCCGAGGAGTCGGTGCGCCGCGTCATCACGCGTCTTCAGGACGGTGAGTTCAGCCTCGGGCTCGATAACGGCGCGGTGATTAAGGTCGCGATCCGGGTCGACGCTGCGGTGCGAAGCGCGGTCATCGATTTCAGCGGCAGCTCGGCCCAGCTCCAGAACAATTTCAATGCGCCGACCGCGGTCACGATGGCCGCCGTGCTGTATGTCTTTCGTACCCTGGT
Organism: Burkholderiaceae bacterium; assembly: GCA_039920165.1. Taxonomy (GTDB): domain Bacteria; phylum Pseudomonadota; class Gammaproteobacteria; order Burkholderiales; family Burkholderiaceae_C; genus JBDSEG01. The sequence continues at coordinate 4,025 of JBDSEG010000299.1, forward strand.
GGACGACGATATCCCGCTCAATGCCGGCTGCCTGAAGCCACTGCACGTGATCATTCCCGAGGGCTCGATGCTCAACCCGCGCCACCCCGCCTCGGTCGTCGCCGGCAATGTCGAGACCTCGACCTGCATCACGAATGCGCTCTACGGTGCGCTCGGTGCGATGGCCGCTGGCCAGTGCACGATGAACAATTTCACCTTCGGCAATGCTCGCGTGCAGTACTACGAGACGATCTCGGGCGGCAGCGGCGCCGGTCCGGGATTCGACGGCACGAGCGTCGTGCAGACCCACATGACCAACTCGCGCCTCACCGATCCGGAAGTGCTCGAATTCCGCTTTCCGGTGCGCCTGGACAGCTATGCGATCCGGGCGGGCTCGGGCGGCGCCGGGCAATTTCGCGGCGGCGATGGCGGCGTGAGGCAGGTTCGCTTTCTCGAGCCGATGACGGCCTCGATCCTGTCCAACGGACGCGTCCGCGGCGCCTTCGGCATGGCCGGCGGAGCCGACGGCGCGCCCGGCATCAACCGGATCGAACGTGCCGACGGCAGCGTCGAAATGCTGGAGCACATCGGCTCGGTCGAGATGGGCATCGGCGATGTATTCGTGATCGAGACGCCGGGCGGCGGCGGCTACGGCCCGCCGCCGCGGTAACCTTGGCCCGGCCGTCAGCGCACCACCAGCACCGGCAAGGTGGTGTGGGTCAGCACCTTCTGGGTCTCGCTGCCCAGCAGCAAGGCCGTCACCCCGCGCCGGCCGTGCGAGGCCATCACGAGCAGATCGCAATTCGTCTGCTGGGCATGGTCGATGATGGCTTCCCAGGGGTGCAGCGCCTCGACGGTATGCGCTTCGCAAGGCACGCCGGCGGACTGACATGCGGCGACCACCTCGGCCACGCGTTGCGCCGCGATGCGCTCCTGCGCATCGTAAAAATCCTGCGGCGGCGTGGGCTGCATCTCCGAGATCGCGCTGTAGGGAAAAGGCTCCTTGACGCTGATCGTCAGCAACTGCGCGCCGAGCGATTTGGCCAGGGCGATGCCGGTCGCGACCGCCTTGCCGGTGATATCGGAACCATCGGTGGGAACCAGGATGCGTTGGTACATGACCCTCTCCTTCACGGTTGCGGGGAATCGGAGTGTGCAGTGTTGCCGCGCACGGTACGCGCCGCCTTGCGATGGGTCAACAAAAGGCGCCGCGGCGGCGCCGGCTTCCCGCGACGGGCCGTCCTTCAACCGCGCGCGATCGGCCGCGCCGGGTCGGACGACCATTCGCTCCACGACCCCGGATAGAGCGCCGAGCCGTGCCAGCCGGCGTGCTCCATCGCCAGCAGGTTGTGGCAGGCGGTCACACCCGAGCCGCACTGGTGAACGACCTCGGTGGCCGGCTGCCCGCCGACCAGCGCTTCGAATTCGGCGCGGAGCAGGGCGGCGGGTTTGAAGCGCCCGCCACCGGCCAGGTTGTCCTTGAAGCAACGGTTCAGCGCGCCCGGGATATGGCCGGCCACAGGATCGAGTGGTTCGACATCGCCGCGAAATCGTTCGGCCGCACGCGCATCGACGACGCGCAGGCGTCCCAGTCCGGCGGCGACCTGATCGGCGTCCAGCAAGGTCTGCAGCGATTCGGCGGGTGGCGATGCGGCGGCGGCCTCCGAGTTGTCGGATGTCGATGGCGCATCAGTGGTCGCTCCGCCCGCTGCGATCCACGCCGCCAGGCCGCCGTCGAGCACCGCCACCTCGGCATGTCCCATCCAGCGCAGCATCCACCACAGCCGCGCCGCATACACGCCGCCTTGCCGGTCTAGGGCGACGACCGATCGTCCCGGTGCAACGCCGGCGCGTGCCAGCGTGGCAGCGAAGACCGCGCGCTCGGGCAGCGGGTGGCGTCCGCGAAAGCGCCGGTCCGCCCCGGTCTTCGGCCCCGACAGGTCGCGCTCGAGGTGCAGATAGATCGAGCCCGGCAGGTGCGAGGCCCGCCAGCACCGCACGCCGGCATCGGCATCGCCGAGGTCGAAACTCGTCTCGATCACGAGCGGCGGGTTCGGACCGGCCAGCGCGGCAGCCAGTTCGGCGGCACTCGTCAAGGTGGAAAGGGGCGTGCTCATCAAGCGGTCTCCGGCGGCGATCGGGCGATATCGGGTAGCGCGACGCGACTGCGCAGCAAGGTCGCGAACAGGCCGGCGACGACGATCAGCACGATCCCCGCGAGCGCCAGCCAAGTGATGCAGTCGGCGAACAGCAGCACGCCGTAGCCGAACGAGAAAGCGATGCCGAGATACTGCAGGCTGCCGTTGACGAGCGGACTGCCACTGGCATACGCGCGCGTCATCATCATCTGCGCGACCGTGGCCAGCACGCCGATGCCGAGCAGGAGGGCGACACCGCGCAGCGAATGTGCGCTAAAGCCGGTCCACACCGTGATCATCGCGCCGGCGACGACGCCGCCGAACGAGAAGTAAAAGACGATGCGCAATTCGGGCTCGCCAGCGCGGCCGAGCGCGGTCACCTGCAGGTAGGCGATGGCCGCGATCATTCCCGACAGCAGCCCGGCCAGGCCGTGCCAAAGCTGCTGCTCGTCGATGGTCGGGCGCAGGATCATCGCCACGCCAGCGAAGCCGATCAGCACGGTCGCGACCAGGCGGCCGTCGATACGCGCACCGCCGAGCATCGATGCGCCGCCCATCAGGAACAGCGCCATCCAGACCGACGAGGTGTAGTTCAGCGTCATCGCCGTGGCCAGCGGCAGCGCGGCGAGCGAATAGAACCACAGGCACAGCGAGATCACACCCGACAGGCTGCGCCAGAAATGCATCGCCGGGATCGGGGTCGCGAGCCGGCCGCCTTGCCAGGCCACAAGCCCGGCCATCATGGTCATGCCGATGGCGCTGCGGTACAGCACGAGCTCGCCGGGCGCATAGTGGGCCGATGCGAGTTTGACGCACACGCCCATGCTCGCGAAGAGAAACGACGCCGCCACCATCAGCGCGCTGGTCGATACGCGCGCGAACCACGGCGCGGCGGGCTCCAGCGGCGCGAGCGCTTCAGGCACTGTGGAGCATGGCGCGCCGGTACCACTCGTGGAAGTGCTGCATGCCGTCTTCCATCGGGCTCTGATACGGGCCGGCCTCGTCGTCCCCGCGTTCCATCAGGGCATGCCGGCCGGCGTCCATTCGCAGCGCGATCTCGTCGTCCTCGGCGCAGGTTTCCCAGTAAGCGGCCTGCTGCGCGGCGACCAATTCGGGCTCGAAAGCGGCGACTTCCTCGGGGTAATAGAACTCCACGAGGTTGAGCGTCTTGCGCGGACTCTTGGGGATCAGCGTCGAGACCACGAGCACGTGCGGGTACCACTCGACCATCACGCCAGGGTAGTAGGTGAGCCAGATCGCGCCCTTGGTCGGCGCCTGGCCGTCGCGAAACGCGAGCAGCTGGTCGTGCCAGCGCCGGTAGGCGGGCGAGCCGGCCTTGGCGAGCTCGTTGTTCGCGCCCACCGTCTGCACCGAGTGGCGCGGCCCGAACTCCCAGCGCAGGTCGTCGCAGCTGACGAACTGCCCGAGGCCCGGGTGGAACGGTCCGACGTGATAGTCCTCGAGGTAGACCTCGATGAAGGTCTTCCAGTTGTAGTCGCACTCGTGCATCTGCATGCCGCCGTAAACGTGGCCGGCGAAGTCGAGGTCGCTTCCCGGGACGATGGCGCCAAGGTCGCTCGCAACCCGGTGCTTGCCGGGCCCGCCGTCGAACACCAACCCGTTCCAGGTCTGCACCGGATAGTTGCGCAGATCGAGGCAGGGGTCGCGCGCGAAATGCGGGGCGCCGACCAGCGAGCCCTTCAGGTCGTAGGTCCAGCGGTGCAGCGGGCAGACGATGTGGCTGCCGCCATTGCCACTGACTTTGCCGCGACCCTTGAGCATGATGGCCTGGCGATGCCGGCAGACGTTGGAGATCAGCTCGATGCCCGACGGCGTTCGCAGCAGCGCCCGGCCTTCGCCTTCCTGCATCAGCGCCAGGTGGTCGCCCGGCTCGGGCACCGTGAGTTCGTGCCCGACATAGCGCGGCGCGGGGCGAAACAGGGTCGCCATCTCGCGCTCGAACAGGGCAGCGTCGAAATAGGAAGATACCGAGATTTGCGAGCGACTGGGCTCGAGAGCAAGAAGGGTGTCGCTCAGGTCCGCCATGACCCCAGGGTCTCCTGTTGAAGCCAGCGAACGCGCCGCGAGGCGTCGGGTTGCTGGCGAGTTGCCTGTCAAGGCGGCCACCGCCGAATCTGTTGATCGCGCCTCAGCGCACCTGCATGCGACGTTGCACTTCTCTACCCCTTCGACGGGCTGCGGATTGTAGCGTCGAGGGTCTGGAGGGTCCGGCACGTCGCAGACGCGTGACAGGGCCGCGCAGCCTGTGTCGTGGTGCCCGCACGGGCCATTTCAAGGGCGATGGCTGACTACAATCACGGTTTCACGTGCCGAAATGTCAACCCGTTCAAACCCGTCCACGGCATCGGCCGAGCCCGAAAGCTACGAGCACGCGCTGACCGAACTCGACCGGCTCGTCGCGGCCATGGAAGGCGGCCAGTTGCCCCTCGAACGCCTGCTCGAAAACTACAAGCGCGGGGCGCAGTTGCTCGCCTTCTGCCGCTCGCGTCTGGAAGCGGTCGAGCAGCAGGTCAAGCTGGTGGAGGACGGTCAACTCAAGCCGTGGAACCCCGCGTGAACCGGTCCGAATTCGAGGCCTGGGTCGCACGCTCGCTCGACGCGGTCGAGTCCAGCCTCGACCAGTGGGTGCCGAGCGGTGCGCCGGCGGGTCTGGGCATCGCGATGCGCTACGGCGTGCTCGATGGCGGCAAGCGCGTGCGCCCGCTGCTGGTGCTGGCGGCTGCGCAAGCCGTGCACGGCGAGCCCCAAGCCGCCTTGCGCGCGGCCTGCGCCGTCGAACTGATCCACGCCTATTCGCTGGTGCACGACGACATGCCGTGCATGGACAACGATATCTTGCGGCGCGGCAAGCCGACCGTGCATGTGCAATTCGGCGAGGCCCAGGCGATGCTCGCCGGCGACGCGATGCAGGCGCTGGCCTTCGAGGTGCTGACACCCGAGCGCGGCATGGCGCCGGCACTGCAGGCACGGCTGTGTTCGCTGCTCGCGCGATCGGCCGGGCATGCGGGCATGGCCGGCGGGCAGGCGATCGACCTGGCGAGCATCGGGCTGCCGCTGGACGAACGGACGCTGCGCGACATGCACCACCGCAAGACCGGCGCGCTGCTGCAGGCCAGCGTGCTGATGGGCGCGGCTTGCGGCGAGGTCGACGCGCACGATTCGGCCGCCCTGAGCGAATACGGCGACGCCCTCGGACTCGCCTTCCAGGTTGTCGACGATATCCTCGACGTGACCCAGGAATCGCACACCCTGGGCAAGACCGCGCGCAAGGACATGCACGCCAACAAGCCGACCTACGTGACCGTGCTCGGCCTGGACGCCGCACGCCGCCATGCGGACGCGCTGCGCGACAAGGCCCTGGCCGCCTTGCAGCGCAGCCGCCTGCACGATGCGGCCTGGCTGGCGCTGCTGGCCGACAAGGTCGTGGAACGCGACAACTGAACCCGGCTCTCAACCGTCTCCCATGACCCCATTGCTGCTCCACAAGATCGACCGACCCGCCGACCTGCGCCGGCTGTCGCGCCTCGAGCTCAAGCAGCTCGCCGCCGAGTTGCGCGAGTTCGTGTTGCAAAGCATTGCGCAGACCGGCGGGCACCTGTCGTCCAACCTCGGCACGGTGGAGTTGACGGTGGCACTGCACCATGTCTTCAATACGCCGCACGACCGGCTGGTGTGGGACGTGGGCCACCAGACCTACCCGCACAAGATCCTCACCGGCCGGCGCGACCGCATGCCCACGCTGCGTCAGCTCGGCGGCATTTCGGGCTTCCCGCGTCGCGACGAGAGCGAGTACGACACCTTCGGCACCGCGCACTCGTCGACCTCGATCTCGGCCGCGCTCGGCATGGCGGTGGCAGCGCAGCAAAAGGGCGAGAAGCGGCGCGCGGTGGCGATCATCGGCGACGGCGCGATGACCGCCGGCATGGCCTACGAAGCGCTCAACAACGCCGGCATGCCGCATGGCGGGCAGATGCCCAACCTGCTGGTGATCCTGAACGATAACGACATGTCGATCAGTCCGCCCGTCGGCGCGCTCAACAAATATCTGGCGCGCCTGATCAGCGGCAAGTTCTATGCGAGCGCGCGCGAAGGCGCGAAGCAGGTGCTTCAGCACGCGCCGCCCTTGCTCGAACTCGCGCGGCGCCTGGAAGAGCACGCCAAGGGCATGGTCGTTCCGGGCACCATCTTCGAGGAGTTCGGCTTCAACTACGTCGGGCCGATCGACGGCCACGACCTCGACTCGCTCATTCCCACGCTTGAAAATATGCGCGACAAGCCCGGCGCGCAGTTCCTGCACGTCGTCACCAAGAAGGGCTACGGCTACAAGCTGGCCGAGGCCGACCCGGTGAACTACCATGGCCCCGGCAAATTCGATCCCGCGGTCGGGCTCGTCGCTCCGAAGACGCCCGGAAAGACGACCTTCACCCAGGTCTTTGGCCAGTGGCTGTGCGACATGGCCGAGCGCGACCCGCGCCTCGTCGCCATCACGCCGGCGATGCGCGAAGGCTCGGGCATGGTCGAGTTCGAACGGCGCTTTCCGGGTCGCTACCACGACGTGGGCATCGCCGAGCAGCACGCCGTTACCTTTGCCGCGGGCCTTGCCTGCGAAGGCCTCAAGCCGGTGGTCGCGATCTACTCGACTTTTCTGCAGCGCGCCTACGACCAGCTGATCCACGATGTCGCGATTCAGAACCTGTCGGTCGTCTTTGCGCTCGACCGCGCCGGGCTCGTCGGCGCCGACGGCGCGACCCATGCAGGCGCCTACGACATTGCCTTCCTGCGCTGCATCCCGAACATGAGCGTGCTCACGCCGGCCGACGAGAACGAGTGCCGGCAGGCGCTCTATACCGCCTTCATGCACCAGGGGCCGTGCGCGGTGCGTTATCCGCGCGGCGCCGGTGCGGGCGTTGCGGTGCAGGCCGAGATGACGGCGCTGCCCTTCGGCCGCGGCGAGATCCGCCGCGAGCGATCGCGCGCGGCGGGTGCGGTGGGCGATCGCATCGCGATCCTCGCGTTCGGAACGCTGCTGTACCCGGCGCTCGCGGCGGCCGAGAAGCTCGACGCGACCGTCGCCAACATGCGCTTTGCCAAGCCGCTGGATGTCGAGCTGGTGCGCGAACTCGCGAGCCGGCACGATGCGATCGTCACGGTCGAGGAAGGCTGCGCCATGGGCGGCGCTGGCGCCGCGGTGCTCGAGGCGCTGGCGGCGGCTGGGTTGCAGATTCCGGTGCTCGTGCTCGGCCTGCCCGATATGTTCGTCGAGCACGGCGATCCGGCCAAGCTGCTCGCGCTGTGCGGCCTGGACGCCACGGGCATCGAGCAATCGATCCGCAAGCGCTTCGCCATCAAACCGGCGCTGGTGCGCGCGGTCGTGAACCACTGACCTTCACCCACCCGCGATGAGCAATCTCAAGGACGCGCTGCACATTCCCGATACGCAAAGCGAGCGGGACGAGCGCCACCTCGCGATCCAGCGCGTGGGCGTGAAGGATGTGCGTTATCCGCTCGAGCTGCGAATCGGCGCGGCGGTGTGGCCGACGGTCGCGCAGTGGGACCTCGACGTCGCGTTGCCCGCCGAGCAGAAGGGCACCCACATGTCTCGCTTCGTCGCCTGGCTCGACGCGCTCGAAGGCCCGCTCGACGCCGCCGCGCTGCGCATGCGCGCGGCCGAGATGCTGACCCGCCTGCACGCGACGCAGGGGCGGATCGAAGCGCGCTTCCCGTTCTTCCTGCGCAAGCGCGCGCCGGTCTCGGGCGTGCAGAGCCTGCTCGAATACCAGGGCCGCTGGATCGCCGAGGCCCGCAGCGACGCGGTCGAGATCTGGGCCGAGGTAACGGTGCCGGTCAAGTCGCTGTGCCCGTGCTCGAAGGAGATTTCCGATTACGGCGCGCACAACCAGCGCTCGCACGTGACGATCCGCGTCGAGCTGGCCGGCGAGGAGATCGGCTGGCAGGAACTGGTGCGCTTCGCCGAGGACTCGGCATCCAGTGAACTGTGGCCGATGCTCAAGCGCGCCGACGAGAAGTGGGTCACCGAGCGCGCTTACGAGAATCCGAAATTCGTCGAAGACCTGGTGCGCGATGTGGCGCTGCGTCTGAACGCGGATCCGCGCGCCGGCCGCTACAGCGTCGATGTCGAGAATTTCGAATCGATCCACGCGCACTCGGCTTTTGCGCGCATCGAACGGATGTCGACGCACCCTTCGCCCCCCGAACCCACCTGAGACGAGAGGTGTTCGCCGGTCGGTCCTGGGGCGGCCGGATGCGGGGTGTGCAGATGCCGATCGGGCGGTTGGGGTCGAAGCGTCACTGAGGAAGCAGGTCTATTCCCCGCCCCTGTGAGACGCTCCGCGCCAGCGGCGTCGATCGGCATGATCGGCGCCATCCCTGCAACCCGATGCTGCCGTCGCGACGCCGACATGCATGCGAGGCTGCAATGGCCGCAGCGCCGCCAGCTTTCGCAATTGAGGACGAACCCATGCAAGCCTGGATCTACGAACGTGTCGGCGCCGCAGCGGATGTGCTGACGCTGATCGATCTGCCCACTCCCGAACCTGCGCCGGGCGAGGTGCGGGTGCGCGTGCAGTGGAGCGGCGTCAACCCGTCGGACGTCAAGTCGCGCGCCGGCCTGCGCAGCCGCGTGTTGCCCTTTCCGCGCATCATTCCGCACAGTGACGGCAGCGGCGTGATCGACGCCGTCGGCGCCGGTATCGATGCGAACCGGGTCGGCGAACGCGTGTGGCTGTGGAACGCTGCCTGGGGACGGTCCTCCGGCAGCGCGGCCGAGTTGTGTTGCCTGCCCGCGGCGCAGGCCGTGCCGCTGCCCGATGCAACGTCGGGCGAGGCGGGCGCCTGCATGGGCATTCCCGGCCTCACTGCGATGCACGCGGTGCTTATGGACGGCGGCGTCGCCGGCAAGCGCGTTCTGGTCGCCGGCGGTGCCGGAGCCGTCGGCCACTACGCGGTGCAGCTCGCGAGCCGGCTCGGCGCGGCGCAGGTCATCAGCACCGTTAGCAACGAGGCCAAGGCCGCGCTCGCGCGCGAGGCCGGCGCCGACCACGTCGTCGACTACAAGACCGAGCCGGTCGTCGAGCGTGTGCGCGAACTGACGCACGGCCATGGCATCGACCGCGTGATCGAACTCGACGTCGCCGTTAATGGCGCGATCAACCTGGACTTGTTGCGCCCCGGCGGCGAACTCGTCGCCTATGGCAGCAGCCGGAAACCGCTCGACCTGCCGTTCCCGGTGCTGCTGGCGAAGAATCTGCAGCTCAAGTTCTTCATGGTCTACCACCTGGAAGCGGCTGACCGCGCGCGGGCGACCGGTGGGTTGAATCGGATGCTCGCGCGCGGGGAACTGCAGCACAACATCGCCGAGCGCATG
>JBDSEG010000300.1:0-5125 GCA_039920165.1 Burkholderiaceae bacterium
CGGCGATGACCGCGACCGCCAGCGTGAAGACCCGCGGGCGACCACAGAAATGCGCGGCCGCCTTGGCGAACCGGGAGTACCAAGAAGCGCTTCGCATGTCATGCCTCCACGGTCGCGTCGCCGGCGCAGTCCAGCCTCTGAGCAGAGGCTCGATTCGAACTCACCCCACGAGGCGCCCGCGCTGCAACCGGAGCACTTTCGAACACCGCCTCGCCAGCGACTCGTCGTGCGTCACCAGCACGATCGCCATGCGGCGGCTGCGGCCGAGTTCGAGCATCAGCTCGAAGACGCCGTCGGCCGTTTCGCGGTCGAGGTTGCCCGTCGGTTCATCGGCCAATACGCAGGCGGGCTGACCGGCGAGGGCGCGTGCGATGGCAACCCGCTGGCGCTCGCCGCCGGAAAGTTGCGACGGGCGGTGCCGGACGCGGTCGGCGAGTCCCACCTGCGCGAGCACCGCCTGCGCTCGCTCGCGCGCCTCGGGCTTGGTCAGGCGGCGGATGCGCAGCGGCATCGCTACATTGTCGAGCGCGGTGAACTCGGGCAGCAAATGATGGAACTGGTAGATGAAACCGAGCTGGCGATTGCGCCACTCGCCCTGCCCGCTCGCATCCATTGCGTTGAAGTCGCGTCCCATCAGTTGCACCCGGCCCTGGCTCGGCGCTTCGAGGCCGCCGAGCAGGTGCAGCAGCGTGCTCTTGCCCGATCCGGATGCGCCGACCACCGCCAGTGTCTCGCCGGCTTGCACCGTCAGGTCGACGCCTTGCAGCACGTGCACGTCGAGCGCATCGCGCCCGCTACCTTCGGTGAAGCGCTTGTGCAGGTCGGTCGCTTCGATGACCGGCGCTTCGCCGCCGGCGCCCAATCGTCCTTGAACGGCCGGGCCGAGCGCCGGGCCGCTCCCAAGCCGGTCCGACCCCCTCGGGGGGTCGATCGCCTTACCCGGCGAGCGGGGGGCCCCGTCATTCATACCTGAGCGCCTGCGCCGGTTCGACCCGGCTCGCGCGCCAGCTCGGATACAGCGTCGCGACGAAGGACAGCAACAGCGAGATGACTACGATGGGAACGATGTCCGAACTCTGCGGCTCGCTCGGCATGCGGCTGATGAGGTAGATGCTGCTGGGCAGAAAGCTCGTTTGCAGCACGCGCTCGATCGCCGGCACGATGACGTCGATATTGAAGGCGACGAGCAGCCCGAGCGCGACCCCCGATAGCGTGCCGATCACCCCGGCGAGCGCGCCCTGCTCCATGAAGATCGCCATCACCGAACGTGGCGTCGCGCCGAGGGTGCGCAGGATCGCGATATCGGCCTGCTTGTCGGTCACCGTCATCACGAGCGTGGAGACGAGGTTGAACGCCGCCACCGCGACGATCAGCGTGAGGATGATGAACATCAGGCGCTTTTCGATCTGCACCGCCGAGAACCAGTTGCGGTTCGTCGTGGTCCAGTCGCGCACGTTCACCTGCGGGCCCAGCGCCTGCGCCAGACCGGCCGCCACCTGCCTTGCGTCCTGCTGGTCGGACAGGCGAAGCTGGACTCCGGTCGGCCCTTCGACGCGGAACAGCTTCTGCGCATCGTCGATGTGGATCCACGCAAGGCTGCTGTCGTATTCGTAATGGCCGGCGCTGAAGGTGCCGACGACGGTCAGCTGCTTCAGGCGCGGCACCATGCCGGCCGGCGTGACCTGTCCGCCGGGCGCGAAGAGCGTTACCTTGTCGCCCAAGCGCACGCCCAGCGAGCGCGCGAGTTCAATGCCGAGCACGATATTCCACTCGCCCGGCAGCAGGCGCGCGAGCGTCGTGTCCTTGAGCTGCGCGGCAATCGGCGTGACGGCGGCCTCGTCGGCCGGCGAGATGCCACGCACCACCGCTCCGCGCATCTCGTCGCCGCGCGCGATCAGTGCCTGCGCCGCGACGAAGGGTGCGGCCCCGATCACTTGCGGGTTCTGCTTCGCCTGCGCGGCAATGGCCTTCCAGTCGGCGAATCCCGCGCCCAGCGCATCGAAGACCTCGATGTGCGCGATGACCGACAGCATGCGGTCGCGCACCTCCTTCTGGAAGCCGTTCATCACCGACAGCACGATGATCAGCGCGGCCACGCCGAGCGCGATGCCCAGCATCGAGACGCCCGAGATGAAGGAGATAAAACCGTTCTTGCGCCCCGCGCGCCCGGCCCGCGTATAGCGCCAGCCGATCTGGAGTTCGTAGGGCCAATTCATGCGGACGCGATGCTACAGGAGGGTGTGCGCCGGGCCGGCGCGGGTGAGGTTCGCAGCGCACGCGCGCGCACCCTAGACTCGCCCGCCATGGTCCGCCTCGTCGTCGTCGCATTGCAGTGGCTGGTCCGCCATGCCCTGATGCTGCTGGTGATCATGGCGGTGCTCGCGACCGGCTCCTGGGCGTTGAAGCAGATGCACCAGCTCGAGCAGTCGCGCGGCGAAGTGGCATCTCTGCAGCGCAATCACGCTGCGCTACATGACGAGCCGTCACGCGTGTCGGGTTGGCTCGATGCACTGCTGGCGGGCGGATCGGGCGCTGCCGCCGATGCCGGCGACGCGCTGCGCAGGCGCCTTGCGGCCGAGCGAGCGCAGCGCGAAGCCCGACGCGCCGTGCTGGCCGCCCGCAATCCGATCCGGGTGCGCCTGCCCGGAAGCGACGACTTTCTCGCCGCCGCCCGACTCGATATCGAGATCGGCGCGCTGCGCCAGGCCGAAGCCCATTTGCAGGCCCAGTCGTCGCTCGCGCAGGCGCTCGGCAACGCCGAGGGTGCACGTCGCGCGATCAGCGCGGAACGGGCCCAGGCGCAGGCCGCGATCGACGTCCGGCTCGCGCGGCGCCGGGCCTTGGCTGCCAAGCACACGTTCTTGCGCGAGATCCCGGGCACGTCGGTCTACCGCGAGATCGACCGCCTCGACGCCGAACGGCGCGACCTCGAAGTGCAGCGCGCGCGGCACGATGCGTCAATGAAGTTGCTCGACGACAGCGCGCGGCTCGGGCGCGAATGGCAGCGCGGCTTGCGCATCGGACCCGAGGCTCTGCGCACGTTGGTCGCACCTATCGTTGCGCAGGTGGACTCGCGTGCCGGCGAACTCGATCGCCGGATCCGCGACGACCTCTGGCGCCGCGCCACCGAAGAGTTCACGTCGGTCTTCGTCCCCGCGCTGCTCGTCCTCGCGGGCGCCATCCTCAGCGGTCCGTTGATCAAGACTTTTACCTATTTCGTGCTGGCGCCGCTCGCCGCGCGACGGCCGCCGATTCGCTTGCCCGACGCCGAGCGCGAAGGCGGTGAACTTCACGCAGCCGCGATTCCCATGTTGAACGGCAAGGTATCGAGCAGCACCTTGCCACTCGTCCTGGCCGACGGCGAAGAGCTGCGCGTGCACGCCGATTTCCTGCAAAGCCGGCCGGGCACGACCCGCGCGGCCACCCTTCTGTGGCTCGATCCGACCCGGCCTTTCACCAGCCTCGCGGCAGACATGGCGCTGGTCCAGCACGTGCTGCCCGACGGCGGGCTGCCGGTCATGCTGTCGTCGACACGGCAGGACCTGCTCGAACTCGCGCTGCTCGACCTGCCTGCCGGGTCGGCTGTCGTGCTGCGCCCGCGGGGCCTCGCGGGGCTCGTGCAGCGCATCGACCGGCCGATTCGCATCACGAGCCACTGGCGCTTCGCAAGCCTGCACGCCTGGCTCGACCTGCAATTCCGCTACCTCGTCTTCCACGGCCCGGGCCGGCTGGTGCTGAAAGGGTCACGCGGCGTGATCGTCGAAGCGTCGGCGACAGGCCGGACCATGGACCGCATCGTCAACCAGGCGGGTGTGCTCGGCTGGTCGGTCGGGCTCGCGCGGTCCAGCGCACGCTGCGATTCGTTCCCGGCCTACCTGCTGGGCAAACAGGACCTGCTGAACGACCGCTTCCACGGCACCGGCCACATCGTCTACGAAGAGATGCCGGGCGCGGGCGCGTCGCACAGCCTCGTCTTCGGCAAGGGCTGGACCGGTCTGACCGATTCGGTGCTGAAGGTCTTCGGCATCTGACCCGCGGCCGCGGTCGTCAGGCGGGTCGCACGGACCGGCCGAGATAATCGACCCGATGCACCTGCTCATCCCGTTCGCGTCCGCGGCATCCGAAGCCGCCGAGGCGTCGACCCACGTGCTGCGCGATCTGGCGTTGCCGCAACTGGCGCGGCTCACGGCACGGCTGGCGGCGGCGCCGCGCGACAGCGGCGAGTCCGATTCCCTCACTCCGCCGCACGAGCGCGCGCTCGCCGCGGCCTGGGGCTGGCGCGGGGGAGACGGCTGTTTTCCATTCGCCGCGCAGGCGGCGCAATCCGACGGTATCGATGTCGGAACCAGGGCCTGGGGGCTGCTCACACCCGCGCACTGGCTGCTCGGCCGCGATCACGTCCTGCTTGCCGATCCCGATGCGCTCGATCTGGACGAGGCCGAATCGCGCGCCCTCTTCGAGGCGGTGCACCCGCTCTTCGAAAGCGAAGGTTTTACGCTTACCTGGGGTGCGCCGCAGCGCTGGTACGCGGCGCACGAGATCCTGACGGATCTGCCGTGCGCCTCGCTCGACCGTGTGATCGGCCGGCGCATCGAGACCTGGCTCGCCGAGTCCCGGGGCCATGCCTCGTCGCGCCTCATGCGGCGGCTGCAAAGCGAGGTGCAGATGATGCTGTACCCGCACCCGGTGAACGAGGCGCGCGAGGCGCGCGGCGTGCCGACTGTCAACTCGTTCTGGCTCAGCGGATGCGGGCGCCATCAGCCGGCAGACGCTGCCGCCGTGCAGGTCGAGCGCTCGCTGCGCGCACCGCTGCTGGCGCAGGACTGGGCGGCGTGGGCCGATGCCTGGCGCGCGCTCGACGCCGGACCGATCGCGGCACTGCTGCGGCGCGCGCAGGCCGGCGAGCCAGTGGTGCTGACGTTGTGCGGCGAACGCCATGCGCAGCGCTTCGAGAGCGCGCGCCGCAGCTTCTTCGAACGCGCGACGCAGCGCTGGTCGGCCCCGGCGCCGGACCGCGTGCTGGAGGCGCTGTGATCGCGCTGCGGCATCGGCCGACCATCACCCTGCGCGATGCGCCCCCGCGCGCCGTATGGGCGCTCGAGCAGGCCGGTGTTCATCCCTTGCT
>JBDSEG010000301.1:0-3359 GCA_039920165.1 Burkholderiaceae bacterium
GGTATTCGACCGGGTCGCCGGCGAGTGCACGCGTGACGAGCGCGCGGCTCAGCCGGTCGGACATCATCTCGGCGAAGGTATAGACGAAATTGCGCAGATAGGCGCCACGCTTGAAGGCGATGCGCGCGACGTTCTGGCCGAACAGGTGGCCGAGCGGGCGCGATACGAGGTCGCCTCCCGGCGGGTCGTCGCGCACCGCCATCTCGGCGACGATGCCCACCCCGAGGCCGAGCCGCACATAAGTCTTGATCACGTCGGCGTCGATCGCCTCGAGCACGACATCGGGCGCGAGCCCGCGCGTTGCGAAGGCCTGGTCGACGCGCGTGCGGCCGCTGAACGACGGGTGGTAGGAGACGAGCGGATGCTGCGCCAGATCTTCGAGCGACACGCGTTCGAGCGTGGCCAGTGGATGCCCGACCGGCATCACGAGCGCGTGCTGCCATTCGTAGCACGGCAGGCTGACGAGGCCCTCGACATCGTGCAGCGCCTCGGTCGCGAGGCCGACATCGGCCACTTCCTCGAGCAGCATGCGCACCACCTGGTCGGGTGCGCCCTGGTGCAGGCCGATGCTGACCTTTGGGTAGCGCTTGCGCAATTGCGTGATCGGACCGGGAAGAAAATAGCGCGCCTGGCTGTGCGTGGTCGCGATCGACAGTCGGCCTTCGTCCTGCTTCGAGAATTCCTCGCCGATGCGCTTCAGGTTGCCGACCTCGCGCATGATGACCTCGATCGATTTCAGCACCTGCTGGCCCGGCTCGGTGACGCGACGCAGCCGCTTGCCGTGGCGCGCGAAGATATCGATGCCGAGTTCGCCCTCGAGTTCGAGGATCGCCTTCGAGATGCCCGGCTGCGAGGTGAACAGCACCTTGGCGGTCTCGGTCAGGTTCAGGTTGCGGCGGACGGCTTCCTGGACGAAGCGGAACTGGTGCAGGTTCATGGCGCGGATTGTTTCATCGACGCCAACGCGGCCAGCGCCATCGCCTCGACCACGCTGTCGATCTCGCCGACCGCCGCACGCAAGGTCCAGCGTACCTGCGAGCGCGCCACGGCCAGGCTGCCGAGCAAGGCCGGCAGATCCTTGCGAACATGCCCGCCGGTGCCGAGAAAAAGTGGCAGCACATCGACTTGCGTGCAGCCGGCCTCGGCCAGGCGCGCGCCGGCCGTCATGAGGTCGGGCGCCATGAATTCGAGAAAGGCGAGCTCGACCGCCAGGCCTGGTTCGCACACCTTGATGCGCGCCTCGATGCGGCGGAACGGTTCGGCCCAGCGCGGATCGCGCGCGCCATGGGCGAACAGCAGCAGGCCGGGTTTTATGGCGGGATTCACCGGCTCGCTCACCGGTAGCGCACCAGCCAGCTGAAGGCGGCCAGCGAGAGCAGCAGGAAAAGCGCGCTCGGCGCGGTCGCGACCATCCAGGGTGTCCAGTTGCGCAGCATGCCCAGGTGGCCGGCGACATTGTTCAGCAGCACGAATCCGATGCCGAGCATGATGCCGCTGAACACCTTGAGGCTGACGCCGCCGGCACGCGCGTGCAGATAGGCGTAGGGCAGCGCGAGGCCGACCATCACCAGGCACGCGAAGGGGTAGACGGCGCGCTTCCAGAAGGCGATCTGCTGGCCCTGCGCCGCCTGTTCGTTGTCGGCCAGGTGGCCGATATAGCGGAACAGGTCGACCGTGGACATGGTGTTGAGCGGCAGCACCGCGGCGGCGACGACCTTCGCCGTGAGGCTGCTGTGCCATTCGAGGTTCGCCAGATGTTCGTCGCGCACCTGCAGGTCAGAGGCGTCGCTGCCGGGTGCGCGCGACCAGCGCGTGATGTTGACGTCGCGCAAGGTCCAGGTCGCGTCGTCGGCAACGCTTGCGCTCGCCGCCTCGATGCGGCGAAGCAGCCGGCCGTCGGGGTCGAACTCGAAGATGCGCACCGCCTCGAGTTGCGAGCGCGCGCGCGCCGTGCCGACATTGATCGAGTAGCTGCGCTCGCCCTCGGGCGTCGTCAGGTGGTCCTTGAGCCAGGCGCCCGACTGGCCGACGCGCAAACCGCCCTTGAACGACGCGAGCCACTGCGCGGCCTGTCGTTCAGCCAGCGGGGCGAGGTAGTCGCCGACGACGAAGGTCAGCGCGCCGAACGCGAGGCCCAGGCTGGCCAGCAACCCGAGCGCGCGGCCCGGTCCCAGGCCGCCGGTGCGCAGGATCGTGAATTCGGACGACTGCGCCATGCGCGACAGGGCATAGATGGTGCCGATCAACACCGCGATCGGCGCCAGTTCGTAGATGTGGCCCGGCACCAGCAGCAGCGAATACACCGCCGCGCTCAGCGCGGTATAGCCGCTCTGGCCGACTGCGCCGAGCTCGTCGACGAAATCGATGAAGAAGAATAGCGACAGGAATGCGAGTGCCACGAAAAACACCGAGGAGACGATGTCGACATAGAACAGCCTTCGGACCGTTTTCATCGGTGCGCATTCATCTGCGCAGACCCCGGCGCGAACGGCGCTCCCAGCCCCATTGGCGGTTGGTCTGTTCGCGCCACCCTATGAGCGCGAGTGCGAGAACGAAGGCGCTGCCATGCGCCCCGATCAGCACCGTACCGATGCCGACCTTGCCAGCCGCAACCCAGGCCTGGGTGAGGTTGATGAGGTTGTAGTAGACGATGAAGGCGAGCAGCGCGAACAGCAGATTCCAGTTGCCAGCGCGCCGCGGGTTGGAGGCGGACAGCCCGACCGCGAGCAGCACCATGTTGGCCGCGCCCAGCGCCAAGCCGACCCGCCAGACGAGTTCGCCCTGATGGCGCGCGGTCGGCTGGCGCAGCAGGGTGAGACTGCTGCGCGCCTTCGGCGGAAGTTCGTCGACACCCGTCAACGCGCGCTCGCCGGCCAGCACGCGGTAGCTCTCGAAGCGTGCGACGCTGCGCGCGCCCGTCGCGCGGTTGTTCTCGTTGCGCTGGCCGCTGTCAAGCACGAGGTAGCGGTCGCCAGTTTGCGCATCGAGTTCGATCTTGCCGCTGCGCGCCGTCGTCACCGATTCGCTGGCCGGCTGGGTCGAGAGGATGAAGACATTGCGCCCGATCGACCCGTCCTTCGCATCGCGCTCGATGAAGAACACCCGGCTGCCGTCGCGCGAGCTCTGGAATTGGCCCGGCGTGACGCGCGACAGGTCGGAGCGGCGCGCATAACGCTCGCGCAACTCGGCGCCTTGCTGGTTGACCCACGGCCAGACGAAGAGCGCCATCAGTGCCACCGTCAGCAGCACCGGCCAGGCGGTGTGCAGTACCGGGGCGACGAAGCGCGACAGGCTGGCACCGCTCGCATTCCAGATGACCATCTCGCTGTCGCGGTACATGCGCCCGAGCGTCGCCACGA
>JBDSEG010000302.1:0-21260 GCA_039920165.1 Burkholderiaceae bacterium
CCGGCGGCGGAGGTGCTGGGGCGCGCCGACGTGCTGCGCGATCTGATGACACGGCACCGCGCGGACAGCTTTGCCGACGAGCGCTTCGGCGTGATCACGGTGCGCGACATCCTGACCGAGCTCGAAAAGCCGGGCCGCGACCCGCGGCCGGACTTCCGGGTCGCGCGGCTGGCCGAGGGCGTTGAGAGCCTGAAGGACCTGGCGCCGGGCATGACCCTCGAAGGCACGGTCAGCAACGTCGCGCAGTTCGGCGCCTTCGTCGACCTGGGCGTGCATCAGGACGGACTCATCCACGTGAGCCAGCTCGCGCACAAATTCGTGTCCGACGCGCGCGAGATCGTCAAGACCGGCGACATCGTGAAGGTCAACGTGCTCGAGGTCGACCTGGTGCGCCAGCGCATCTCGCTCACGATGAAGCTCGATGCGCAGCCGCCGCGCGCGGCCGACGCGGCAGTTAATCGCCATGTGCCGGCCCCGGGCGGCCAGCAGGGACGCGCGCGTGCCGAGCCGCCGGCAGCCGGTTCGGCGATGGCCGCGGCGTTTGCGAAGCTGCGTCGCTAGCCACGCGGCGGATGGCCTCGGCGCCGCCGCCGGTGCGCCCGTCGGCATCCACGCCCTGGGGATCGCGCCGCGCCTACGCTGGCAGCGCGCTTGTGGATGCACCCGGCTTTCGGAAACCCCCGACTTGAGGGTTTCGATGACGCTGTAGGACATCTCCGATTTCGCCACTGCGGTCGACTGATTTCAATGGCGCTGCCCCATCGGTTGCAGTCTCCACGGCGAGCAGTAATCGGCAGGACCCGGCCGCACATGCTGTCGCGCAACCTTTAGGAGACACCGTTCATGAGATCCACTCCCCCCATGGCCTTGCGCCTGATCGCATCGGCCTGCGCGCTCACCGCGCTGGCCTGCACCGCCACCGGTGCACTGGCGTCGAGCCACCGTGAAGCGCCGGCGATCACCGAGCTGCCCAAGGTCGACGGGACCGACCTGTACATGTTCCGCAGCTACGAGACCGGCCGCGCCGGCTACGTGACCATCCTCGCCAACTACATGCCCCTGCAAGACCCGCCGGGCGGCCCGAACTTCTTCATGTTCGACGACAAGGCGCTGTACGAGATCCACATCGATAACAACGGCGATGCGAAGGAAGACATCAGCTTCAAGTTCCAGTTCAAGAACACCTCGAAGGGCACCGCGCTGACGGTGGGCGGCAAGCAGACCAAGATTCCGCTCATCAACAGCGGTGTGATCAGCGGCGTGAATCCGGCCACCCTGAACGTGCGTGAAACCTTTACGGTCGACGTCTCGCGCGGCGGACGCCGCACTGTGGCGGCCGGCAAGTTGACCAACGTCACCGGCGGTGCCAGCGAGTTCGACAAGCCGGTCGATAACATCGGCGAGAAGAGTTTCGGTGGTGCGACCGGCTACGAGACCTATGCCAATCAGCACATCTACAACGTCGCCATTCCCGGCTGCAGCACGAATGGCAAGATGTTCGTCGGTCAGCGCAAGGAGCCGTTCTACATCGCGGTCGGCAAGATACTCGACCTGATCAACCTGAACCCGCTCGGGCCGGAGGTGAACGGCAATCCCAACAACCTCGAAGGCAAGAGCGTGACCACGATCGCGCTGGAAGTGCCGATTGCTTGTCTCGCGCCCAACGCCGCCACCGACCCGGTGATCGGCGCCTGGACCACGGCCAGCAAGCGCCAGGGCACGCTGCTCAACCCGACGCCGGGCGCCGGCCTGGGCAAGGGCAGCGTCGGCGGCGGAGCATGGACGCAGGTCTCGCGCCTGGGCATGCCGCTGGTCAACGAGGTGGTAATTGGCCTGGACGACAAGGACAAGTTCAACGCTTCCAAGCCGCAGAACGACGGCCAGTTTGCCGACTACGTGACCAACCCGGCCTTGCCGGCGCTGATCCAGTCCCTTTTCCCGGTCGATGCTACGGCGCCGACCAACTTCCCGCGTACCGACCTCGTGACGGTATTCCTGAAGGGCATCGAGGGTGTGAACCA
Organism: Burkholderiaceae bacterium; assembly: GCA_039920165.1. Classification (GTDB taxonomy): domain Bacteria; phylum Pseudomonadota; class Gammaproteobacteria; order Burkholderiales; family Burkholderiaceae_C; genus JBDSEG01. The sequence continues at coordinate 2,022 of JBDSEG010000302.1, forward strand.
GCCGAAGAACGTGGTCGCGTCTGAGATGTTGCGCCTGAACACCTCGACTCCCGTGACTTTACCGGCCGCGCAAAGCCCGCTAGGCGTGGCCGGCATGGATAGCGCAGGCTTTCCGAACGGGCGCCGCCCGGCCGACGACGTGACCGACATATCACTTCGCGTCGCGATGGGCGCCCTGTGCGTGCTTACCGGCACGACCGATACGCTGAAGCTGGGCTGTAAGCCTTCGGACGCGCCCTCCGGGGGGAAGGCGTTCACTGACGGCGTGCGCAAGACGGCGGCCGACTATCCGGTGGTATTCCCGTACCTGGCAGCACCCCTGCCAGGCAACAAATAAAGGGGCCCGCACATGAGCCATCCACCACGCTCGAATCGCATCGCCAAGTTCGGTGCGGTCTTTCTCGCTGCCGCCGGAATGCTTGCCGCTTGCGGTGGCTTCGATGACGACGGCGACTCGACGGCGCAAACGGTACCTGGAAGTGCCTTCGCGACAAGTGCCAGCTTCATCGATTACCTGAAGACGCTGGCCCTCAACGACACCGGTGAACCGCTGACCTTCGACGGTTTCACCGCGCCTGTAGACGATACCGGCGAGCCGACGCCGCTGACCTGACCGGTCGCGCCAGTCGGCGCGCTCGCGTTGATCTCCCACGGGGTGGACGTTCGCGTCCACCCCGTTTTCGTCTCGGCCGTCATGTCGGCCCGCAGACGCGCCGCATCTTTTTTTTGTTTCTTCGCATCCACCGCGGTCTTTGTCGCGTAAGGGCTGGCAGATGCGCTCTCAGCCGAGTGCGTCACCCACCGGCGGGACCTGTCCCGCGGCGATTCAACCCGAAACGAAGGAACCACCATGAAACAAAAAGTCCTCTGCGGCGCGCGCTTGCTGCCGGTCGTCGCCGCCATCGGTGCGATCGGGGCCCTGTATGCGATGCCGGCCCAGGCGTCGAGCCACCGTGAAGCACCCGGCATCACCGCCAGTCCCAAGGTCGACGCGAGCGACTTCTACATGTTCAACAGCTACGAGGCCGGACGCGAGGCCTTCGTGACGCTGGTGGCGAACTACCTGCCGCTGCAGGATGCCTACGGCGGCCCGAACTATTTCAAGCTCGACCCAAATGCGCTCTACGAGATCCACGTTGACAACAACGGTGATGCCGAGGAAGACGTGACGTTCCAGTTCCGCTTCAAGAACACCCTGAGGGGCACGACGCTGTCGATCGGCGGCAAAGACGTCGCGATCCCGTTGACCCAGTCCGGCGTGGTGTCGAAGGGCGGCACAACCCCGGCCGATGCGAACCTGAACGTGACCGAGAGCTTCACGGTCGACGTCGTGCGCGGCAAGCGCCGCAACGACAAGCGCACCGCGGTGACCAACGCGGCAGGCGGCAGCGCGACCTTCGACAAGCCCTCCGACAATATCGGCACGAAGACGATTCCCGACTACCCAGGCTATGCGGCCAGGCACATCTACAGCGTCAACATCCCGGGCTGCAACGTCCCGGCCAAGCTCTTCGTCGGCCAGCGCCAGGATCCGTTCGCTGTCAACCTCGGCGCGATCTTCGACCTGGTGCATGCGCCGGTCGAGGTCATCACCAACCCGGACCTCATCAATGCCGCCGGCCCCGGTGACCTCGCCGACAAGAACGTCACGACGCTCGCGCTCGAAGTCGCCAAGAGCTGCCTGACCGCCGGCAACGAGACGGTGATCGGCGGCTGGACCACCGCCAGCGTGCGCCAGGGTCGCCTGCTGCAAGCGGCGGGCAAGGCCGGCTACGACCAAGGCGCGGCGCATGGCGGCGCGTGGACGCAGGTCTCGCGGCTCGGAATGCCGCTGGTCAACGAAGTCGTGATCGGCCTGCCCGACAAGGACCGCTTCAATGCATCGAAGCCGATGGACGACGCGCAGTTCGCGACTTACGTGACGAACCCGACCTTGCCAGCGCTGATCGAAAGCCTGTTCCCGATTGCTAAGGCGCCGACCAACTTCCCGCGCACCGACCTGGTCACGACCTTCCTGACCGGCATCAAGGGCGTGAATCAGCCGGCCAACGTGAAGGGCTCTGAAATGTTGCGCCTGAATACCGCCATCCCGGCGGTCGCCGAGGCGAACCAGAACCGTCTGGGCATTGTCGGCAACATCCTCGCCGGCGGCACCGACAACGCGGGCTATCCGAACGGCCGCCGGCCGAAGGACGACGTGGTCGACATCTCGCTGGTGGCGGTGATGGGTGGCCTGTGCGTCGCCAACGGTACGACCGACAAGCTTGGCTTCGGCCTTGCCTGCAACCCGAGCGCAGTGCCGCTTGGAGCGACCGCGTTCACGCTGCACGATGCGGTCGACCAGGCCAAGATCACGCTGCTGCCGAAATTCCCGTACCTGAATACGCCGATTCCCGGCGCGAAGTAAGCAACCTCCAGGAGCGATGCCATGAAACAAAGATATCTCCTGGCGGTGGGCGCCATCGCGCTCGGCCTGTCTGCTTGCGGCGGTGGCGGCGGGGGCAGCGACGTGCCCGAGGCAACGGCGCAGGTGCCGGCCAGCGCAAGCGAGTCGACGACGGGGTTCATGTCGTATATCCAGGCTCTGGTCGTCTCGAAGGACGAGACACTGGACCCGGTTGACGCGAGCAGTACCGCGCCGCCGAAAGACGAGACCAGCGACCCGATCGTCTGGAGCTGACCTTGGTGTAAACCACGGGGCGGACCGCGGTCCGCCCCGTTCCATTTCCAGTTCCACTTTCATTTCAACCCGACAATCCCGGCATGCGATTAATGCGAACGATGATCCTTTGCACGCTGCTGATGGGTGGCTGCGTCGTTGGCGTGAGTGCCGAACCGATCGTGCCGACGCGTGACGACCAGGTGATAGAGGTGCTGCCCGGGCTCGCAACGAGCCGCCTCGAAGAGCGCCGCGCGCGTCGGGCACTCGCGCAGCGACCGAACGATCCGGCACTCGCGGTCGGCATCGCACGCCGCCTGCTGGCGCGCGCGCACGACGATGGCGACCCGCGCTTCGCAGGCCAGGCGCTGGCGGCGATCTCGGGCTGGTCCGATTCCGAAGCACCTGACGACGTGCTGCTGTTGCGCGCCGACCTGCAGCAATATCTGCACGAGTTCGATGCCGCGGTGCAGAACCTGCAGCGACTGGTCGCACGGCCGAGCGGCGCGCGCGTCGCGCAGGCCTGGCTCACGCTGGCCACGGTGCGCCGAGTGCAGGGCCGCTATGCCGATTCGGATGCTGCCTGCAGCAAGCTCCCCGACGCCGCGTCGGCGCTGTATGCGAGCGCGTGCGCGGCCGAGAACGCGGCGCTGCGCGGCGAGTTCGACGCGGCGCGCGCATCGCTCGCACGCCTGCTCGCGACCCCCGGATTGCCGGCTGCGACGAAGGCCTGGCTGCTCGTCACGCGGGCCGAGATGGAGGAGCGCGCCGGCCGCATCGAGGCCGCCGATGTGGCGTTCCGGACCTCGCTCGAACTCCAGTCCGACAGCTATGCCCGGCTCGCGTATGCCGATTTCCTGATCGCGCAGCGGCGCCCGTCCGATGCCTTGAAGTGGCTGGCCGGCGAGGTGCGCAGCGATCCCGTGCTGCTTCGCCTGGCGATCGCCGGCAAGCTCGCGGACACCGTCGATGCGGCGCGCGACGCGAGCGAGATGCGCGAGCGCATCTCGCTCGCCAACCTACGCCCGGACGCCAAGGTGTCGCACGGTCGTGAGCAGGCCATGTTCGCGCTCGCGGTCGAGGGCGATCCGGTCCGTGCCGTCGCCCTGGCGCGCGGCAATGTGGCGCACCAGCGCGAGCCGCTCGACCTGGTCGTCTTCGCGCAGGCCGCCAAGGCCGCGGGCGATGCCACAGCGCTGCAGGAGGCGCGCGCGCTCACCGCGCAGATGGGCTTGCATGACCAGCGCATCCAGGCCCTGCTCTGAGCGCATGCGGCGCTGGCTGGCGAGTGTGCTCGCGGCGCTCGCCTGCGCATGGGCTCTGCCGGCCGCGGCGCACAAGGCGAGCGATGCGTATCTTCAACTTGATGCGACGGCGAGTGCGCTGACGCTGCGCATCGACGTCGCGCTGCGCGACCTGGATGCGGCGCTCGACCTCGACGCCGATGCCGACGGGAAACTGACCTGGGCCGAGGTGAAGGGGGGCTGGCCGGCGATCGAGGCTTATGTGCTGCGGGGCGTCCGGATCGAGGGCTGCGCGCTGACGCCAACTGGGCAGGCGCTCGAGCGGCGCAACGACGGCGCCTATGCGGCGCTCACGCTGCGCTCGGACTGCGCGCTCGCCGCCGATCCCAAGATCGGCTACAGCCTTTTCCTCGAGACCGACCCGACCCACCGTGGCCTGGCGCGCATTCAGGTCTCCGGCCAGGCTCTGCGGCTGCAGGTGCTGGAGCCGTCGGCGGTGTCCGCGTCGGCGAGCCCGTCGCGCACGGGTGACCGCTTCGAGTTCGTTCGCGAGGGCATGCACCACATCGTGACCGGCTACGACCACGTGCTGTTCCTGATCTGCCTGCTGCTGCCGGCCGTGATGCGCCGCGCCGGGTCGGGCAAGGCCGCTGGCTGGGCGCCGGTCGAGCGGCTGTCGCAGGCGGTGTGGCCGGTGCTCGGCATCGTCACAGCGTTCACGCTAGCGCACTCGATCACGCTCGCGCTCGCGGCCACCGGCCGGGTCACGTTGCCGTCATCGTTCATCGAGCCGGCGATCGCGGCGACCATCATCCTCGCGGCGATCGACAACGTGCGGCCGCTGTTTCGCGGGCGGCGCGGGCTGGTGACATTCTTCTTCGGCCTGATCCACGGCTTCGGCTTTGCCGGGGTGCTGGCGGAACTGAACCTGCCGCCGGGGCGTTTCGCCTGGGCGCTGTTCCAGTTCAACCTCGGAATCGAACTCGGTCAGGCGCTGATCGTGCTCGCGTTGATCGGCCTGCTGTATCTGGCGCGGCGCGACCGCCGCTATCCGGGCTGGGTGATCGGTGGCGGTTCCTACGCGGCGATGGTGATGGGGGCGCTGTGGCTCTTCGAACGCAGCGCGAATGTGAAGCTGCTGCCGTTCTGAAGCCGTCCAATACAATCGGCCGCATACGAAATCACAAGGGCGAGAAAGGCATGACGGTTATGACACCGCGAACTACTCCCTTCGCTCCTACGAAGGTCTAGGCGGCTGCGCGTCACGACCGGTTCTTACCCTGTGTATTTCAACCAAGGCGCGGCATGGACCGCGCCTTGTTCATTGCGGATCCGACCATGATTTCAATCCAGCTTCCCGACGGCTCGAAACGCGACTTCGATGCGCCGGTGACGGTGGCCGAGGTGGCCGGCTCGATCGGCCCCGGCCTGGCCAAAGCGGCGCTCGCCGGCAAGGTGGGCGAGGGCGCCGCGGCGCGGGTCGTCGATACCTCGTACCGCATCGACGGCGACGCCAAGCTCGCGATCGTGACCGACAAGGATCCCGAAGGGCTGGACGTCATCCGGCATTCGACGGCACACCTTCTGGCCTATGCGGTGAAAGAGCTATATCCGGACGCCCAGGTGACGATCGGGCCGGTGATCGAGAACGGCTTCTTCTACGACTTTGCGTACAAGCGGCCGTTCACGCCCGACGACCTGGCAGCGATCGAAGCGCGCATGGTCGAACTCGCCCGCAAGGACGAGCCCGTGACGCGCCGGGTGCTGCCCCGCGACGCGGCGGTCGTGCATTTCAAGTCGATCGGCGAGCACTACAAGGCCGAGATCATCGGCGCGATCCCGGCCGGCGAAGATGTCTCGCTGTACCGTGAAGGCGGCTTCGAAGACCTGTGTCGCGGCCCGCACGTGCCCAGCACCGGCAAGTTGCGCCACTTCAAGCTGATGAAGGTTGCCGGTGCGTACTGGCGCGGCGACCACCGCAACGAGATGCTGCAACGCATCTACGGCACGGCGTGGGCGACCAAGGACGAACTGCAGAAACACCTGCACATGCTCGAAGAGGCCGAGAAGCGCGACCACCGCAAGCTCGGTCGCGAGCTCGACCTCTTCCACCTCGACGAGCACGCGCCGGGGCTCGTGTTCTGGCATCCCAAGGGCTGGGCGCTGTGGCAGCAGGTCGAGCAGTACATGCGCGCGGTCTACCGCGATAACGGCTATCTCGAAGTGAAGGGGCCGCAGATTCTCGACCAGGGCCTGTGGGAGAAGACCGGCCACTGGGGCAACTACCGGGAGAACATGTTCGTCACCGAGTCGGAGAAGCGCGACTATGCATTGAAGCCGATGAACTGCCCGGGCCATGTGCTGATCTTCAAGCAAGGCATCAAGAGCTACCGCGACCTGCCGCTGCGCTACGGCGAATTCGGCCAGTGCCACCGAAACGAGCCCAGCGGCGCGCTGCACGGCATCATGCGGGTGCGCGGCTTCACCCAGGACGACGGCCACATCTTCTGCACCGAGGACCAGATCCTCGACGAATGCACTGCGTACACCGCGCTGCTGCAGAAGGTCTATGCCGATTTCGGCTTCGCCGACATCATCTACAAGGTCGCGACGAGGCCGGACAACCGCGTCGGCTCCGACGCATTTTGGGACCAGGCCGAGTTCGCGCTGATGGAAAGCCTGCGCCGCTCGGGCTGCGAATTCACCGTCGCACCGGGCGAGGGCGCGTTCTACGGGCCGAAGATCGAGTACACCCTGAAGGACGCACTCGGCCGGCCGTGGCAGTGCGGCACGATGCAGGTCGACTACAACACCGCCGAACGCCTGGGTGGCGAGTACGTGACCGAGGCCAGCGCGCGGGCCAACCCGGTGATGCTGCACCGGGCGATCATCGGCAGCTTCGAGCGCTTCATCGGCATGCTCATCGAACACCATGCCGGCGCGTTGCCGGCTTGGCTGGCGCCGGTCCAGGCGAGCGTCCTCACGATTACCGAAGCACACGCCGACTACGCTCGAAGCGTCGTCAAAACGCTGCAAAAACAAGGACTTAGGGTGCAGGCCGATTTGCGCAACGAGAAAATTAACTATAAAATCCGCGAGCATACGATGCAAAAGGTTCCGTATATCCTGGTCGTCGGTGACCAGGAAAAGGCCGACGGAGCCGTTGCGGTGCGCGCCCGAGGCAACCACAACCTCGGTGCGATGCCGCTGGCCGACTTCTCGCAGAAGATCGCCAGCGACATTGCCCAGAAACTGTAAAGCCCAGAGTTCGCTGCGGCCGCGGCGGACCGGATTGCAGTCGGGTCGCGCATCGAATATTGATTGAACTCCAAGGCCTTGGAGTTCGTTGAAAGGGTTAGAACATCGCTACTTCCTATGCCGACCGCCGCACTCCCAATGCGGAGCGCAAGCACCGCCTGAACCGGGAAATCATGGCAACCGAGGTCCGCTTGAACGGGCCCGAAAACGAGCCGCTGGGCATCATGAGCATTACCGAGGCGCTGCGCCTCGCGGGCGAGCAGGACGTCGATCTGGTCGAGATCGTCGCCCAGGCCGATCCTCCGGTATGCCGGCTGATGGACTACGGCAAGTTCAAGTACCAGGAGCAGAAGAAGGCGGCCGAGGCGAAGAGCAAGCAAAAGGTCATCGAGATCAAGGAAGTCAAATTTCGCCCCGGGACCGACGAAGGCGATTACGCGATCAAGATGCGCAACCTTCGCCGCTTCATCGCCGAGGACGGCGACAAGGGGAAGGTCACGCTGCGCTACCGGGGCCGCGAGATCACCCACCAGGACATCGGCATGCGCCTGCTCGAGCGCATCCGCGACGAACTGGCGGATGTGGCGGTGGTCGAGAACATGCCCAAGCTCGAAGGGCGTCAGATGATCATGGTGCTCGGACCGAAGAAGCGTTAGGTTGGAGGTCAACAGATAAAGAATGCGCAGTCCGGGTCGGTCATCCGGACAGCGAAAGAAGCGACTGCAGGCCTACAAGACGGCAAAGGATTTGCCGGCGCCTGCAGGAGCAATCAAGAAGGAGCAGTCATGCCCAAGATGAAGACCAAGAGTGGTGCGAAAAAGCGTTTTCGCGTGCGTCCCGGCGGTACCGTCAAGCGCGGCCAGGCGTTCAAGCGGCACATCCTCACCAAGAAGTCCACGAAGAACAAGCGCCACCTGCGTGGCACTGCGAACGTGCACGAGACCAACATGGGGCATATCAAGCAGATGTTGCCCTTCGCCGGTCTCTGACCCACTTTTGAAGGAGATCTGATATGCCTCGCGTCAAACGTGGCGTCACCGCCCGCGCTCGCCACAAGAAAGTCCTCGCCCTGGCCAAGGGGTACCGCGGACGCCGCAAGAATGTCTTCCGGATCGCCAAGCAGGCGGTCATGCGCGCCGGGCAATATGCCTATCGCGACCGGCGGACCAAGAAGCGAGTCTTCCGCCACCTCTGGATCGCCCGCATCAATGCAGCAAGCCGTGGCATGGGCGTGACCTACAGCAAATTCATGGCCGGCCTCAAGAAGCTGTCGATCGAAATCGACCGCAAGGTGCTGTCGGACATGGCCATCCACGACCCGGCGGCTTTCGCCAGCATCGTCGACAAGGTCAAGGCCCAACTCGCTTGACGGCACCGCGCAGTCGAGGCGCCCGTGATGGCGCCTTTGGCTGCGGTGCTGAACAGCCCTCCAAGGCCGACTTCGTGAGCGGCCTTTTTCGATCCCCGGTTCACCAGCAACGCGACCTCATTGCATGAACGATCTGGCCCCCCTCGTCGAAGCCGCGCAGGCCGATTTCCGGTCGGCCGCGACGCCAGCCGATCTCGAAAATGCGAAGGCGCGTTTTCTCGGCAAGACCGGCCGCATCACCGAGCAGTTGAAGGCGCTCGGTCCCTTGCCGCCGGATGAAAAGAAAGCGCGCGGCGCGCTCGTCAATGCGGCCAAGCAAGCTATCGAGTCGGCGCTCACGGCGGCGCGCGAAGCACTCGCCGCGGCCGAATTGCAGGTCCAGCTGCGCGCCCAATCACTCGACGTGACGCTGCCCGGACGACGCGCCGGCGCAGGCGGATTGCACCCGGTGACGCTGGCGCGCCAGCGCATCGAGGCGATCTTCGGATCGATGGGCTTCGATGTGGCCGATGGCCCCGAGATCGAGACCGACTGGTACAGCTTCACGGCGCTGAACAATCCCGAGAACCATCCCGCGCGGTCGATGCAGGATACGTTCTATGTCGACGTGAAGGACGCGAACGGTGCCTGGCTCAACCTGCGCCCGCACACCTCGCCGATGCAGGTGCGCTACGCGCGCGCGCATGCCCAAAAGCATGCCGGCGCGGCCACCATGCCCGATATCCGCGTGATCGCGCCAGGCCGCACGTATCGGGTCGACAGCGACGCCACCCACACGCCCATGTTCCACCAGGTCGAAGGTCTGTGGATCGGCGAGAACGTGAGCTTTCGCGACCTGAAATCGATGTACCTCGATTTCATCCAGGCCTTCTTCGAAACCACTGCGCTGGAGCTGCGCTTTCGGCCGAGCTATTTCCCCTTCACCGAGCCGAGCGCGGAGATCGATATCCGCTTCGCCAGCGGCCCGCTCGCCGGGCGCTGGCTGGAGGTCTCGGGGGCCGGGCAGGTGCACCCGCAGGTGGTTCGCAATATGGGCATGGACGCGGAACGCTTCATCGGCTTCGCGTTCGGATCGGGCATCGACCGCCTGGCGATGCTGCGCTATGGCGTGGCGGATCTGCGGCTGTTTTTCGAAAGCGACCTGCGCATCCTTCGCCAGTTCCGCTGAAGCACCACTTCCCACAAAGACCCCGATGCAATTCCCCGAGTCCTGGTTGCGCGAGCACTGCAATCCGCCGCTATCGAGCGACGCCCTGGCCGAGCTGCTCACCATGTCGGGCATGGAGGTGGAGGAAAGCCGCCCGGTCGCGCCACCGTTTCACGGTGTCGTCGTCGGCGAGGTGTTGTCGGTCGATCGCCATCCCAATGCGGATCGCCTGAGCGTGTGCAGCGTCGATGCGGGCACCGGCGCGCCGCTCTCCATCGTCTGCGGCGCGCCGAACGTGCGGCCCGGCATCAAGGTCCCTTGTGCGCTGGTCGGCGCCGAGTTGCCGCCCGCAAGCGATTCCGACGCCACGCCGTTTCGCATCAAGCTCGGCATGCTGCGCGGCGTCGAAAGCCAGGGCATGCTGTGCTCGGCACGCGAACTGAAACTTTCCGTAGACCACGGCGGGCTGCTCGTGCTCGACCCAGGCGCGCCCGTGGGCGAGGACATCCGCACCCACCTGCACCTGGACGATCGTCTGCTCACGCTCAAGCTCACGCCCAACCTCGGTCACGCGTTGAGCGTGCACGGCATCGCGCGTGAGCTGGCCGCGCTGACCGGTGCGCCGCTGCGCAGCGCGGCGGCCGTGCCGGCGCCGGTCGCGCACGCTGCGGTGCTGCCGGTGCGGGTGGAAGCGAGCGACCTGTGCGGGCGCTTCTCGGGCCGCATCGTTCGCAATGTCGACCCGGCCGCGCGCACGCCGGCCTGGATGGTCGAGCGCCTCGCGCGCTGCGGCCAGCGCTCGGTGACGGCGCTGGTCGATATCTCGAACTACGTGATGTTCGAGTACGGCCAGCCGACCCACATCTTCGACCTCGACCGCTTGCCTGGCGGCCTGTCGGTACGCTGGGGCCGCGCGGGCGAATCGCTCAAGCTGCTCAACGGCAGCACGGTCGAGGTCGACGCGAAGGTGGGCGTCATTGCCCAGGGCGAAACGGTCGAATCGCTCGCCGGCATCATGGGCGGCGACGCGACGGCAGTATCGGATGCGACGCGCAACGTCTATGTCGAAGCGGCGTTCTGGTGGCCCGAGGCGGTCGCGGGCCGGTCGCGGCGCTTTGCTTTCTCGACCGATGCGGGGCACCGCTTCGAGCGCGGCGTCGATCCTTCGATGACGGTAAACCACCTCGAGCGCGTCACCCAGCTGATCCTCGCCGTCTGCGGCGGCGAGGCCGGCCCGGTCGACGACCAGGTGCTGGCCCTGCCGCAGCGCGATCCGGTCCCGCTGCGCGTTGCGCGCGCCGCGAAGGTGATTGGCATGCCGCTCGAGCAGGCGCAATGCGAAGCGGTCATGCGCCGCCTCGGCCTGCCCTTCGCCGCCGAGCCCGGGCGCGTGCAGGTCACGCCGCCGAGCTGGCGCTTCGATCTGCGAATCGAGGAAGACCTGATCGAAGAGGTGATCCGGCTGATCGGCTACGACGCCTTGCCGGATACCCCACCGCTATCCCAACTTCATTCGCGCGTTCGCAGCGACTCGCAGCGCGGCGCCGACGACCTGCGCACGCAGATGGCGGGGCTGGGCTATCAGGAAACAATCAGCTTCAGCTTCGTCGACGAACGCTGGGAACGCGAACTCGCGGGCAACGCCGATCCGATCCGCGTCGTCAACCCGATGTCGGTGCAATGGGCTGTGATGCGCTCGTCGCTGATTGGCAGCCTCATCGAGGTGCTGCGCGTCAACCTAACGCGCAAGGCCGACCGGGTCCGGGTCTTCGAGCTGGGCCGCGTCTACCGCCGCGATCCGGAGGTGGCCGACGGACCGGTCGAGGTGGCCGGGGTCGCCCAGCCGCGCCGCCTGGCTGGCCTCGCGCACGGCAGCGAGGCGCCGGCGCAATGGGGGCAGGCCGCACGCGCGGTCGACTTCTTCGATGTGAAGGGCGAGATCGAGGCGCTCGTCGCGCCGCGCACGGCGCGCTTCGTCGCCGCCGAACATCCGGCGCTGCACCCAGGGCGCAGCGCGCGCATCGAGATCGACGGCCGCGTCGCCGGCTTCGTCGGCGAACTGCATCCGCGCTGGCGCCAAGCCTACGAGCTGCCGGCCGCCCCGGTGCTGTTCGAGCTCGATGTCGATGCCCTGGTCGAGCGTTCGGTGCCGGCCTACGAGCCCGTGCCGCGCCAGCAGTCGGTGTGGCGCGACATCGCCGTGATCGCTCCCGACGCGGTAAGCCACGATTCGGTGATGGCTTGCATCGGCGCGGGGCGGGGCGAGACGATCGTGCGCAGCGCCCATCTGTTCGACGTCTACCGTCCGGCGGCGCCGGTGCGCGACATGAGCGAGGGCGAACGCAGCCTCGCGGTCAGCCTCGAACTGCTCGATGACCACACCACGCTGACCGATGAACGCGTCGACGGGGTCGTCAAGAACCTGATCGCCACGCTGCAGGAGCGCCTGGGCGTGCGCCTGCGTGCCTGAGGACCGATTCAGCCGAATCCCATGACCATGAACTCCGACGACCCGCGGCCGGACCGCGCGCTGATGCCCAGCCTGGAGACGCCCACGCTCACCAAGGCCGAGCTGTCCGACCTCTTGTTCGAGCGCCTGGGCCTGAACAAGCGCGAAAGCAAGGATATGGTCGAAGCCTTCTTCGAAATCATCCAAGCCGCACTGGTCAGCGGCGACGACGTGCGCATGTCGAGCTTCGGCAACTTCAATATCCGGCGCAAAGCGCCACGACCCGGCCGCAACCCGCGGACCGGCGAGGCCATACCGATCAAGGCTCGCAACGTCGTCACCTTCCATGCGAGCCACAAGTTGAAGGGCGTGGTCCAGGGCGATATCCAGCTCGGCGAAGAGTTCGAGTAAAGTCGAGATAATTCACCGCGCAGCGTTGATTCACATGGAAAAAGCGCTCCCACTCATTCCGCCCAAACGCTATTTCACGATCGGCGAGGTGAGCGATCTGTGCGGCGTCAAACCGTATGTCCTGCGCTACTGGGAGCAGGAGTTCGGCCAGCTCAAGCCGATGAAGCGGCGTGGCAACCGGCGCTATTACCAGCACCACGAGGTGCTGCTCATCCGGCGCATTCGCGAGCTGCTCTACGACCAAGGCTTCACCATCAGCGGTGCGCGCAACCGGCTCGCCGATGCCGCTGGCACACGCGATGCGCCGGCCGCCGCGTCCGCCGATGAGGCGCTCGACGCACCCGCGTTCACCCTCGACGGCGCGGTCGCGATGGCGCTGAAAATGGGTTCGTCGACGACCTATTCGACGCCGGTGCGCCAGACCGCCGAGAACCTCGCCCCCCCCACGATGCACGAACTGCGCGAGGAGCTGCTGGCGATCCGCAGTCTGCTCGCCACCTGAGCGGCAAAACGCGATCGGGCGCCGGGACGCGGCCCGTATAATCCGCCGCCACGGGGCGTAGCGCAGCCTGGTAGCGCACTTGCATGGGGTGCAAGGGGTCGCGAGTTCGAATCCCGCCGTCCCGACCATATAAATCAAAGGGTTAGCGCCTGAAAAGGTGCCGACCCTTTTGTCTGCCGCATCTGCGCGTGGACCTGGGGCTGATGACCGGCAACGCCCTGGCGTCAACCCGAAGCTGAAGATCTTCCCGATTTCGGCCTGTTCCGGCGAAGGCCTCGTTGCGTGGTATGGCTGGCTGCGCGATGAACTGGCCCGTGTGGTGAGCGGCGCGTGAACAGCGGCTCGGTGCTGGGGTTCGGCCCCGTGTTCGGCCTGCAGCATGCGCTGGAGGCCGATCATCTGGCGGTGGTGCAACGCTGGTGGCACGCGAGCGCGATGCGCGGCGCGTCATCCGGCAAGGCGTCTTCTGGGGCCTTGGCCATGCGCTGACGCTGCTGCTGTTCGGCGGTGCGGTGATGGTGCTGGGCCTCGTCATGCCCGATCGCTGGGTCCACGGCATCGAAGGCGCGGTCGGCATGATGCTGGTGCTGCTGGGCGCTGACCTGCTGCGGCGTTAGCGGCACGAACGGGTCCACTTCCTCGCCCCCGGAGCATCCGCCACCGGTGGCGTTGTCCGTTCCATCCGCCGCCTGGCCAACCGACTCGTCGGCCACTTTGCCCAACACCGCGCACACCACGCATTTCCATGCCCACTCCAACCGTGGCGAGCCCCGGCCGCATGACGCCAGGCGACATCAGCACGCGCACCGCGCGCTGACGCTGCGCGCATTGCTTGTGGGCATGGTGCATGGTCTTGCCGGCTCGGCTGCGCTGGTGCTGCTGACGCTGCAGCATGTGCGGTCGCCAAGGATGGGCCTGCTGTACGTGCTGTTGTTCGGCATCGGCTCGATGCTCGGCATGGCCGCGCTTTCGTGGACCATCTCGATCCCGATGCGCCTGAGCGCGCACCGCCTCTCGCGCGTGCACCACTGGCTCAACGGCCGGGGTGGCGCTTTTCAGCGTCAAGCTGGGATTGAGCGTGGTGGCCGGGCAAAGGTTCGGCTGGGGCTCCTCACCTTGCTCAGCGCTCGTCGAACGAGAGCACCACGCGGTCGGTCAGCGGGTGAGCCTGGCAGGTGAGGACGAAGCCGGCTTCGACCTCGCGCGGCTCGAGCGCGAAATTGCGCTCCATCCGGACCCGGCCTTCAACCACCTTGGCGCGGCAGGTGCCGCACACGCCCGAGGTGCAGGAGTAGGGCACCTCGAGGCCGGCCGCCGAGGCGCTGTCGAGGATGCTCGGCTGGTCTTTTCTGAATTCGATCTCGCGCCGCAGACCGTCGCGCACGATGACGATGCGCGCCTGCGCGGCGTCGCCCGGCGCTGCCGCGTGCAGCACGGCGGCGACGGCGCCCTGCGCCGAAGTGGCGGCGATGCCGAAGCGCTCGATGTGGATGCGCTCGGGCGGGACACCGGCGTCGCGCAGCGCCGCCTCGGCTTCGTCATTCATCTGGAACGGGCCGCAGACATAGGCGTGGTCGATTCCCGCAGCGGGGATCAGCCTGCCGAGGAAGGAGGCGATCTTGGCGCGGTCCATCACCCCGCTGTTGATCGGCGCATCGGTCGCCTCTTCCGAAAAAACGTGATGCAGCGCGAAGCGCGCGAGATGGCTGTTCTTGAGATCTTCGATCGCCTCCTTGAACATGGTCGAGGCGAGACTGCGGTTGCCGTAGACGAGCGTGAAGCGGCTGTGCGGCTCGCGTGCCAGAACGGTCTTGGCTATCGACAGGATCGGCGTGATGCCGCTGCCGCCGGCGATTCCCAGGTGGTGCCCGCGCGATGCCGGATCGAGCGGGACGAAGAAGCGGCCCTGCGGCGCCATGACGTCGACCGCGTCGCCCGGCTTCAGGTGCTCGTTGATCCACTGCGAGAACACGCCGCCGCGCACCTTGCGAACGCCCACCCGCAATTCGCCGTCGTCGACGCCGGCGCAAATGGAATACGAGCGCCGCAGCTCGCGGCCGTCGATCTGCTTGCGCAGCGTGAGGTACTGGCCTTGCGTGAAGCCGAAGACGGCCTGCAGGTTCGGCGGTACCTCGAAGGTGACGACCACCGCCTCCGGCGTGTCCGGTTCGACCGCTCGAACGGCCAGAGTGTGGAAAAGAGGAGTCATCGAGGAAGGCTGGATCGTGATCGGGATTGTCCGCAGGCGCGGGGCTCGTGTACTCTGGCAGTTCGCTCGTTCAACGCGCGCTGCAAAGTATTCTGCGCCGACCCATCGACACTGCCAGGAGACGCCCCATGGCCGCTCGTTCCATCGCATCGCTCTCGCTCAGCTTCGGTCTGGTCTCGATCCCGGTCAGGTTGTATTCGGCCACCGAAAGCAGCTCGGGCGTCGGCTTCAACCTCCTGCACAGCTGCGGCTCGCGGGTCAAGCAGCAGTATCTGTGCATCAAGGAGAACATCCCGGTCGAGCGCTCGGAGATGCAAAAGGGCTACGAGTTCGAGAAGGACCGCTACGTCATGTTCGCGCCGGCCGAGCTGAAAGCGCTCGAAGAGCCGACCAGCCCCAGCATCGATATCGTCTCTTTCATTCCGCTCGCCGCGGTCGACCCGATCTACTACGACAAGGCCTATTACCTCGCGCCCGACAAGCGCGGTGCCAAGCCCTACGGCCTGCTCATCGAGGCGATGCGCGAGAGCGGGCGCTGCGCGCTGGCGCGCTGGGCCTGGCGCGGCAAGCAGTATGTGGTGCAGATCCGACCCGGCGAAGAGGGTCTCATCCTGCAGCAGCTGCTCTATGCGGCCGAGGTGCGCTCGATGAAGGAGCTCGATATCGAGCACACGCCCATCGCCAAGCCCGAGTTGCAGCTCGCGCTGCAACTTATCGACCAGATATCGGCCGACGACTACGACCCCGCATCGTTCGAGGACGAGGAGAAGAAGCGCATCCTCGAAGCGATCGACGCCAAGATCGCCGGCAAGCAGGTGATCGTGAACGAGGCCGAAGGCGAACCGGTCGGCGGCCAGGTCATCGACCTGATGGAGGCGCTGCGCGCGAGCCTCGGGTCGCGCAAGGCCTCCGGCAAGGCGGCAGCGCCCGCGGCGGCCGAGGTTGCACCGCTCAGCGATGTGAAAGCCCGCAAGGGCGCCAGGCGCGCAGGGGCTGTGTCGGTCGAGCCCGAGGCCGCGCCGGTCACGGCGACCGCCGCGGCGCGGGGGCGCGCGCGCAAGTGATCCTGCGCGGATGACCCTCTATACGCTAGAAGCCCTTCAAGCGTCGCTCGGTCTGTCGCGCAGCGTTCTCGCCGGGCTCGTCAAGGCCGGCTTCGTGACGCCGGCCCGCGGTCCGCGGCGTGAATACCGGTTCAGCTTCCAGGACATGGTGCTGCTGCGCACCGCGCACAGCTTGCAGGCGGCGGACATCGCGCCACGCAAGATCCTGCGGGCGCTCGCGCAACTGCGCGCGCAACTGCCCGACGAGCTGCCGCTGTGCGGCCTGCGCATCTCCTCGATCGGACCGGACATCACCGTGCGAGAAGGCGGCGCGCAGTGGGCGGTCGAGTCGGGCCAGCTGCTGATGGATTTCGAAGTGCAGTCGCTACCCGAAGTGCAGTCGCTACCCGAGGCGGCCGAGCGATTGCGCGTTCTGGCGCCGCCGACCCACCGTCGGCCCGAGGTCGCATGGTTCACGCAAGGCGTTCGCCACGAGTCCGCGGGCGATCGACAGGCCGCCGAGAGCGCCTACCGCAACGCTTTGCAGAACAACGAAGAGGCGGCGAGCGCGGCTTTGAATCTGGGCGTGCTGCTGACCGACGAGGGTCGGGCCGACGAAGCCGTCGCGGTCTATCGGCACGCACTGACGCTCGTGCCGAAAGATGCGCTGCTGCACTACAACCTGGCGATCGCACTCGAGGATGCCGGATCACCGGTCCAAGCGCTGGCAGCTTACGAAGCCTGCCTGAAGCTCGCACCCGACATGGCCGACGCCCACTTCAACGCCGCACGCCTGCACGAACTGGCCGGCGCGAAGACCTTGGCATTGCGTCACTACAACGCCTATCGGCGGCTACAGCGCTGAGCGAAGGCCGGTCGCGCGCCGGCCCCGCAATCGGACCTCGACGGTGCATCGACGCGGCGTGGGCGCAGCCTTGACGCCGGGCCCGATCCGGGACACGCTTTGCCTTCTTCGTTCTCTCCGGCCCGGCCCCGTGCAGCCACCTCCACAAGGAGTCGATCCATGACCGAACTTACCAATCCCCACACCCAATCCGTGAAAGCCTGGCTCGCTGGCCTGGGCACGGCGCTGGAGCAGGGCGATATTGCCGGCGCGCTGGCGCTGTTCGAAGACGACTGCTATTGGCGCGACCTGCTGACCTTTACCTGGAATATCAAGACGATGGAAGGCAAGGTGCAGATCGAGGCCATGCTGAAGGCCACGCTCGCATCCACGAAGCCGTCGAATTGGCAGATCGACGGCGAGGGTGCGGACGGCGGCGGCTTTTCCGAAGCGTGGTTCACGTTCGAGACGGCGGTCGCTCGCGGGCGCGGACTGGCTCGGCTGAAGGGCGACAAGTGCTGGACCCTGCTGACGACGATGGTCGAGCTGAAGGGGTTTGAAGAACCGAAGGGCGGCGCGCGAGCCAAAGGCGTGGAGCACGGCGTGCAACCGGGCCGCCAGAGCTGGCTCGAAAAACGCCAGGAGGAAGAGGCCGGTTTCGGCAGCAAGACGCAGCCTTATGTGCTGATCGTTGGCGGCGGCCAGGGTGGCATTGCGCTGGGCGCGCGTCTGCGCCGTCTCGGCGTGCCGACGCTGATCGTCGAGAAGAACGACAAGCCCGGCGACTCCTGGCGCCGGCGCTACAAGAGTCTGTGTCTGCACGACCCGGTGTGGTACGACCACATGCCCTATCTGCCGTTTCCCGATCATTGGCCGGTGTTCGCGCCCAAGGACAAGATCGGCGACTGGCTCGAGATGTATACCAAGGTCATGGAGCTGAACTACTGGACGCAGACCACCTGCAAGAGCGCGAAATACGACGAGGCGACGAAGCAGTGGACGGTGCAGGTCGAGCGCGCCGGCAAGCCCATCACGCTCAGGCCGAAGCAGCTCGTGCTGGCCACCGGCATGTCTGCAGTGCCGAATACCCCGAGCTTTCCGGGTGCCGATATCTTCAAGGGCGAGCAGCAGCATTCCAGCCAGCACCCCGGCCCCGACAAGTACCGCGGCAAGAAGGTGGTCGTGATCGGCTCCAACAACTCGGCGCACGATATCTGCGCCGCGCTGTGGGAACACGGCGCCGACGTGACGATGGTGCAGCGCACTTCCACGCACATCGCCAAGTCCGACTCCCTCATGGACCTGGCACTCGGCGGCCTTTATTCCGAGCAGGCGGTGAAGAGCGGCATCGACCATCACAAGGCCGATCTGATCTTCGCCTCCGTGCCGTACAAGATCATGCACACCTTCCACATCCCGGTGTACGAGGAGATGAAGAAGCGCGACGCCGACCTGTACGCGCGGCTCGAGAAGGCCGGCTTCATGCTCGATTTCGGCGAAGACGGCTCGGGCCTGTTCATGAAATACCTGCGCCGCGGATCGGGCTACTACATCGACGTGGGCGCGTGCGAATTGGTCGCCAACGGCAGTATCAAGCTCAAGAGCGGCGTGAAGGTGGAGGGCATCAAGGAGCACGCCATCGCGTTCAGCGACGGCAGCGAACTGCCGGCCGACCTGATCGTCTACGCCACCGGCTACGGTTCGATGAACGGCTGGGCCGCGCAATTCATTTCCAAGGATGTGGCCGACAAGGTCGGCAAGTGCTGGGGGCTGGGGTCGGATACGACCAAGGACCCCGGCCCGTGGGAAGGCGAGTTACGCAACATGTGGAAGCCCACGCAGCAGGAAGCGCTGTGGTTCCACGGCGGCAACCTGCACCAGAGCCGGCACTATTCGCAGTTCCTGTCGCTGCAATTGAAGGCGCGCAAGGAAGGGCTGAGCACGCCGGTCTACGGTTTGCCCGAGGTGCATCACAAGGGGTGAGCAACTGTGTTTCAAGTCAAGCTGTTTTCGGGGACTGAGCATGTTTTGCCGCGTCCCACGATTTCTGGTCCCTGAGCATGGCGTTCAGGATCGTCAGCAGCTTTCTCATGCAAGCCACGAT
>JBDSEG010000303.1:0-2563 GCA_039920165.1 Burkholderiaceae bacterium
GCGCTCCTCGGCCTTGGCCTGGGCAATCTGCTTGTCGGCGTTGGCCTGGTCGATCTGCAGCTTGGCCCCGATGTTCGCGCCGACGTCGACGTCGGCAATGTCGATGGACAGGATCTCGTAGGCGGTCCCCGCGTCCAGGCCCTTGCTCAGGATATGCTTGGAAATGTGGTCCGGATTCTCCAGCACGCTCTTGTGGTTCGCCGCCGAACCGATGGTGCTCACCATGCCCTCGCCGACGCGCGCGATGATCGTTTCCTCGCCGGCGCCGCCGACCAGGCGGTCGATGTTGGTGCGCACGGTGACGCGCGACACCACGATCAGCTGGATGCCGTCCTTGGCGACCGCCGCGATCCGCGGCGTTTCGATAACCTTGGGCAGCACCGACATCTGCACCGCCTCCAGCACGTTACGGCCGGCGAGGTCGATTGCGGCCGCACGCTTGAACGGCAGCGGGATGTTGGCCTTGTCCGCCGAGATCATGGCGTTGACGACGCGCACCACGTTGCCGCCCGCGAGGAAGTGGGCCTCGAGGTCGTTGATGGGAATGTCGAGCCCCGCCTTCACCGAGCTGATGCGCGCGTTGACGATGGTGCCGGGCGGCACGCGCCGCAGGCGCATGGCGATCAGCGTGATCAGGCCGACGTAGGCGCCCGAAGCCCAGGCCGCGATCCACAGCGGGACCGGCACCAGGTAGAGCACCAGCGCCAGACCGACGACCACCAGGATGAGCAGTCCCAATCCTCCGGGGAAAATCGCTGCAAGACTGTTCATGGTTTATTCCTTTTCATTGGGTTCGGCGACCCGGCGCACGACGACACGATTGCCGTCGACGCGAATCACTTCGATCGACTCTCCAGTGTCCACTAGATCGCCCTCCGACACCACGTCGACGCGCTGGCCGTCGATCTCGGCGATGCCGGCCGGGTGCAGCGGCGACCAGGCGCGGCCCTTTCGGCCCAGCCAGCGCTGGTCGCTTGCGGGCGCGGACGCATAGCCGCGCGCCGCGTCCAGATCGGACCGCAGGATCAGCCGCCGCCCGAACGGCAACTTCGGCAGGAATCGCAGGAGCACCAGGCTCGCGACCAGGGCGAACAGCACCGCGAACACCACGCGCGCCGCCGCCTCGATCACGAACTGCGAAGTGTCGCCGGTCCCGAGCATGCTCAGGACAAGCGCGGCGAGGACCGCGAGGATGCCCAGCACTCCGGTCACGCCGAATCCCGGAATCACGAAGACTTCCAGCGCGATCAGCACCAGGCCGGCCACCGCCAGCAGGAGCTCCTCCCAGCCGGCCAGCTGCACCAGCCAATGACCCCAGAGGAACAGTGCGAGACTGGCGACACCCAGCGCGCCGGGGACGCCGAATCCGGGCGTGCGAAGTTCGATGATGATGCCCAGCAGGGCGATGCTGATCAGCAGCGAACTGACCATCGGATGTGTCAGGAAGCGCACCACCTGCTCGGCCCAGTTGAGCGAATCCCGGTGGATATCGGCGCCACCGAGTCCCACCTGCTTCAACGCTTCCTCCAGCGTATTGGCGCGGAAGTCTGCGAGCTTGAGCTTCAACGCCTCGTCGGTCGTCAGCGTCAGCAGCTTGCCTTTTTCGATGACTTTCGGAATCGCCACATCGGCATCCACCATCGCCTCCGCCAGCAGCGGCGGACGCTTGCGGGCCTCGGCGGTGGCGCGAAATTCCTTGCGCACATAGGACACCGTCTTCTCCGACACCGGCTGCGCGGCGGCGCCCGGAGCGCCCGCCAGCACCGGCGCCGCGGCGCCGATCGTGCCGCCGTCCGCCATCACGATGCTCTCCGTCGCCAGCGCGATCAGCGCCCCGGCGGAGATGGCGCGCTTGTTCACGAAGGCGACCGTACGCACACTGCTGTTGAGCAGCGCGTCGCGGATCTGTATCGCCCCGTCCACGCGCCCTCCCAGCGTGTTGATGTCCAGCACCACCGCGGCCGCGCCAGCCTTCGCCGCCTCGTCGAGCAGGCGCTGCACATAGGGCGCGAGCCCCAGGTCGATGATGCCATCGATCGTCGCGACATATACGACCCGCCGCGGCTCCTGCGCAGTCGAAGCGGCCCAGGCGCAGACGAGCCCGAATGCGAGCAAGGTCGCGTATCCAAGTCTCATGGCGGCTGCGTTCATGGCACGAGTGTACAAGCATGAGAATTTGGTCAGGCGATTTTCCTCGCAGGCGATTCGCGACAGCGATATGACCCCGCGACCGCTCAAAAGGCGACCATGTGAAGCACGTTATCGCCATGATGTCGGCCGAGAGCGCAATTCAGCTCCGCGATCGTGCTCTTGTCGCGTTCACGCGGTGACCGACGTACGGGATAGCGCCACCCCAGAGGAATTCAAGGCATGGAGCCTAACCCCGCGTTGACAAAACGATACACTCGTTGGAATGAAGACACCCAAGAGACTTCAACCACTGCTCGAGGAGGGACTGATCGACGGTGTTGTGCGGCAACTCATGAGCGGCAAGGAGGCAATGGTCTTCGTCGTGCGCTGTGGCGACGAGACACGTTGCGCGAAGGTCTACAAGGAGCCTGAG
>JBDSEG010000304.1:0-17951 GCA_039920165.1 Burkholderiaceae bacterium
TCGATCTCTTCAGCAATCCGCTGCGACCGCGAATGCGCGCCGAAAAGCTCCTGTACGCTGGCCCCGGCAACCTGCCCCGCGACCAGGCCGAGCATCGCCTCGAAGCGCCGGTTGCAACGCACCAGCACGTTCTCGCGCAGATAGGCGATGCCGGCGGTCGTGCTTTCCAGGATGGTGCCTAGTTCGTGCAGCAGTTGCTCGCTGCGCTCCTGCGCCTGGTGCTGCTCGGTCACGTCGAGTGTCACGACCGAGGTCGTGCGCCGGCCCGAACCCAGCACCGCCGGCTCGACGCGGGTCAGCAGCCAGCGCTGGCCGAGTTCGGGATGGCGGATCGCATACCGCACCTCGGCGCGTTCGGTGCGGCGCAGCGCGTCCTGCAAGCGCTCGAATGCGGGCAGCGAGTCGGGCGCGACCATCTCGCGCTTGATCGACTGCAGCGCGACCGAGCTCGCAGCGCCGGCGCCGAGGCCGCCGCTGCGGGTATCTTCACGCTGGCGCTGGCGGACCCAGCCGACCGACTCCTGGAAGGTCGCCAGGCCGACCCCGGCGGTTTCCATCATGGCGCCGATCTGCATCTGCGCGAGGTCGCGTTCCTCCTCGATGCTGCGGTCCTCGACCGCCGCCATATAGCGGTCGCGCCCCGCCGCCGAGCGGTAGCAGCGCAACACCGCGCGCAGGCGCCGCCGCACCCCGTCCTTCGGTTCGATCCAACCCTGCCCTTCGATCGCCGCGGCGCCCGGCTGCAAGGCCGGATGCGGGCGTCCGCCCTCGAAGCCGAGCAGCTGCTGCAACTGCGGATCGGCCTGCGACATCAGCACCGGTACGGTGCCGACGAGCGCCTCGAACGCGGGGTTGGTGCGCACCAGCAGGCCGCTCGCATCGA
Source organism: Burkholderiaceae bacterium (assembly GCA_039920165.1). GTDB lineage: Bacteria > Pseudomonadota > Gammaproteobacteria > Burkholderiales > Burkholderiaceae_C > JBDSEG01. Next base: position 884 of record JBDSEG010000304.1, read on the forward strand.
GCAGCACCATGCCGACCGGGCTCAGCTCGAACCAGTCGTCGAGCTCGCGCAGGCTGTGGTCGGCGCGCGCGCGCGCCACATGCTCGGCGGTCGAGTCCTGCAGCACCGAGAGCTGGTACAGCGTGCCGGCCTCGTCGCGCAGAGCGCGCCGGGTTACGCGGAACCAGCGCTCGCGGTCGTCGGCATCGATCAGCCGCTGCTCGTGCAGGGCCGGTGCACCCGGTGCGTCGAATCCGGCGAGTTCGGGCTGCTGCGACGCTGCGCCGGCCTGGCGATCCGACGCCGGCTGGAGCTCGACCGGGTCGACGCCGATCAGCGCCTCGCGCGTGCGGCCGGTAAATTCGAGGTAGGCCGGATTCGCATCCACGATGCCGCCGCGCTCGTCCTGCAGCAGCACTGGAAACGGCGACTCCCAGAACACGCGCAGAACATCCCGCAGGCCGTCCGACATCGCATGCGCGGGCGCCGGCGGCGCGACTTCGACCGCGGCCACGGGCTGCAGACGCAGGGCCGAATGCGTCGCATCCAGGCGTCGCCAGGCGAGCACGACCTCGCGCCCGTCGGGCAGCCGCGCCGCCGGCAGGGCGCCGCCGGCGGGCGCGCCCTGGCACGCGCGACGCAGCCATTCGACCGGCGCGGCGCCTAGCGCGCCGGCCAGGTCGCCGATCGGCGTTCCGGCATCGCAGGGCAAAAGACGCAAGGCGGCGATATTCGCGAACACCACCCGCGGCTCGCCATCGAGCACCAGGATCGCTTCGGTCAGGACATCGAAGAAAGCGTGCCAGGCCGATACGGCCAGTGCTTCGGCGCTGCGCGGCTTTCGCAACGACAAGCGGGTCACGGGTCGAAGGCTCAGTCGAGTTCGACCGCCGCGGAGAGCGCGCGCAACTGGGCACGGTTGATCTCGGCCACGCTCATCATCAGGGCATCCGCGGCGCTGCGGAAATCGGACAGCGAGGCGCTTTCGATCGCCCGCACCAGTTCGAGAAACGGCTGATACGGCCCGCTCGAATCGACCAGCGCCTGGTGCACGCGCGGCGGTACCGGCAAGGTCTGCATCAGCTCGGCAAGCGGTTGCTGGAACATCCGGTCGAGCAGCGAGAAAACGCCGCAGATGAACATCTCGTTGCGCATCTCCTCGTCGCCCGAGCCGCGCGCCAGTTCTTCCATCAGAAGGCCACGCCGGACCGCCGCGAACATCGCCGGGCGCGTATCGGGATCCTTGCTCGCGGTGGCCAGCAGCAGCGCAAGCCAGCGCCGCAGCCGCTCGTAGCCGAGCATCATGATGGCGTGGCGAAACGAGCTGATCTCCACCCGCAGGCCGAACGCCGGCGAATTGATATATCGCAGCAGCTTGAAGGCGAGCGAGGGGTCGCGCTTAAGCGTGAGCTCGAGCCGGTCGATCGGTTCCTCGGCATTGACGCGGTGGATCAGCTCGGTGATCACTTGCAGGTCGGGACGCGATGCGGGTTTGCCGCGCTTGGCTCCGACCTCGACGCCGGCGGCGATCGGCCAGCCGAGCACGGCCTCGGCGCCGCGCTCGAACGCGGTGCGCATATCGGTGAGCGAGTCGACCCCCGAATAGACCGCGGCGATGCGCCGGACCACGCCCGCGGGCGCGATGGCGCCGTCGCCCCCGCGGCGATCGTCGGCGAGCTCGATGATCGAATAGCGAAAGCACGGCAGGACGTCGCGCGGCAGCTCGCTCAGCGGCCGGCCCTTGAGCAACAGCGTATTGCCGTTGCGGTGCAGCGTCACGATGCCTTCGGTATTGGACGGGTCGCAGGCCATGAAGGCCGGCACCTCGACCATCACGTTGGGCGACGGCTGGGCCCTGAGCAGATCGATCAGCAGCGATTCGCTCGCCACATTGAGCGAGACCCGCGAGCCGCTCGCCGGCCACACACCGCCGATCGCGTGCAGCAGCTGGCCAACATCGATGGCGACGTCGGAGCGCAGCGGAAAGACCGTGAGGCGCGTCGCCGTCACCACCCGCTGGCGATCGACGAACGGGCTGTAGCTCAGGGCGATCTGGCCAAGGATGGCGATATCGAGCCCGCTCACTGGTGCCCCCTCGCGCTGCGCGCGATCCCGCCGAGCGGGAGGAAACGCCCCCTTCGAAGCGGCCGGGCGTGGGCGCTCATGAGACATCCTCCGCCCTGCGGGCTTCGGTGTTCGCGTTGGGAGCGACCCGGCGGCTGACGGGGTGTTGCATGGTCGGGCGCTAGGTCAGTCGGGCGGAGGATCGATGCCGGCGGCGGGCGACCCGCGCACCGCTCAACCGAGGTGGTCGAAGAGCGACAGCCGCTGGACCATCGCATACGATTTCAGGGCGGCATCGTAGCTCGTTTGACGGGTCTGAAATTCGGAGACCGCCGCCACCAGATCCAGGTCCTCGGCCTGCGCGCGTTCGGTGCGCCCGTTCAGTTCGAGGTCGGCCAGGCGCGCCGTCTCGCCCTCGATGCGCGCTAGCACCTGGCCGGCGACGCCGCGCGCGGCCTGCAGCGTGCCGAGCGACGCATCGATATCGCGCAGCGCCTGGCCGTTCACCTGCGCGATCTGCGAATTGCTGCGCCCCGGCATGGCAAGCGCGGCGGCGGCGCGGTCGAGCACGTCGAAGACGCTCAGGTCGGGCGTCGAGGGGACGATGTCGAAGCGGTCGCCGGCCGCGGGTGCGCCGGTGACGGCGACGGCCATGCCGTCGACGCGGATCGCCTGCCCCGACACGTACGGCGCCGCCGTCACCGCGGTGGCCGCGCCGTCCTTCAGGATGGCGTAGGTGGTGTTGCCGCCGGCCACGCTGAACTGCAGCGAATAGCTCGAGCCGGTGAGCGCGGCCGGGTCGACGACGCTGCCGCCGTCGATGCGCGCCTGGGTGACGCCAGTCGCGGCATGCGTTGCGAAGACGCCGTTGCCGGTGCGTGCCGACAGGAAGAGCGCGCCACCGTCCACCGCCAGCGGCAGGCCGGTCGACGCTTCGGTCTTCGCGTCGCCGGCAGTGCCGACGAAACGCACGCCACCAGGCGCATCGAGAAACGGCGCCTGGCTCGATCCCTGGCCGGCGAAGAGGTACGAGCCGGCGCCATCGGTGCGATTCGCGACCGCCAGCAACTGGGTGCGGATTTGCGCGATCTGGTTGGCCAGGTGCTTGCGTTCGACATCGCTGTAGGTGCCATTGCCGGCGGCGACCAGCGTATCGCGCGCCTGTTGCACGAGCGAGCCCGCATCGGCGAGCGCGCTCTCGGTCTGGGTCATCGCGCTGCGGCTCGCGTCGACGGCGCGCTGGCTGGTCTGGCTGCGCACGATGGCGGCGGTCGCACGCTCGGCGCGCGCCGCGGCGGCCGGATCGTCGCTCGCCTTGCTCACGCGCTTTTGCGAGGTCATGCGCTGCTGCGATTCGGCCAGCGCGGACTGGGCGCGCTGCAGGTTGCCGATGCCGGCCTCGAACGATTGCGCGGTGCTGATTCTCATGGCGGATCTCGAATGAAGGCGGGGCTCAGCGTCCGATCTCGAGCAGCGAGTCGAATACCGCCTGCGCGACCTGGAGCATCTTGGCCGCCGCCTGGTAGCTTTGCTGGTACTGGATCAGGCGCGCCGCTTCCTCGTCGAGGTTGACGCCCGATTTCGAGGCCTGCGCCGCCTGTGCCGCGCCGGCGACGCTTTGCGACATCTGCGAGGCATGCTGCGCGCCCTGCACGCGCACGCCGATCTCGGCGAGTGCCGAGGCATAGGCTTCGGTCGCGGTCTCGCCATCGATCAGCGCGCGGTCGCGCAGCCCCAGCAGCGCATTTGCGTTCGTGTTGTCGCTGCCGGGAAAGGCGGTCTTGCCGACGCTGACGGTATCGCCCGCCGCGGGGACGCCGGACAGGCGCAGTTCGAAGCCGTTCAGCGCGATCGGCGATCCCGCCGTCCATCGGCCGGTGCCGGTCGACGGCGCGAGGCTGCCGCTGCTGTCGATCAGGCTGTAGCTGAAGCCGCCGTTCGCATCGGTGAAGGTGATGCTTGCGGTCAGCGCCGGGTTGAGCGCACCGGACACCGCCTGCACCGAAGCGATCGTCGCGGTGCCGGTATTGGCGGCGCCGGCCTGTGCCGTGACCGGTCCCGCCGCAGCGATGCCGCGCGGATCGTCGAGCACGCGGCGCATCTCGCGCGCGGCGTTCGAGACCGGCTGGAGCAGGAAGCGGTCGCCGGCCGCCGGCGCGGGCGGCGCGATGTCGACGCGCATGCCGTCGACCGTCGCACCGCTCGCCATCATGGTCTGCGTGCCATCGGACAGGCGCGTGAGCAGGTAGCTGCCAGCCACACCCGATGGGTCCGCCCGCAGTTCGTAGTCGCTCGCCTGCAATCGGTCGGCCTGCACCACGCTGATCGCGACGCTGGTGCCGACGCTGCTGTTCGTCGATGCCGGCAGCACGCGCGCCGCGCCGACCGAGAACAGCGGCGCGCCGGTACCGGCCGGCTGGCGCTGGTCGAGGCCGAGCGCCTGCTGCTGGTTCACGCCAGCGCTGATCGCGGTGGCCATGCGCCCGAGCAGGCCGCGCGCGTCGGCGAGATCGAGGTTCTGGAACCGCATCAGGCCGGCGAGCGAGCCGCCGCCGATCGCCGACTCGCCGAGCTCGCGAACCCGGCCGTTGTCCTCGATGCCGAGCTGCACGCGCGAGGGTTCGAAGGGATCGGCCTGCGCGACGAGCTTGTTCACATTCGTTCCGAGCACCAGCTTCTGACCGCCGCCGGCGAAGACGCCGACCGAGCCGTCGCTGGCTGCAATGGTCGTCACCTGCAGATACTGGCCGAGTTCGGCGATCGCGCTGTCGCGCTGGTCGAGCAGGTCGTTGGGCGCGTGGCCGCTGCCCATCGCATTCGCGATGCGCTGATTCAGGTCGGCGATCTGGCGCGTCAGCTGGTTTACCGCGCTGACCCCGACCTTGACCTCCTGCACCAGGCCCGCCTGCTGCGAGTCGATCTGTTCGCCGACACTGCGAAAACGCAGCGCGAAGTCGTCGGCGCGCGCCAGGACGACCTGCCGCGCCGACGCATCCTGAGGCTTGCTCGACACGTCGACAAAAGCGCTGAAGAGCTGCCCGGCCGCATAGCCGAGTCCGGCTTCGCCGAGGCCGAATACCTTCTCGAGCCGCTGCAGCTGGTCGTAGCGGCTCGCATCGGCGGACGCGACCGACTGCGTCGCTGCTGCCTCGCGGGTCAGAAATTCATCGTGCGAGCGGGTGACGGTCGCGACATTCACGCCCTTGCCGAAAAAGCCCGCGCCGCTCGCCTGGCTGCCCGCGGTCTCGAACTCGACGCTCTGACGCGAATAGCCCGGCGTCGACGCATTGGCGATATTGTTGCCGGTCGTCTGCAGCGCCGCATAGTTGGCGGTCAGCGCGCGCTGACCGATCGAGATGAGGGCGGAAACGGACATGGGCTATGCCTGGGTTCAGGCCATCGCGCGCTGCAACCGCAGCGTGGTGTTGATGACGCGACAGAGCTTGTCGGCGTAGGCCGGGTCGGTCGCGTAGCCGGCCTTTTGCAGGCCTTGCGCGAAATCCTGCGCCGAGCCGGCCGAGGCCAGCACCTGGCTGTAGCGCGGGCTCTCCTTCATCAGCCGGGCATAGTCTCGAAACGAATCTTCGTACGAGGCGTAGGCGCGGAATTTCGCGACCACGCGGCGCGGCTCGCCGTCGACGAATTCGGTCGTTGCGACTTCGGCCACGGCGCCCTTCCAGCCGGCGCCAGCCTTGATGCCGAACAGGTTGTGCGCGCTCGTGCCGTCGGCATTCTTGATCTCGCGCTGGCCCCAGCCCGATTCGTGCGCCGCCTGCGCGAGCATAAAAGCGGGCGGAATGCCGCTTTGCTGCCCGGCCTCGCGCGCCGCGGCCTCGTGGCTGCGCAGGAAGTCGGTCTGGCGCTGCGAGATCTTGAGTGGCGGCGCATCGATCGAGACGTCGGCCGCGCTGGCTGCACCGGCCGGCGCGCCTGCTGCGGCCGGCGTCATGCCCATCTGCCGTTCGAGCTGGCGCACGATCGCTTCCGAGAGGCCGCCGGGCAGCCCGGTCATCTGCTGGGCGAACTGCTTGTCGAGCAGTTCGGTGCCGAGTTGCGTGCCCGAGTTGTCGAGCATGCCCGAGGACATCGTCGCATCGCGCATGCTCTTCATGAGCTGCTGCATGAAGATCGCCTCGAACTGCTTGGCGGCCTCCTTGATCGCGGCCTTGGGGTCGCGCGCGGCACTGGCGCGCAGCGCGTCGATCGACAGCGTTGCGGCGCTCGATGATTGCGCTTGCGCGGGGGTCTGGATCGGTGCCATCAGATCACCTCGAGCTCGGCGGCGAGCGCGCCCGCCGATTTCATCGCCTGCAGGATGGCGAGCAGATCCTGCGGTGTCGCGCCGAGCGAATTGAGCGCCTTCACCACGTCCGACAGCTTGGTGCCGGCAGGCATCTGGATCAGCGAGCCGGCCTGGCTCGAGATGCTGATATCGGCCTTCTCGGCGACCACGGTCTGGCCGCCACGCGACACCGGACTCGGCTGGCTGATGATGGGCGTCGAGCTGATCGTGACCGACAGGCTGCCGTGCGCCACGGCGCACGAAGCGAGTGTCACGGCGCCGTTCATCACGACCGACCCGGTGCGCGCATTGATCACGACCTTGGCGGCCGGTGCGGCCTGCTCGAGCGTGAGGTTTTCGATATCGGCCATGAATGCGACACGGGCTTGCGGCGATGCCGGCATCCGCACGCTGACCGTGCGGCCGTCAATTGCACTCGCCATGCCGGCGCCCATTCGGTCGTTGATCGCCCGCACCACTTCGCGCGCGGTGTTGAAATCGTTCGCGTTGAGGTCGAGCTGAAGATGGTCGCCCTGGTTCAGCGGGGTCGGAACGCTGCGTTCCACGGTCGCGCCCTGCGGCACGCGGCCGGCCGACAGATGGTTGATCTGAACCTTGGAGCCGCCGGCCGAGGCGCCAGCGCCGCCCACGATCAGGTTGCCCTGTGCGAGCCCGTAGATCTGGCCATCGGCGCCTTTCAGCGGGGTCGAGATCAGCGTGCCGCCGCGCAGGCTCTTCGCATTCGCGATCGACGAGACATTGACATCGATCATCTGCCCCGGCTGCGCGAACGGCGGCAGTTGCGCCGTCACCATCACCGCGGCCACATTCTTCAACTGCATATTGGTGCCGGGCGGAACCGTCACGCCCATCTGCGCGAGCAAGGCGTTTATGCTTTGCGCCGTGAACGGCGCCGAGGTGGTCTGGTCGCCGGTGCCGTCGAGACCGACGACGAGGCCGTAGCCGACCAGCGGGTTGCTGCGAACGCCCTGCACCGTGGCCACTTCCTTGATGCGCGCCGCCTGCGCCCCGGCCGGCCACCAGAGCGCGGCACTTGCAATCAGCCAGGCGAGCGCGATCACGGCGCGAACAAATTTTTCGGTGGGGTTCACTGGAGCCCCTCGCCGAATGAATACATTCGACGATCCCCCAAGGTGATCCGGGCCGGCTGGGGAGCGGCCCGGCGCTCGGCCCGCGGTGTCGATTTCATGGTGCGTCCTTGCCTTTGTTGCGAGTCTCGACCGCATCAGATCGGCAGAACGTTCAAAAAGAACCGTCCGAGCCAGCCTATTCCCTGCGCATCGGCGGCCTGGCCGCGCCCGCGGTTCTCGATCCGCACATTGGCAATCTGCGCCGAGGCGACCGAGTTGCCCGGCTGGATCGCGCGCGGGTCGACCTGGCCCGAAAAGCGCAGCACGTCGACGTTGTGGTTCACGCCGATCTGCTTTTCGCCGGCGATCAACAGGTGGCCGTTGGCGAGCACCTCGGTCACGGTCGCGGTGATGGTGCCGGAGAAATCGTTGCTGTTCTCGGTGCTGCCCTTGCCCTCGAAGCTGTTGCTGGAGCTGCCCGCGGCACTCGCACGGTTGAACGAATTGGCCGACAGGAAAGGCAGTGCCGTCAACCCGCCCGTCACCTTGCCGCCCTTGTCGACCGAGCTGGTGCTCTTCTGCGTGGCCGAAACCTTCTCGACGATCTGCACTGTCAAGGTATCGCCGATCAGGCGCGCGCGGTGGTCCTCGAACAGCGGCCGGTAGTGCGCCGCCTGGAAGATCGCGCCGTTGCTGATGGCCGGCACGACGATGGGTTGCGGCCGCACGCTCGTGGTCTGCGCCACATCGACCGGCGGGCGCGGGTTCAGCGTCTCGTTCAGGCTCTGGCAGCCGGCCAGCAGGCCGATGCAGACAAACAGCAGGGCGACCAGCCCGACGGTGCGAAAAGTGATCTGGTTCATGGCAGGCTGCGGTCCGATCAAAGCTGGCCGAGCTTCTGCAGCATCTGGTCCGAAGTCTGGATCGCCTTCGAGTTGAGTTCGTAGGCGCGCTGGGTCTGGATCATCGCGACGAGTTCCTCGACGACGTTGACATTCGAGGTCTCGACGAAACCCTGCTGCACCTGGCCGAGGCCGTTCGACCCCGGCGCGCCGGTGTTCGGCGTACCCGATGCCGCGGTCTCGGCATAGACGTTCTGCCCCTTCGGGTCGAGGCCGGCCGGATTGACGAAGCTCGCGAGCTGCAGTTGCCCGACCGCCTGCGGCAGCGCCTGGCCCGGCAGCGTCACGCTGACCGTGCCGTCGCTGCCGATCGTCACGTTCTGCGCCGCGGCCGGGATCGTGATGCCGGGCTGCACCGGGTAGCCGTTGTTGGTGACAAGCTGGCCTTGCGCGCTGACCTGGAACGAGCCGTCGCGCGTGAAGCCGGTCGTGCCGTCGGGCAACTGCACCTCGAAGAAGCCGTTGCCGCGCACCGCCACGTCGAGCGGGTTCGCGCTCTGCTGCAGGTTGCCCTGGCTGAAGTTGCGCGAAGTCGCGACCGCGCGCGTTCCCAGGCCGAGCTGCAGCCCGGTCGGAAGCTGGGTCTGCTCCGAGCTGTTCGCGCCGGCCTGGCGCAGGTTCTGGTACATCAGGTCTTCGAAGACGGCGTGCGAACGCTTGTAGCCATTGGTCGAGACATTGGCGAGGTTGTTCGAGATGGTGTCCAGCTGGGTCTGCTGGGCTTCCATGCCGGTCTTCGAGATCCACAGGGAACGCATCATGGCGGGGCTCCGGTATCTGGAACCCATGATGAAGCGCGAGGACCTCGTGAATCGGTGGAAGAGAACGCGGGTTCGGGAGCTGTTCGTCCCTTTGGTGACCTGACCGCGTCAGGTGTCGAGAAGTTGCCGGACCTTCGATGCCAGCTCGTCGAACGAATACGGCTTCGTCAGCAATTCGGTGCCCGCGTCGAGGCGCCCGTGATGGATGATGGCGTTTCGGGTGTAGCCGGTGGTGAACAGCACCCTGAGCTCCGGGTTGCGCCGGGCGGCCTCGTCGGCCAACTGGCGACCGTTCATTCCGCCTGGCATCACGACATCCGTAAACAGCAGATCGACCCCGGCGTCGGTCGCCAGCAGCGCGAGCCCGGCGGCGCCATCGGCGGCCTCGAGCACCCGGTAGCCGAGTTCCCGCAGCATCTCGGTCGCGTGGGCGCGCAGCGCATCGTCGTCCTCGACCACCAGGACGCATTGCGAAGCGTCCCCATGCATCACCGATGCGGGCAGGGGTTCGGCGCGGCTGCCGCCGGCCGCCGCCGCGTCGCGATGCCGCGGCAGGTAGATCTTGAGAGTGGTCCCCTCGCCGATTTCGCTGTAAATCCTGACATGCCCGGACGACTGGCGGACGAAGCCGTAGACCTGGCTCAGGCCGAGGCCGGTGCCCTTGCCCACCTCCTTGGTCGTGAAGAAAGGCTCGAACGCGCGTTCTATGGTCGATGGCGACATGCCGGTGCCGGTATCGGTCACCGCGATCAGCACGTACTGCCCGGCGACGACCGGCTCGGCGAACTTGTCGACGTAAGCGTCATCGAGGTGGCAGTTGGCGGTTTCGATCGTGAGCTTGCCGCCGTGCGGCATGGCGTCGCGCGCGTTGACCGCCAGGTTGAGGATGGCGCTCTCCAGCTGGTTCTCGTCGGCGAAGCTTCTCCACAGACCTGCGGTCAGTACCGTCTCGACGGAGATGGATTCACCGAGCGTTCGGCGCAGCAGTTCGCACATGCCCGCCACCAGCTTGTTTGCATCGATTGGCGTCGGAGCCAAAGATTGCTGGCGCGAAAATGCCATGAGGCGACTGATCAGCGCTGCGGCGCGGCGCGCTCCGTTCGTCGCCATATCCTTGGCCCGAACAATTCGCGCCGTCGCGGGCGACTCCGGCAGGTTGCTGATCTGACGCCCGATGCCTTCGATGCCGCCGAGCACGACGGTGAGCAGGTTGTTGAAATCGTGCGCGATACCGCCGGTCAACTGGCCGACGGCTTCCATCTTCTGCGCCTGGCGCAGAGATTCCTCGGCCTTCTGCCGCGCGCGGAATTCCTCTTCCAGTTCGCGGGTGCGCTCCCGAACCCGATCTTCCAGGCTGTCCGCGAAGACACGAAGTTGTATCCCGGCGCGCTTTTGCTCGGTGACGTCGACATTGATTCCGACGACGCGCGAAGGCCCGCGATCCGCGCCTGCGTAGAAGACGATATAGCGCGCTTCCATCCAGCGCAGGGTCGCGTCGTCGCCGCGGGTGATCCGGAAGTCGGCCTCTACCTCGCGGACCCGGTCGGCGAGGGCGGCTTCGATCAGGTTGGTCAGCCGCACCCGGTCTTCGCGAAAGATGCAGCGGAGCCAGGAGTCGTATCGGCCGTCAAACCTGGCCAGGCCGTACAGGGTCAGCAGGTGGGGCGACATCTGGACCGCCCCGTCGGCGACCTGCCACTCGAAGATCCCGAATCGCCCCGCCTGCTGCGCGAGGACGAGCAGTTCCTTGCTCTCGACCAGCAACGCCGGGCCACCGCTCGCGTCGGTCGGCGCCACTTCGGTTTGCGCGGGGAGGGCCGCGTCGTCGGCGCCGGTCATCGACCTCCCAGCACGCGCTTGGCCTCGGTCATCGCGGCCAGCTTGCCGAAGGCCGTGCGGCGCGGAAGGTGGTTCATGCCGCAAGAACTGGTGATGATCGTCTGCTCCGGCGCGAGCCACGAATGGGCCAGGATTCGCGCCGCGACCAATTCGCCGCTTTCGACCTTCGGGTCCTGCACATCGACCGCTCCAACGCCGATCTGCTTGTTGCCGACGTGGCCTTCGTAGTGGTGCGTCATATCGTGCTCGACGAGAAGCGCCGCACAATCGATACCGCAGATCTTGTCGGCCTTGTAGCGCCCCTGATCGAAATAGCGGTGGCCGATCTGACCGTCGTATTCCTTGCCTACCGCGTAGTTGCCCTGGCAGACGTGGACCGACACATGCACGTCGTCGGGCAAGCCCTCGATGGCCTGGTTCATGGCAACGATCGCGGCGTCGACCTCGGCTTCGTCGGAAACGGTGAACATCGGCTCGTCGATCTGGATGTGCTTGCACCCGTCCTGCGCCAGGAGCCGAAAGTTGTGGTTCAGCAACTTCGCGAGGTCGAGCATCATCGGGCCGATATTCCCGTAATGCTCGTCGTAAGCCACCCTGGCGAGCATCAACGGCCCCGTCATCGTGACCTTGACGGCGCGGCCCGTCAGCGCCGATACCGTGCGGAACTCGTCGACGAGTCCCAGGTCGATGCGGCCGTCGATGCGGCTGCGACAAGTCGCCGCGGGGTGAAATACATCGGGGTCGTGACTGGTGATCGGCTTGGGTCGCGTCGCGCCCTGGAAAGCCGGAATCTTCTGCCAGAAATAATTGAGCATCGCATTCGGCGGCGAGTGGCGGTTGTGGGTGCGCCGATGCATCTCGCCTCCGGTGATCACGTCGATCCCTGCCCGCTCCTGGTCGAGGACCGCGGCCTGGGTGCAGCGGAACTGCGCATCGGCCATGGTCGCCATCGCAAGCTGACCGACCGACACCAGCCGGTCCAGCGCCTCGTACCAGTCAGGAACACTGTGCGCGCCAATCACAGTCGTCGCATACCGGGGGTAGTTCACAGCGATGTCCTGAAGCGGATCAGTCTCATTCTACGGAAGGGGTCCGTGCTGGACGCGCGTCAATGACGAGGCGGCGCAGCGTGACATTCGACCGACCCGCGCGGGACGAACAAACCGTTGCAGCGCGCCGTGCACCGGTCGCGCCGAGGCGCACTTAGGATCGTCGCGAAGGCAACCGAACGGCTTGCCGCCACTTCTGGAAACCACGATGTCGTTCGTCATGATTGCCACCGGCGCGACCAGCCGATCGCGCGTGCGGACCCTCTCGCTACCGCTGGTCGCGGCCGGCGCCGCCGCCCTCGCGGCGCTGCTCTTCGGCGCCGGCGGGGCGGCCGGCTACTGGCTCGCGGCGCCGCTCGCGCTCGTGCATGCAGCGGCACCCGCCAGCACGGTGATCACCGCGTTGCCGCGCGCTGCCGCCCTGCCCTTCACCCTCGAGCAACTGGGCGCGATCTCGGCGCGCCTGTTCCGGCTGGAGAGCCAGGCGAGCCAGCTCGGCAAGCGCATCGGGGTGCTGCCGAAAGAAGGCTCCGGCATCGAGCCCCGACCGACCGAAAAGACGCCGGGGCGCGGCGGGCCGATGTTGCCGGCGCGTGTCGAGGCCGCCGATCTGCAATCGCTCGACGCCCAGCTCGCGCGGCTGGAAGGGCAGATCGGCGAGGTCGCCGCGGCGGCTTCGCAGCGCCATGTCGATGCGATGCGCATGCCCACGCGCTGGCCGGTGCGCAACGCCGAGATGAGCTCGCCGTTCGGCAACCGCAGCGATCCGTTCTCGCAGCGTCACGCCTTCCATGCCGGGCTCGATTTCGCGGCCGAATACGGCACGCCGATCCTCGCAGCAGCGGGCGGCAGAGTCGCCTTCGCCGGCTTTCGCAGCGACTACGGATGGATGGTCGAAATCGTCCACGGCAACGGCCTGGCCACGCGCTATGCACACGCCTCGCGCTTGCTCGTGAACCCGGGCGCCGTGGTGGTGCCGGGCGAGCGCATCGCGCAGGTCGGATCGACCGGGCGATCAACCGGCGCGCACCTGCACTTCGAAGTTTTGCGCGATGGTGCGCAAATCGATCCGAAGCGCTATCTGGCGCGGATGTGAACGGAATGCGCAGATGCGGGCGACCGAGCGACTGACGCGCAACCTGCTGGTGCTGGCTCCCGCCCGCGCGGTCGCGGGATGGCGCACGCCGGCGCTCGCGGCGGCGCTGGCCGCGAGCCTCTTCGTGGCGAGCCATCTGCACCGCGACGCGCTGCCCTGGGCACATCTGGCACCGACCGCGCCGTCGGCAGCGACCTCCTTCGATGCGCTGCCGATGCGCAAGCAGATCGACCAGGCCGAACTCGCGCTCCAACTGTCGCGCGCGCAGGTGGTCGAACTCGAACGCCAGATCGATACGCTCAACCAGCGCCTGCGCGAGACGCAGGAGGAACTCGCATTCTTCCGCCAGTCGCGCGATCCGCGATCGCGGGAAACCAAACGGCAGGAGAACCGCTGATGTTCGGAAGCGCCAAGAAGCAACCGCTGATCCACTCGACCCGGCTTTCGAGCCTGATCGCGCATGGCGTCGAATTGACCGGCGACCTCGTCTTCGCGAGCGGTATGCGCATCGACGGCCGGGTCTGCGGCAACCTGGTCGGCCGCGCGGTTGACGGCAAGCCCTCGGCGCTGCTGGTGCTGTCGGAAAGCGGCACGATCGAAGGCAGCGTGCGCTGTGGCGACGCGGTCATCAACGGCACCGTGAACGGCGATCTGGAGATCGAGAATTTTCTCGAGCTGCAGTCGAATGCGGTCGTATGCGGAACGATCCGCTACCGGCAGCTCAAGATGGATGTGGGTGCCACGGTGCAGGGCCGGCTGCTGCGTGTGCAGGCCGGAGCGAACGCCGACAACGTGGTCGAGCTCGATCCGGACAAGGTGCAGGCGGGCGAACGTCGCTGAGGCCTCACGCCCGCGCGGCGGGGCGTCGTCTTCAGTTCGCCGACAGCAACTGCGCGGCCGACTTCTCGTTCGCCTCGGCGGTCTGCACCATCTTCATCTGGGCTTCGAACTGGCGCGCCGCGGCGATCATCGCGACCATGGTCTCGACGGCGCTGACGTTGGAGCCTTCGAGTGCGCCGTCCTGCAGGCGCGCTGTCGGGTCGGCCGATAGGTCGCCGTCGCCCGCGCGAAACAGGCCATCGGTACCACGCGTGAGCGGGGTTTCGGGCGTCACGAGCTTGAGCCGGCCGACGACCGCGCTGCGACCGTTCGCGCCGCGCGCGCTGATGCTGCCGTCGCCACCGATCGCGATCTCCGTATTCGGCGGCACCTGGACCGGCCCGCCATCGCCGAGCACGGTCAAGCCGCCGCGGGTCGTGAGCGTTCCGTCGGCGGACACATCGAGCGAGCCGCCGCGGGTATAGGCCTCGGTGCCGTCCAGGCCCTGCACGCTGAGCCAGGCCTGGCCTTTCATGGCGACATCGAGGTTGCGCCCGGTGCCCGTGACGACGCCGGGTGTGGCGTCGTAGCCTGGCGTCGTTTCGAGCGCATAGACGCGCGTGCTCGCGCCGCTGCCTTCGACCGGCACCGCGCGAAAGGCGGCGAGTTCGGCGCGAAAGCCCGTGGTCGAGACATTCGCGAGGTTGTTGGCGAGCGTGTCCTGGCGCTGCATGGTCGCCTTCGCGCCCGACATCGACAGATAGATCATGCGGTCCATGCGGCGCCTTCCTCAGCGGTGTGCGTTATTTCAGGTTCACCAGCGTCTGCAGCACCTGATCCTGGGTCTTGATGGTCTGCGCATTGGCCTGGTAGACGCGTTGCGCGGTGATCATGCTGACCAGTTCGGCGGTGAGGTCGACATTCGATTCCTCGAGCGCGGCCGACTGCAGCGCGCCGAGGCTGCCGTCGCCCGGAACGCCGACGATCGGGTCGCCCGATCCGTAGCTGCTCGACCAGCCGTTGCCGCCGCGCGGCGACAGACCCTGCGGATTGCGGAAGGTCGCGAGCTCGACCTGCCCGGCCGATTTCGACTGACCGTTCGAATAGCGCGCATTGACGATGCCGTTCGCCTCGAAGCCGATCCCCACGAGCTGGCCGGCGGCATAGCCGTCCTGCGACAGGTCGGTGACGGCGAACGGCGAGCCGTACTCCGTCGCCCCCGACAGGCTGAGGGCGACGCCGCTGATCGGCACCGTGACCGCGCCGACCGCGTTGGTGGTGGTCGGGATATCGATCGGCACGGTGCCGACCGGCGCGGTCGGCGCGCCGCCGTTCACGGGGAAGGTGATGGTCGTCGACGGGGTCGGGTTGCCGCTCGCATCGACCGACAGCGGCGTTCCGTTCGCGGTGATATAGACGTTCCAGGTATCGGTCGCGGCCTTCTGGAAGTAGTAGGTCAGCGCCACATCCTGGCCCTTTGCGTCGTAGGTCGTCAGCGAGGTGGCGTTGTTGTAGGTCTTGGCATCGACCAGGTCGATCATCGGACCGGCAGCGGGCAGCGTGACCGCGGCGCGCGCATCCAGGTTGATCTCCATCGTGATCCGGCTGGTAGGCTGCGGGGTGATGCCCGCGGTCGGCAGCTTGAGTGCCTGCGACTTGCCGGCCTGGATGGTGCCCGTGCCGTCGGCCGGGTAGCCGAGCAGCCGGTCGCCACCGTTGTTCACCACATAGCCGTCGCGGTCGACCTTGAACTGGCCGTTGCGGGTATACGAGATCGGACTCTTGCCGTCGGTCACCTGGAAGAAGCCGGAGCCGTTCAGCGCGAGGTCCATCGGATTGCCGGTGGCCACGATATTGCCCTGCGTGAACTGCTGCGATACGGCGGACAGGTTGACGCCGATGCCGATGCTGTTCGCGGCCGCACCGCTCATCGAGGTCGCGTACATATCGGCAAATTCAGCGCGCGACAGCTTGGCGCCGAAGGTGTTCGCATTCGCGATGTTGTTGCCGATCACTTCCAGGCTCTTGCTGGTGGCGTTCAGTCCGGAGAGGCCTTGTTGGAAACTCATGGGATGGTCCTTGGGATTCGGCGTGCGCCGTGGTCGATGGGGAGAGCGAGCGGATTGAAGAATCGGTCAGTTGAAGGCGCGCACGCTGGCGTAGGGCACGCTGCCGGCGTTCTGAAGTTCGAGGGCGAAGCCAGTGCCTGAGGTCGTCACCGCCGTCACGCTGTCGCGCATCAGCGCGGTCGGCGTCGAGTTGACGCTGCCGCTCGTGGCGGTGACGCGAAAACGCAGTGCGCTGTCGTTGGTGGCACTGCCGGCGGCCCAGTCGAAACTGTGCACGCCGCTGCCCTGAGCACCGAGGTTGAGGGTCTGCACGACCTGGCCGCTGGGTGCGAGCACCTCGACCTTGACCGCATCGGCCGGCCCGGCAAGTTCGTAGCCCCCCTGCCCCACGCCGTTGTTGATATCGAGCAGGTTGCCGGGCACGACGACATCGCGTCCGACCAGCGACGCGCCCTGCAGCACCTGCATCTGCACGAACTGCCCAGAGAGCGACTCGACCGTGGTGTTGAGCTTCTCGATTCCGTTGACGGTATTGATCTGCGCCATCTGGCTCGTCACCTGAGCGTTGTCCATCGGGTTCAGCGGGTCCTGGTTCTTCAACTGCGTTACCAGCAACTTCAGAAACCGTTCGGCAGCGTCGCCCTGGGCGGCGGTGGCGGGCGCGGCGCTGTTGCCGGCCAGTGCGGCATACGGGTCTGTCGCGCCGACCGGGCTGACCACGGAACTCATTGACCCACCTGCAACGTCTTCAGCAGCAAGCTGCGCGCGGTGTTCATGACTTCGATGTTGTTCTGGTAGGAACGTGAAGCCGAGATCATGTTGACCATCTCTTCGACCGGGTTCACGTTGCTATAGGTGACATAGCCGTCGCCGTCGGCGCTGGGGTGCTTCGGGTCGAACACGCGGCGCCCGGCAGTCTGGTCTTCGACCACGGTGGACACGCGCACCCCGGCCGTGGCGTCGCGTTCACCGGCCGCGCCCATCTGCAGGGTCTGGAACATCACCTGGCGGGCCTTGTAGGCGCTGCCGTCCGGGCCGGCCACAGTGTCGGCATTGGCCAGGTTCGACGCCACCACGTTCAGGCGCTGGCTCTGCGCACTGACGGCGCTGCCAGACA
>JBDSEG010000305.1:0-3412 GCA_039920165.1 Burkholderiaceae bacterium
CGACCTTGCGCCGCACCAGTTCGACCGCCTGCCCGGGCAGGCGGTCGTAGCGCCCTTCGGCCCAGCGGTAGTCGATCGCGACACTGCGGCCCTCGATCCAGCCGGTCTGCCCGAGCCCGTCGCGAAAACCGTCGACCAGGTGTGCAAACGGCGCCGGCGAGCCGCCGTTCAGAAAGCCGATCAGCGGCACGCGCGCCGGCTGTGCGTGCCCCGCCGGCCCGAACGCGCCGAGCCAGGTTGCCGCTGCCGCGATCCCGGCCCGGGAATGGAATTCGCGCCGCTTCATTCGATCACCTCGTCGGCGCGCAGCAGCAGCGATTGCGGGATGGCGAGGCCGAGTGCGCGGGCGGTCTTCAGGTTGATGACGAGTGCGAACCGGGTCGGTTGCTCGACCGGCAGCTCGGCAGGTCTTGCGCCCTTGAGAATTTTGTCGACGAAGACGGCCCCGCGCCGGAACAGGTCTTTCAGACTGGCGCTGTACGTCATGAGACCACCGTCTTCGACGAAACCGCGGTCCCAGTAAATGCCCGCCAGCCGGTGCTTCAATGCGGAGCCGACCAATTCGCGCCGGTGCAGCAAGGTGACCGGATCAAGCGTCGCGACGATGCCCTCCACACCCATCCCCTTGGCGCGCCGAAGCGCGGGTTCGATGTCGACGGCTCCGTGCACCGTAACGTACTGCAGTTCGATGCCATAGCGACGAGCCGCGGCTTCAAGTTCACTGCGGAGTTCGGCGACCGGGTTGGACGGTCCGCTGACTACGGCCAACCGCATCGCCGCCGGCACGGCCTCGTGCAGAAGTTCGATGAATTTCTGACTCAGGCCGGGAACCATGTTGGTCACTCCGGTCACGTTGCCGCCAGGGCGGGCCAGGCTCGCGACGAACCCCTGCGCGACCGGATCGGGCACCGCGAGCATCACGATCGGCAGCGTCGAACTGGCCTCGCGGGCGGCGCGCGTTTCGCGGATTCCGGAGGTGACGATGACATCGACGCCGCTGCGAAACAGCTCCCCCATGAGGCCGGGCAGGCGCTGCGCATCGCCATTGGCAAACGCTTCCCCGATGGTCAGGTTGCGGCCTTCGACATACCCCAGCTCCCGCATCGCGTCGCGAAACGACTGCCAGCGCACCGGAGCTGCCGGGTCGGTGCCGATCGACGCGCAGCCGACGCGAAACACCCGAGCTTGTGCAGCGACCGGCCAGGACCCGGCGAACGAGCTGCTCGCCAAGGTGGCCATCAAAGCTCGGCGGTCGATCATTCGATCACCTCGTCGGCGCGAAGCAGCAGCGATTGCGGGATCGCGAGGCCGAGTGCCTTCGCCGTCTTGCGGTTGATGACGAGCTCAAAGCGCGTCGGCTGGACGATCGGCAGCTCGGCCGGCTTGTCGCCCTTGAGAACGCGCGCGGTGTACGCGCCGACCTGGCGCCACACGGCTGCGAAGTCGGTGCCGTAGCTCATCAGACCGCCGGCGATGGCAAAGGCGCGCCATTCGAAGATCGCGGGCAGCGCCAGGCGCGTCGTCGCCGCGACGAGCTGGGCGCGACGGCTGTTGAAGAACGCATCGTTGCCGACGATGAGGGCGCTGTCCGGCGATGCAGCAAGGGCGGCGAAGGCGGCATCGATCTCGCGTTCGTTGGCAGCTCGCAGGACCTGCGACTTGACGCCCGCCGCCGCCGCGGCACGGCGCACCACGTTCTCGACCCCGTGCGCGCCGACGTTGTCGGGATTGATGAGCACCGCGATCGACGTCGCTCGCGGCACCATCTCGCGCAGCAATTCGAAGCGCTTGGCGTTCAGATCGGCCGTGAACATATGCACGCCGGTCGCGTTGCCGCCGGGGCGGCCGAGGCTCGCGACCAGCCCGGACTGCACCGGGTCGCGCCCGACCTCGAAGACGACTGGCACGTCCGATGCTGCGGCGATCGCGGCGCGCGCCGCCGGCACGCCGCCACTGGTGACGACGACGGCCAGGGGACGCCGCATCAGATCGGTCATCAGCTCTGGCAGGCGGTCGAGGCGGTTGGCGGCCCAACGGTATTCCACCGCGACATTGCGGCCCGGCTGAAATCCGCCCTCGGCCAGTCCCGCGAGAAACGGTTCCACGATCTCGGGCGACGCTTCGTTGGAGCCAAGAAAGCCGATACGCGGAATCGGCGCAGGTTGCGCGACGACGGCGCGCCAGGCACCCGTCGCCGTGACCGCACCGCCAGCCATTGCAAGGATGTCGCGCCGTTTCATGTATGCCTCATTCGATCAGCCGGTCGGCACGCAGCAGCATCGCCTGCGGCAGCGTGATGCCGAGCGCCGCTTCGGTGCGGCGATTGATGACGAGCTCGAATTCGCTCGGGCGCTCGATGGGCAGGTCGCCGGGCGACGCGCCGCGCAGGATCTTGTCGACATAGCTCGCCGCACGCGCGCCTAGCGCGTCCAGGTTCGCACCGTAGCTCATCAGAAAGCCGGCCTGCGTCATGATCGAGAACTCGCTGATCGTCGGCAGCCGGTGCTGCCGCGCCAAGGCAGCAAGATGCTGACGACTCGACACGATCAGGTTGGTGGCGATCGCCATCAAACCCTGCACCCCTTGCTGCGCCGCCCGCGACAGCGCGGGCTCGAGATCGGCGTGGGACTTGACCGCGAGCCAGTGCATCTCGAGCCCGAGCGCGCGCGCACTTTCCACCCAGGCCTGGCTGGGCAGGGGCGAGCCGATCTCATCGACCGCGCCGAGCACGCCGACGCGCTGCAAGCCCGGCCGCGCCTCCTTCAGCACCTCGAGCAGCTTGCCGCCCATCTCGGGGAAGGTGACCGTTACTCCGGTCAGGTTTCCGCCCGGGTGCGCCAGACTTTTTACCCAGCCCTGGCGGACCGGATCGACGCCGCCGATCGCCACGATCGGAACGGTTTTCGTCGCGGCGCGCGCGGCCTCGATCGGCGCCGGCCCGCCGGCGACGATCACCTGCACCCCGGCGCGAAGCAGTTCATCGGCGAACGCCGGCAGCCGCTCGGGCCGGCCGTCGGCGTAGCGGTATTCGAGCACCACGTTGCGGCCCTCGATATGGCCAAGATCGCGCAGACCCTGGCGAAAGCCGGTTTGCGGGTCGGGGTTCGCGCCGGTCGGCGAGGTGCCGAACGACAGCACACCGACCCGCGCCATCGCAGGGGCGAGCGGCTGCGCACGCGTTAGGCCGAGTACGCCGCCGAGGGCGACCGCGCTCGCCCCGCCGATCAGCGACCGCCGCCTCACTCGATCACCTTGTCAGCGCGCAGCAGAAGCGATGGCGCAAACGTCAGCCCGAGTGCCTTTGCCGTCTTCATGTTGATCACGAGTTCGAACCGCGTCGGCTGCTCGATCGGCATATCGGCAGGCCTGGCGCCCTTGAAGACGAGATCGACGTAGGCCGCCACGCGCTCGG
>JBDSEG010000306.1:0-7394 GCA_039920165.1 Burkholderiaceae bacterium
CAACGCAGCGCGCGCACGCGGCGTGCCGTAGAGGATGAAGTTGAGTTCGGTTCCGGGGGTGAGTTGGTCGACCTGTTCCAGGTCGAAGCCGGAGATCCTCGGCTCCTGCTGGGCTTGGGCTGGCGCGGCGGCGATGAATGCCGATAGCAGCGGCACCAGCATCAAAAGCTTGCGTAGATAGTTCATGGGTAACCCTTTCAAAAGTGAGCTTTCATAACGCACCCGCGCGGGTGGCGGACGACTCGGATCGACTGTGGCATGCGAGCGCTGCGCAAGTTGTAGGGAGAGCGAATCGCGCGCTGTGGGCGCATTCCTACCGCCAAGTTGCGACCGCTTACCATGCGCCGTCTTACCGCCGGCGCCGCATCTATCCCCATGTTCGAAACTGCTTATGCGATCGTGATCGTCGCGGTCTGCCTCGCGATGCTGGTCCGCCTGACGATCGGGCCGATCCGACGAATGCGACTCGATGCGGCGCTGCTTGCCATGTGGCGATCGATGGCGCGGCGCGTGTATGCACTGTGGCACTGGCGCGCCTCGCGCGCCGCCGCCAAGCGCGCTGCCGACGAGGTGCTGCAGCGCGCCCGCGCGGGTGTGCATCGCGACGGCAACGTCATCCGGCCGGAGTCGTTTCGCTCGCGGCGCAAGCCGCACTGAGCATCGCCGCGTCGCCACGAAGGCGCGGTTTCAGGCGTGCCAGGTGTCCCTGAGCGTCGCGGTCCGGTTGAAGACGCGCCGTGTCGGGCCGTGATCGATCGGGTCGGCGATGAAATAGCCGTGCCGCTCGAACTGGAAGCGCTCGCCTGGAGGCGCATCGGCAAGGCCTGGTTCGACATAGCCGTGCGCGCTGCGCTTGCTGTTCGGGTTCAGCACGCTCAGAAAATCGCGCCCGCTGGCATCGGGTTGGGCTTCGGTGAACAAGCGGTCATAGAGCCTGAATTCGGCCTCGACCGCGTCGCCCGCGCCAACCCAGGTGATCACGCCCTTGACCTTGATCGCCGAGGCGCCCGGCGTGCCGCTCTTGGTATCGGGAACGAGACGCGCCAGGACCCGCGTGACCGTCCCGGCGTCGTCGTGCTCGCAGCCGCAGCATTCGACGACATAGCCGTATTTGAGCCGGACGCGTCCGCCCGCGGCCGCTTCGCCTTGTGGCGGATAGAGGCGGAAGTAGCCCTTGGCGGGAACCGGCATGAAATCGTCGCGCTCGATCCACACATCGCGTGTCAGGGCGAACTCGCGTGGTGCGCCCCCCGACTGCGCATCGACGTGCGGCAGCCTCGGCGCATGGCAGGGTTCGCGGTGCGCATCGCTGCCGAAGACCTCGGCAAAATTGACCAGGCGCAGGGCGAGCGGATCGAGGACGACATTGGCGCGTGGCGCCTTCGGGTCGAGGTCGTCGCGCAGCGCGATATCGAGCGAAGCGTAGTCGATCCAGCCGCCGGATTTGCTGACGCCGCTGCGTTCGGCCAGCAGCCGGATGCTTTCGGGCGTATAGCCGCGCCGGCGCATGCCGATGAGCGTGGGCATGCGTGGATCGTCCCAGCCGTCGACATGGCCCTCGTCGACGAGCTGGCGCAGCTTGCGCTTGCTGGTGACGATGTAGGTGAGGTTCAGGCGGGCGAATTCGTACTGGTGCGGGCGCGGGCGCGCGAGCAGGCCGAGGTCGCACAGGGTGTCGAGCAGCCAGTCGTAGAACGGCCGCTGGTCTTCGAATTCGAGCGTGCAGATGCTGTGGGTAATGTTCTCGAGCGCATCCTCGATCGGGTGCGCATAGGTGTACATCGGGTAGATGCACCAGCGGTCGCCGGTGTTGTGGTGGGTCGCGCGCTTGATGCGATACAGCGCCGGGTCGCGCAGGTTGATATTCGGGCTAGCCATGTCGATCTTCGCTCGCAGGACCGCGGCGCCGTCGGCGAGCTTGCCGTCGCGCATCTCGCGAAAGCGCGTCAGGTTTTCGGCCGCGCTGCGCCCGCGCTGCGGGCTCGCGGTGCCGGGGCGCGCGAAATCGCCGCGGTTTGCGCGCATTTCGTCGGCCGACTGCTCGTCCACGTAGGCATGGCCGGCGTCGATCAGCGCTTCGGCGGCGCGGTACATGAAATCGAAATAGTCGCTCGCGTGATACAGATGACTGCGCAGCGCGCCGGGGCGCAGGGGGTCGGGCGCGGTCCAGTCGAAGCCCAGCCAGCGCACGCTGTCTTCGATCGCCTCCACATATTCCCGTTCTTCCTTCTCCGGGTTCGTATCGTCGAAGCGCAGGTGGCACACGCCGCCGTAATCGCGCGCCAGGCCGAAATTCAGGCAGATGCTTTTCGCGTGCCCGATGTGCAGATAGCCGTTCGGCTCGGGCGGGAAGCGGGTGCGGATCCGCGCCGCATCCAGCGGCCCGGCCGCGTGGTGCGCCGCATCGCCTGGCGTTCCGGCGAAGTGGCGGCCGGCATAGGTTCCGTCGGCAAGATCGCGCTCGATGACCTGGCGCAGGAAATGGCTCGGCTTGGCGGCGTCGCTCGGTACGTTCATGGGGACGAAGTGCCGGCGGCACGCAGAAATCGGGGCGAATCGATTCTATCGAGCGTGGTAATTGCGCCAATCTGCGCCCAGCGACATGCCAGCGATACATGCCTTTACCTTCGTTGACATGCCTCGCGTAGGCTCGGCCTCGGGTGTGATGCGTTGTGTTGACTGCACGCACCGCAAGTGTGTACTTCAAAGGAGTTTGACCATGAAGAAAACCCTCGCCATCGCTCTTGCCGCTGCCGGCGGCCTGTTCGCCGCCGGTGCGGCCAATGCCGGCAGCAATGTGTTCTGGTCGATCGGCATCAGCGCACCGGCTGTCGCCACCGTGATCTCGAATTCGCCGGGGTACTACGAACCTTCGTACGCCCCCGCGCCGAGCTACTACGCTCCCGCGCCGGTCTATGCACCCGCGCCGGTCTATGCCTACCCGCCGCGCGTCGTCTACACGCCGCCGCGGGCCTATTACCCGCCGCAGGTCGTCTACGAGCGGCCGGTGTCGGTGTATTACCAGGGCGGGCGCCGTTATGCCGACCGCGACCGCGACGGCATTCCCGATCGCTATGACCGCTACGACAACCGCAGGGGCCACCACGGCCAGTACCGCGAACGCGACCGCGACCATGACGGCATTCCCGACCGCTACGACCGCCACGACAACCGCCGCTACGGCTATTGAGGGTTGATCTCGCGCCGACCATCCGCGCGTCGGCCTGAATGCATCGAGCCAACGCCATTCGGCGTTGGCTTTTTTTGCCTGTCGCGCGTCAAGGCGCGGCATTCAGGCGCCCGCGGATCGCCTCGATGCGCTGGCGGTTCACGTCGAAATCCTTGCGCCCCAGGCGCGAGGCCGACCGGACCTGCACCACGTTCGCGGTCGGGTCGAACCAGAATTCGGCGTCGTCGACGAAATGCATCCAGCGCGTCGTGAATTCGAAGCGCAGATAGTCCGGCCGGCGTTCTACCAGCCGCCCGCCGTCGATCTCCGACGCGACCGCCGCGATCCGCGCGAGCGTCGCATCGCGGTCGCCGCGCAGTGCGAGCGGCTCGATATGCGCCTGCTCGCGCAGCGAATGGTCGGCGTGTAGCCGGGCCTGGCTGCTCACGCTGTTCGGCGTGGTCGACGGCGCTGCGAGGCGGCCGTCGCGAACCCCGAGCTGCGTCGGCGGCGTCCCGGAGAACACGCCGGTCTGGGCGGCGATCAGTCCGCCCAGGGCGAGCGCGCCGGTGGCGAGCAGCGCATTCCTGACGATGGGCATGGTGACCTCCGAGGGCTTGAACGAGCGCGCCGATTGTGCGGCGCGGCCCGCGTATATTGCGGCGCCTGTGCGCCGCTCGGCGCGTGCGGGATGACCGATGACGATGGGAAGAGATGGACGCCGCGCGCGGCGCGGCAGGTTGTTGGCAGCGGGGCTTCCGTTTCTGGTGTCGTGCGCATCGCAGGTACCGCTCACGCGGCCGGTTCCCGCGCCGGTGAGCGTCGCGATTCCCGCGCCCATCGTGAGCCGCGCTGCGATACCGCTCGAGACGCCGCCGGCAGCAGCGGCAGCCTCGGCGCCGGCCGCGGCCGCGTCGCAGCCGCCGACCGGCGTCGAAGCGCGCTTCCCCGCCCCGCGCGTGGTGTACCAGACGCCGGCGTTCGAGCCGGGCCATACCGGCTTTACCAGCAACGGCGAACTGCAGTTGATGCTGGGCGCCATCACGCGCGAGGCCGCGCCCGGCGTCGTGGTACGCCGGCTTTCACTCGGCACGTCGCAATCGGCAGTTCCCATCGATGCGCTGCTGCTCGCGCGACATCGCGAGTCGGTGCTCGACGGCCTCCTGCTCGGCGGCCGGCCGACCGTGCTGCTGATCGCGCAGCAGCACGGCGACGAACCGGCCGGCGCCGAGGCGCTGATGGCCGTCGCGCGCGAGCTGGCGCAGGGCGCTCTCGCGCCGCTGCTCGAGCGCATCAATGTCGTCGTGCTGGCGCGCGCCAATCCGGACGGTGCTGCCACCGGACGGCGCTTCTCGGCCAGCGGGATCGATATCAACCGCGATCACCTGCTGCTGCGCAGCCCCGAGGCGCAGGCCCAGGCGCGGTTGATGCGCGAGTTCAAGCCGCTCGTGGTTATGGACCTGCACGAGTACGCCGTCGGTGCCGCATTCCTCGACAAATTCGCCGGTGTCCCGCGCTTCGATGCCTTGCTGCAATACGCCACCACGGCGAATCTGCCCGAATTCGTCACCAAGGCGGCCGAGGAATGGTTTCGCCGCCCGGTCGTCGCGGCGTTGCAGCGCGAAGGCCTGACCACGGAGTGGTATCACACGACGGCGCCCGATCCGGCCGATCGCAAGGTGGCAATGGGCAGCGTGCGGCCCGAGGCAGCGCGCAACATCGCGGGGCTGAACAACGCGGTCGGGCTCTTGATCGAGACACGCGGCGCCGACCTGGGTCGCCAGCACCTCGCGCGCCGCGTGCATGCCCATGTGACCGCTGCATCGGCGCTGCTCGCGAGCGCGGCCGAACACGCCGCCGACCTGCTGCGCGTTCGCCGCTTCGTCGACGCCGATGTGGCGGCGCAGGCGTGCCGTGGGCAGGCGGTGATCCAGGCGGCGCCGACGCCCAGCGAATACGAACTGCTGCTGCTCGATCCTTCGAGCGGCGCCGACAAGCGCGTCGGCGTGGCGTGGGAATCGGCGCTGCAACTGCAGACCGTGCGCACGCGCGCTCGGCCCTGCGGCTACTGGCTCGGCGCCGACCAGGCCGATGCGGTGCGCCATCTGCGCGCCCTTGGCGTGACCGTGCAGCGGCTCGACGAGGCCGGCGATCTGCGCGGCGAGGCTTATGCCGAAACCGGCCGCGCGCTGGTCCCGGCGGGCGAGGGCGCCGACAACGTCGCCGATGGCGGCGGCTCGCTCGAGCTGCGCGTTCGGCTGCAGCCGACGCTGCTCGACGTGCTGGCCGGCAGCTACTACGTGGGACTCGATCAGCCGCTCGCCAACCTCGTCATTGCCGCGCTCGAGCCCGATACGCCGTCGAGCTTTGCGGCGCACCGCATCGTCTCGAATGTCGATGCGATCGCCCGTGTCGTGGCACGGCCGGAAGTAAGGATGTCGGTCCTGCCCTGAGCGCCTTCGATCTTCAGTCGGCCGCGCGTTCCCGTTCGAGATAGTCGCAGGCCACGTGCGCGAGCGCGCGGACGCCGACGATGAGGCTTGCCTCGTCGATATAGAAGCGCGGCGAATGGTTCGGCGCGACGGTCCGCGGGTCGACGCCTTCGGGCACGACGCCGACGAAGAAGAACAGGCCGGGCGAGACCTTGGCAAACAGCGAGAAATCCTCCGATCCCATCACCTTCGGTACCAACAGCAGCTTGCCCGCGCCGGCCACCCGCGCGAGCGTGGGCAGCGTCGCTTCGGTGAGCGCCGGATCGTTCACCACCACCGGATAGTGCTTGCGGATGCACACCTTGCAGCCCGCGCGCGAGCCGCGGCTGATCGCTTCGGCGAGCGTCGTCACGCGCTCGTGGATATCGTCGCGCATCCCCTCGTCGAAGGTGCGGATGGTGCCGTTCATCTCGACCGAGTCGGGAATGATATTGCCGCGAACACCGCCCTTGA
This sequence comes from Burkholderiaceae bacterium, assembly GCA_039920165.1. Classification (GTDB taxonomy): domain Bacteria; phylum Pseudomonadota; class Gammaproteobacteria; order Burkholderiales; family Burkholderiaceae_C; genus JBDSEG01. The sequence continues at coordinate 6,115 of JBDSEG010000306.1, forward strand.
TGCTGCCGATCGTCACGACCGCGGGCTCTTGCGTCAGGTCGACCGAACGGCTTACCACCGTCTGCAGTCCGAGCACGACCTGCGCCGCGGTGACGATCGGATCGACCCCGTACCACGGCATCGCGCCGTGCGTCTGGCGGCCTTCGACGGTGATCTTCAGGGTGTCCGAACTCGCCATCGCCGGACCCGGCCGGTAGCCGATCACTCCGACCGGCAGGCGCGAGGTGACGTGCAAGCCAAACACCGCATCGGGCCGCGGGCTTTCCATCGCGCCTTCGTCGATCATCAGCTTCGCGCCGCCTTCCTCGCCCTCGGGCGGCAGCTCCTCGGCCGGCTGGAAGATAAATTTCACCGAGCCGCGCAGCCCGGCGCGCTGGCCCGCGAGCACCGCCGCCACGCCCATCAGGATGGCGGTGTGCGCATCGTGGCCGCAGGCGTGCATGACGCCCACCTCCTCGCCGTTCCAGGTCGTGCGCGCCTTCGATGCGAACGGCACGTCGACCTCTTCGGCCACCGGCAGCGCATCCATATCGGCACGCAGCGCGATCACCGGCCCGGGCAGCCCACCGCGCAAAAGTCCGACGACGCCGGTGTGCGCAACGCCGGCGCGGACTTCGTCCAGCCCGAGACTGTGCAGATGCTCGGCCACCAGCGCGCCGGTGCGGAATTCGCGGTTGCCGAGCTCCGGATGTGCATGGATATCGCGCCGCCAGGCGATGACCTTTGGCAGCACCGCCGCGGCGGCGGCATCGATGGCGGTGGCGAGCGAACTCGCCTCGGTGTTAGATCGGGACATGGCGGCTCCGGCCTTCAAGTTGTGCATCGTTCGGACGGCTGTCGACTGGACGACTGCGGTCAGATTCCCTCTTCATCGAAATAGTCGGTGTCGATCTTCGGAATCCTCACGGCGCGAGCGCTGACACCGACTTCGTGATCGATCATCAGTTCGGTGAGGCGCGAGCCATCGATGAGAACGATCCCTTCGACCGACCTGGCAAACTGCAGCGCTTGACTCGAGTAGTTCGACGTCGTGATGAAGACGCCCTTTTTTGCCTTTTGCCCGGCGAGCGCACCGTAGAAAGCCTGCAATTCGGGACGCCCCACGCTCGACTGCCAACGCTTGGCTTGCACGTACACCTTTTCGAGCCCGAGCCGATCGAGGGAAATGATGCCGTCGATCCCCTCGTCTCCCGAACCGCCCACCCGTTGAAGATCGGCCCGGTTCGCGCCGTACCCCATGCGGTGAAGGAGATCGAGGACGACGGTTTCGAAGAAGGTGG
>JBDSEG010000307.1:0-15922 GCA_039920165.1 Burkholderiaceae bacterium
CCTCCTTGGCGCGTTGCGGGTCGGCCTGCGGCAGGTCCATCTTGTTGAGCACCGGGACCACCTCGACCCCCAGTTCGAGCGCGGTGTAGCAGTTCGCCACCGTCTGCGCTTCGACCCCCTGGCTCGCATCGACCACTAGCAGCGCGCCTTCGCAGGCCGACAGCGAGCGCGACACCTCGTACGAGAAATCGACGTGCCCCGGCGTGTCGATCAGGTTGAGCTGATAGACCTGACCGTCGCGGGCGCGGTATTCGAGCGCCGCGGTCTGCGCCTTGATGGTGATGCCGCGCTCGCGTTCGATGTCCATCGAGTCGAGCACCTGTGCTTCCATCTCGCGATCGCTCAAGCCGCCGCAGCGTTGAATGAGCCGGTCGGCAAGCGTCGATTTGCCGTGGTCGATATGGGCAATGATGGAGAAGTTGCGGATATGGTCCATGTGCGAGTCGATGCCCTCACCGCCAATCATGGCGTCGAAAGCGTGGTGTCAAGAGCTTGCGTCGACGTGCAAATGAAGCGCGTTTGCCGGTGAATCGAGGCATAAAAAAAAGGCACGTCGAATGATTGACGCGCCTTCCAACAAAACGTTTGGCAACTGCTGTTGGGCTTTCATTCTACCCAAAACAACCCGGCGGGAAGCCGCGCCGCTGCTCGTTTTCTGCGAGTTGCGGGCGACCAACAGGATAATTTATCAACATGTTATCCACAAATGCTTGTGGACGATTTGGGGATAGTTCAAGGCCACCGGCAGCACTTCGCGCGCTGCGGAGGAAACCCACCGGCGACCCGCCCATTCCTCATCGAACAGGCACGAATCGTCGGAAGGAAGTGCGCGTTTGCTAACTTATCGCGCCGTCGGGCGTACGATGATGAAATTGACCGAGTCGCCGCGTCGGACAAGCGCGGTGACCGGCTTGCTGCGGTCGAGCTTCGCCACCGTCGCTTCGAATTGCTTCGCCGTGGTGATCTCGACCGAATCGAGCGAAAGAATCAGGTCGCCTTCGCGAATGCCGGCTCGGGCTGCGAAACCTTCCGAGGTCTCGACCCGCACCCCACCCTTGACCTTGAGCTCGCGCCGCTGCGCATCGGTGAGGTCGACCACGGCGAGGCCGAGCGTTCCGACCTGCGTCGGCGTGGGTTTGGGATCACGTTCATCGGACCGCCGCGCATTGCGTTCGGCCTCGAATTCGCCCACGGTCACGATCAGGTCGCGCGACGCGCCGCGGCGAAAGACCTGCAGGGTGACTTTCGAACCCGGCTTCACGCCGCCGATGACGCGCGGTAGTTCGCCAGAGCGTTCAATCGTCTTGCCGTCAGCCTTGGTGATGATGTCGCCCGCTTCGACGCCCGCCTTGTCCGCGGGGCCGCCGCTTTCGACGCTGCGCACCAGCGCTCCCGTGGGGCGCCCGAGGCCGATCGCTTCGGCCACGTCCTTGGTCACCTGATCGATGGCCACGCCGATGCGCCCGCGGGTCACACGGCCGCTCGACTTGAGTTGCTCGGCGACGCGCGAGGCTTCGTCGATCGGGATCGCGAACGAGATGCCCATGTAGCCGCCCGAACGGCTGTAGATCTGCGAATTGATGCCCACCACCTCGCCGCGCATATTGATCAGCGGGCCGCCCGAGTTGCCGGGGTTGATCGCTACATCGGTCTGGATCAGCGGCAGCAGTTCGCCGGTATCGCGCGACTTGGCGCTGACGATGCCGGCAGTGACGGTATTTTCGAGGCCGAACGGCGAGCCGATCGCGATCACCCACTCGCCCACCCGCAGCCGGTTGATATCGCCGATCTTCACCGCGGGCAGACCGATCGCGTCGATCTTGACCAGGGCCACGTCTGACCGCTTGTCGGCGCCGATGATGCGGGCCTTGAACTCGCGCTTGTCGGTCAAGGTGACGAAGACCTCGTCCGAGCCGTCGACGACATGCGCATTAGTCATCACATACCCGTCCGCGCTCAGGATGAAGCCCGAGCCGACGCCGCGCTGCTGCGGCTCGGCGCCACCGTCCGGCGCCGGCCGCGAGCCGCGTGGCGCGGGCTGGTTCGGGATCGGCAGGCCGAAGCGGCGGAAGAATTCAAGCATGTCTTCGTCGACCTCGGGACCGGCGCTGCCGCTGCGTGCGGCGCGCACCCGCTCGGTGGTGCGGATGTTGACGACCGCCGGCCCGACCTTGTCGACGAGTTCGGCGAAATCGGGCAGCACTTGCTGGTGCTGGGCCGGCACCGGTTGCGCGACAACGGCCGACGAGGTCAGCGTTGCGGCACCGATAGCCAGAACGAGCGCGCCGGCCGCCGCCACGACGGCGAGGCGGTGGCGGCGGGCGCCGCAGACAAGAGTGGTAAGAGCAGGATGCGTGTACATGTGTGATTCCTGAGAACGTGATGTTGCCGGCGAGGTCGAGGCATGGCCGACGCATGCCAAACCGAAGCGCTACCGATTGCGTTCCAGCGCGCCGAGAAAGAAACGCAAGGTCGCGCTCGGAACGTCGCCGACCACCGTGACCCACCAGTCGGCGTGTCGGCGCATCAGCGTCTGTGTCGCACCCACCGAGGCGAACATCGGACGCAGGTGGCGCCGTGGATCGAAAGGCTCGATGAAGATCGAGACGTGCGTCAGGCCGTCCGAGAAGATCGCTTGCAGCACCTGGTTGTCCGCCGCCGGCATCTCCGAGGCCCGGTAATCGTCGAGAGGGCGACGCATGCAGCTCAGGGATCGAAAACCGGGCGCGGCCGATCGCAAGGTCCAGCCTTCGGCGTCGAGCGTGGTCGAGGTGAGGATGGGGCGCAATATGCGGTAGCCCTCGAGCCGGCGCATCCCATGCAAGACCGTTTCCGGCTGCGGCCGCACGCCGATCGTCACCTCCGAGAAGGCCGCAGTTTCGAGCGCCTCGTCCTGTGCACCGAGCATGTCGGCGCGCAGCAGCAGCCCCGTATTCTTTTCCGCCCATAACCGATAGCCGAATCGATAGCCATCGCGCGGACGAACCAGCAACACGCGCGCCTCGTAGCCCGCAACGCGCTCGGCGCCGAGCTTGCGGACTTCGTAGAAATTGGCGATCCGGTCGTCGTCGCCGGCCAGGAGCAAGGCCGGGAACGATACCGGCAGATTGCGCTGCTCGACCATCACCACGCGTTCCTGCGGCCACACCGTATGCACCAGGTCGTTGTGGCGGAAGACCGTGCGGGCCTGGCCGTCGAGCGACTCGATGCGCTCGAACTGATTCGGCCCTTGGGCGTAGTGAGCAATCCGAGCACTGCTAACCCCGTTCGGGCCGCTGACGACGAAGGTGCCCTGGAAGTTGCGGTCACGCGCGGCCTGATGGATTCGGGTCAACCAGGCGCGGACCTGCTCGCGCGGCTCTGCATTGGCATCGTCCGACGTCTGTGCGGCGGCGGGCATCAGGCAGGCAGCGCCGACAAGCGCAGCCAGTGCCGCAACGAAGCGGCGCAGCACGAGCGGACTCGTCATATCAACGTCTGGGGGCGTCCGAAGCGGCGCTGCGCACGAACGCGGTCGGCGCGGACAACGCCGAGGTTCCGGCAAACTGCTTGTGCGCCTTAAGATACTGGTCCAGCCGCGCATCTCGGATCAGGTTCGCATCCCTCACCAAGCCGGGCACTACATCGGCCGGCGGCCCCATCGTCGTCTGGTCCGATGCCAGCACCACGCCGGAGCCGGCACGTTCCTGCGCGAACCCGGCGCCCCCGGACGGCGCGTCGGGTCCGCGAACAACCACCAGCACGCCGGCCACGGCCATGAAGCCTGCGGCGACCGCCGAGGCCGCCACCCATGACCGGCGGGCCTGGTAGGGCGTGCGTGCCGGGGCGGGATCGCCCGGCGCTGGCGCGGCCGGCATCAGTACTGTCGGCTCGCCGTCCAGCCGATCGCGCAGCGATTGCAGGAAATTCGCATCGTGCGCGGCCGTGGTTGCGAGATCCTCGGAGCGCAGGACATCACCAATCAACTGGTAGTCGCGCCAGGTTGCCGCTATCGCGGACTGGATGCGCCATTCGCCGCACGCCAGGCGCACCGCCGCGTCGTCGGTTTCGCCGTCGACCATGGCGGACAGCCGCTCTCGGGTGCTCGTCGCCAGATCATCCATTTCCGTCATACCGTTCTCCCATGCACCGGTCGCGCACGCCTGCTTGATTTGTCACCAGCGCGGTCACCAACGTTCATCCTTGCGCGTATCCAGCAGCGGCCGCAGGCGTGCCGCAATTGCTTCCCGGGCGCGGAAAATTCGCGACCTCACCGTGCCGATCGGACAGCCCATCAACTCGGCGATCTCTTCGTAAGTCAAGCCTTCGATCTCGCGCAGCGTGATCGCCTGGCGCAAGTCTTCTGACAGTGCTTCGATCGCAGAGTTCACTGCCGCAGCGACTTGTTTGCTGGCCAATATCGCCTCGGGCGTCTCGCCGTCGCTTAGTTCGTTCTCGATTCTTGAAGTTTCGTCGTCGTCATCGCGTGACGCGAACGCCGCCTCGGACACCAGAGGATCGCGCTTGAGGTCGCCGAGCGCTTTCTTGGCCGTGTTCACGGCGATCCGGTAGAGCCAGGTGTAGAAGGCGCTTTCGCCGCGGAACTTGCCGATCGCCCGGTAGGCGCGAATGAAGGTTTCCTGGGCGATATCGGGGACCAGGTCGACGTCGCGCACCATGCGGCCGATCAGGCGCTCGATGCGCCGCTGGTATTTGACGACGAGCATCTCGAACGCTTGCTTGTCGCCGAGCTTGACCCGGGCGACGAGCGCGGCGTCCGCGTCCGGCCCATTCATGCGCGGGGCTTCAGTCACCGCTGCGGGGATCGAAGGCCATAGGCGCGGCGCGCGCGGCAGGCGCGGATGCCGCGCAACGCAGGGCGTGCCAGTGCGACGCAAGGTCGGCGCGCTGCACCGGCAGCCATGCGCCTGCCGCGAACGGGTCGTGGTCGGGAACGAACTGCAGCAGCATCCAGTGGCCCAGATCGATGCGAAGCCGAAGCCGCCCTGGCGTAAGCTGGTCCGGGGCGGCGCCCGGCGCGCCGATGTGCCAAGCCTGCCCGTCCCAGGCGAGCGTAGCCGGCCGGGCGCGCGCCGACCAAGCGATCGCCAGGCATGTGAAAGCGACCATCGACAAGGCCAGGTCTGCGCCCGCGGGCAGCGGATCGGGGCGCCAGCGCGACCAAGCGGCGAGGCAGGCCAGGTCGGCGACGACGAGCAACAGCAACGCGGCGTGCCACGTGCGAAACCGCGTCAGACTCAGTTGAAGCGCAGGAGCCGCGCGCATCTGCGCTCACCGCCGCGCAGCTCAGACGCGCTTGAAAACCAGCGTGCCGTTGGTTCCACCGAAGCCGAAGTTGTTCTTCACGGCGTGCTCGATCTTCATCTCGCGCGCCGTATTGGCGCAGTAGTCCAGATCGCATTCGGGATCGGGGTTGAAGATGTTGATCGTCGGCGGCGATACCTGGTGGCGCAGCGCCAGCGCGGTGAAGACCGACTCGATGCCGCCCGCACCGCCGAGCAGATGCCCGGTCATCGACTTGGTCGAATTGACGACCATCTTGCGCGCATGGTCGCCGAAGGTCAGCTTGATGGCATTGGTCTCGTTCACATCGCCGAGCGGGGTCGAGGTGCCGTGCGCGTTCAGATACTGCACCTGGTCGGACGCGATCCCGGCATTGCGCAGCGCCGCTTTCATCGCCCGCTTCGGGCCGTCGACGTTCGGCGCGGTCATGTGATAGGCGTCGGCGCCCATGCCGTAGCCGATCAGCTCCGCATACACATTGGCGCCGCGCCGCTTCGCGTGCTCGTATTCCTCGAGCACCATCACGCCGGCGCCTTCGCCGAGCACGAAGCCGTCGCGGTCGCGGTCCCAGGGGCGCGATGCGGTCGTCGGGTCGTCGTTGCGGGTGGACAGCGCACGCGCCGCGGCGAAGCCGCCCACGCCGAGCGGCGAGACGGTGGCTTCCGATCCGCCCGCGATCATCACGTCGGCATCGCCGTACTCGATCATCCGGCCGGCCTCGCCGATGCAGTGCAGCCCGGTAGTGCAGGCGGTGACGATCGCAAGGTTCGGGCCCTGGAATCCGAAGGTGATCGAGACATGGCCCGAGATCATGTTGATGATCGAGGCCGGCACGAAGAACGGCGTGATGCGCCGCGGGCCGCGCGCCATCAGCTCGGCGTGCGTATTTTCGATCAACGGCAGGCCGCCGATGCCCGACCCGACCAGGCAGCCGATGCGTTCGGCCTGCTCTTCGGTCAGCGCATCGTTGGTCGGCAGCCCGGCGTCGCGCACCGCCTGGATCGACGCGGCCAGGCCGTAATGGATGAAGGTATCCATATGCCGGGCATCCTTGGCCGGGAAATAGTCCTCGACCTTGAATCCCTTGACCTCGCCGGCGATTCGGCACGAGAACGCCGAGGCATCGAACTTGGTGATCGCGGCAATGCCGGAGCGCCCGGCCAGCAGATTGGCCCAACCTTCCTGGACGGAATTGCCGATCGGGCTGATCAGACCGAGGCCGGTGACGACGACTCTGCGACGCGCCATGCGTGAATGCTGCAAAAGCTGCGAGCCGTCTCAGGCTGCTTTCTGATGCTTGAGCGCATAGTCGACGGCCAGTTGAACCGTCGTGATCTTCTCGGCTTCTTCGTCGGGAATCTCGATCCCGAATTCGTCTTCGAGGGCCATCACGAGTTCAACCGTATCGAGCGAATCGGCGCCGAGGTCGGCCACGAAAGCCTTGTCGTTGACCACGTCGCTTTCGGGAACGCCAAGTTGCTCGGCAATGATTTTTTTGACTCGCGCTTCGATATCGCTCATAACTCCTCCAGGAGTGTTAACGGAAACAGGCCGCGATTCTACGGGCACGGCCGACGCAGGGCGGACAGGGGGCGGCGGGTTGGCAGAAGCGTGATCGGCTCCAAGTCCGCTCGGATCGGAAACGATTCAGCCCATGTACATGCCGCCGTTCACCGGCAGCTCGCAGCCGGTGATATAGCCGGCCTCGCCCGACGCGAGAAAGGCCACCGCGTGTGCGACCTCGCTTGCCTGGCCGAGTCGCGCGAGCGGGATTTGTGCCAGCAAGGCGCTGGCCTGGGCCGGCGCAAGTGCTTTGGTCATGTCGGTCTCGATGAAGCCGGGTGCCACGCAGTTGACGGTGATGCCGCGGCTGCCAAGTTCGCGCGCGAGCGATCGCGTCATGCCCGCGACGCCCGCCTTGGCGGCCGCGTAGTTGGCCTGGCCGGGGTTGCCGCTCGCACCCACCACCGAAGTGATGTTGACGATGCGGCCGTAGCGCTGCTTCATCATGGTCCGCAGGACGGCGCGGCTGACCCGAAATACAGCCTTCAGATTGGTATCGATGACGGCGTCCCAGTCTTCGTCCTTCATTCGCATCGACAGGCCGTCGCGCGTGATACCGGCGTTGTTGACCAGCACGTGCAGTGCGCCGTGCTCGGCCACGATGGCCTGCACAGCCGCCTCGACACCAGCGACGTCGGTCACTTCCAGCCGGATGCCGCGACAGCCGGGATGTGAGGACAGTGCCGATGCAATGGACGCTGCGCCGGCATCGGTGGTGGCCGTTCCGATCACCTTGTAGCCTTGCGTGGCAAGCGTCATCGCGATCGCCTGCCCGATGCCGCGCGAGGCACCTGTGACGAATGCGATCTGACCCGTCCCGGCGGGCGCGGTCATGCGAGCATTCCCTTCGCATCGCGCAGCGACGCCGGGTCGATTATCGCGGTTGACGGCGTCTGCGGTGCAATGCGCTTGGACAGCCCCGTGAGCACCTTGCCCGGGCCGCACTCGACGATTGCGCCCGCGCCCATCGCGATCATCTTCTGGACACTGTCGACCCAGCGCACCGGACCGAACGCCTGGCGGTACAGCGACTCGCGCAGCGCCTGCGGATCGACGTGGATCCCGAAATCGATGTTGCTGACGAGCGGGATGCGCGGCGGCGCGAATGCGGTCGCCGCCAGGCGCTGCCGCAGCCGCTCGGCAGCCGGCCGCATCAGGCTCGAATGGAACGGCGCCGATACCGGCAGCAGCAACGCCCGCTTGGCGCCGCGCGCCTTCAGCAATTCGCACGCGGCCATCACGCCGGCCTGGGTCCCGGCGATCACGGTCTGCCTGGGGTCGTTGAAATTGGCCGCGCCGACCATTTCCTGGCCACCGGCGGCGACTTCGCTGCAGGCAGCGACCACGGTGGCGGCATCGAGTCCGAGGATCGCGGCCATCGCTCCCACCCCCACCGGCACCGCGTCTTGCATGACCTGGGCGCGGAAGCGCACCAGCGGCAAGGCTTCGGCCAGGCTGAGTGCGCCGGCGGCGACGAGCGCGCTGTATTCGCCGAGCGAGTGGCCGGCGACAACGCTCGGCTCGGCACCGCCCTCCGCGCGCCAGGCTCGGTAGCAGGCGACGCCGGCCGCGAGCATCGCTGGCTGGGTGTTGGTGGTGAGATCGAGCTGGTCCTTCGGCCCCTCGCGGATCAGCGCTGCGAGGTCCATGCCGAGAGCTTGGGAGCCTTCGCTCAAGGTGTCGCGCACCGCCGCGTGGTCGCCCCAGGCGTCGAGCATGCCGACCGCCTGGGAGCCCTGGCCCGGAAAGACAAATGCGAATCCGCTCATGGCGTGGGGTTCTCCATCGAGTCGCTCAATCAATAGTCGAGCAGCACCGCGCCCCAGGTGAAGCCGCCGCCGACGCCCTCGAGCATCAAGGTGTCGCCGCGCTTGACCTTGCCACTGCGCACTGCCACGTCGAGCGCCAGCGCGATCGACGCCGCCGACGTATTGCCGTGCTCGTCGACCGTGACGATGAGCTTGTCGAGGGGGAGCTTCAGCTTGCGGGCGGTGCCCTGCATGATCCGGATATTGGCCTGGTGCGGAATCAGCCAGTCGATATCGGCTGCGGTGCGCCTCGCCTTGGCGAGCACTGAACGTGCGACATCGTCGAGCACGCTCACTGCGAGCTTGAATACGGCCTGACCGTTCATGCGCAGCAGCGGATCGCCCTGTACCTTGCCGCCGGCGACGCTGCCGGGTACGCACAGCAGGCCTACGTGGCGACCGTCGGCGTGCAGTTCCGACGCGAGCAGGCCGGGGGCGTCGCTCGCCTCGAGCACGACCGCACCGGCACCGTCGCCGAACAGCACGCAGGTCGCGCGGTCGTCGAAATCGAGGATGCGCGAGAAGATTTCGGAGCCGATGACAAGCGCGCGGCGCGCCGCGCCGCTGCGGATCATCGCGTCGGCCACGGTGAGGCCGTAAACGAAACCCGAGCAGACGGCCTGAATGTCGAACGCCGTGCAGCCCGCCACGCCGAGCTTGGCCTGCACCAGGCAGGCGGTGGACGGGAAGATCATGTCGGGGGTCGAGGTCGCGACGATGATCAGGTCGATCGCGCTCGCCTCGATCCCGGCACTTTCCAGCGCCTGCCGCGCCGCGAGCACTGCCATGTCGCTGCACGTCGCATCCGGCGCGGCGAAATGGCGTGCCCTGATGCCGGTGCGCTCGACGATCCAGTCATCGGTCGTATCGATGCCCCGGTCGGCCAGACGCGCCACCATATCGGCGTTGGTCAGGCGCTGCGGGGGCAAGTGGCTGCCGGTTCCGCTGATGCGGGTATGGCGCGCGGATTCGATGCTCATGAGGTCGTCGACGCGGCCGGAGCACTCTCTGCGAAATCACGCTCGGCAGACGATGGCAGTTCGGCCAGCGTGGCGAGGATTTCGTCGTGAACGCGTTCCAGCAGTTTGTTGCGGGCGGCATCATAAGCGCGGTTCAAGGCGTGCTCGAACGCGACGGCGTCGGCCGATCCGTGGCTCTTGAAGACCAGGCCGCGCAGCCCGAGCAGCGCGCCGCCGCTGTAGCGCCGGTGGTCGACCCGGCGCTTGAAGCGGTTCAGGACCGGCAGAGCGACCAGGGCGGCGAATCTGGACATCGGGTTGCGCGAGAACTCCTGGCGGATGAAGCTGCTCAGCATGCCGACCAGGCCTTCGGCAGTCTTGAGGGCGACATTGCCGACGAAGCCGTCGCACACCACGATATCGGTCGCGCCGGTGAAGATGTCGTTGCCCTCGACATTGCCGTAAAAATTGACGTGCCCGGTCGCCGCCGCCGCGCGGAGCAACTCGCCGGCGCGCTTGATGGTCTCGTTGCCCTTCATCGCTTCTTCACCGATATTCAGCAAACCCACGCTCGGGTTCGAGCGCTGATCGACCGCCGCGACCAGCGCGCTGCCCATGACCGCGAACTGCAGCAGGTGCTCGGCGCTGCAGTCCACATTCGCGCCCAGGTCGAGCACGGTCGTATAGCCGTCGCGCATGTTCGGAAAGACGGCGGCGATCGCCGGGCGGTCGATACCTTCCAGCGTCTTGAGCACGTAGCGCGAAACTGCCATCAGCGCGCCGGTATTGCCGGCCGAGACGCAGGCCTCCGCAGCCGAGCGGCCGTTCGCATCCGGCTTGACTTGGTTGACGGCGACGCGAAGCGACGAGTCCTTCTTGCGCCGCAACGCGACTTCTATCGAGTCGTGCATCTCGACCACTTCGGTCGCGACGATGCTCGCGCAACGGGGCCAGCCCGCAGCACGTGCCAGGGCCTGCGCGCTGCCCACGAGGATCAGTTCGGCCTGCGGATGGGCCTGGAGGAATGCCTTGCAGGCGGGCAGGATGACCGACGGCCCGTGGTCGCCACCCATGCAGTCGACGGCGATGCGAACTGAATCGGCGATCGGAGGCGGGGCCGGCTGGGTCACTGGCGTACCCTTCGGCCGGCGGCGCTCATGCCCGGCCCATCGGTCGTTGACATTGCTGGTTTGCCGAAGTGCGGCCGGTCATGCGGGCCGATCGCACGCAGGGAGGCCGCAGCAAACCGTTAGGCGAAGTCCGACTTAAGCGTCGGCTTTGGTCTTGAGCACCTTGCGACCGCGATAAAAGCCGGTCGGGCTGATGTGGTGGCGCAGATGCGCTTCGCCCGTGGTCGGTTCGATCGCCGTACCCGGGGTGCCGAGCGCGTAGTGAGCCCGATGCATGCCGCGCTTGGAGGGCGACTTCTTGTTTTGCTGAACAGCCATGAGGTTCTCCTGAAGCCCTGAGTCGATCCGGGCCGGCGCGCGATGCGCCTTTGCCTAGCGTCGGACGCTGCGCGAAGCGATCTGCGCGAGTCTTGCCCGACCGAAAGCGAAGAATTCTAGCACGCAGACTTCGGCCGCCCACGGTGCTCCAAGCTCAGTTCAGCCTTCCGCCGGGCCGGTTCAGCGCGGCCAGCGCGGCAAACGGGTTGGCATGCGCATCGGCCGCGATTTCGCTTGGCGGTAGCGGCAAGGGTTCGGGGCAGGACGGCAGGTGGTGCGGCACCAGCGGCAACGCCAGCAGCAACTCGTCTTCGACGAGGCTGATCAGGTCAAGCGAACGCGTGATGGGCAGCACATCGTCCTCGGTCTGTTCGTCGAGCGCCGCCGCCTGCGCTTCACCGTGCACGAACAGGAAGCTGCGCGACGCCTGAACATCCACCGTCACGCCCTCGAGACAGCGCTGGCATTGCAGGGTCAGCGCAACATTTGCGGCGAGATGCAGCCTGACCTCGGCCGGGGCCGCGTGCACGGAGCGCCATTCGCCATTCACCGTCCAGTGCACCACCTGCGCCGGTTGCGTCGCGGGCCCCGGAACTTGCATTTCGCTCAGACGATGGAGTGCGCCGATCGTGAGCTCGCCGGCGAGTTGCCCGCCCTGCCGGGCAAAGACTTCCACGGGCAGGCTGTGGGGATTGAAATCGCGGGTGGGCATCGGCAAAGTGTAGGGCGGGACGCGGGCCCCATGGGCGATGGGAGAATGCCCGCGATGATCGCCGCGCCCGCTCTCATCCTGGCTTCGACCTCGCGATACCGGTGCGAATTGCTGGAACGCCTACGCCTGCCGTTTTCTGTGCTCGCGCCCGGCGTCGACGAGACCCCGCAAGCCGGTGAAACACCCTCCGCGCTTGCCCGGCGCCTCGCGCTCGCCAAGGCCGATGCCGTCGCGACGTTGCACCCGACTGCAGTCGTGATCGGTTCTGATCAGGTCGCCGATCTTGATGGCCGGGCCATTGGCAAGCCGCTCACGCACGAGCGGGCGACGGTGCAGCTCAGGTCGATGCGCGGGCGCAGCGTGACCTTCCACACCGCGGTCGCGGTGGTGTGCGCTGCGACTGGCCACCGCTCGGTCGTGCTGGTCCCTGTGCTCGTGAAGTTTCGCGCCTTCGGCGACGCCGAGATGGAGTTCTATCTGCGCACCGAGCAGCCGTACGACTGCGCTGGCAGCGCCAAGGCCGAGGCGCTCGGCATAGCGCTTGTCGAGGCGATCGAATCGAACGACCCGACCGCGCTTGTCGGGCTGCCGCTCATCCGTACCTGCGACTTGCTGCGGGAGGCGGGGCTCGATCCGCTCGCTGGACTGCCGAATCGACGATGAGCAACGCCAGCGGCGGCACGCTGTGGCTGATGCCGAATGCGCTCGACTTCGGCGTTGCCGGCGCGGTGCCCGACCTGCAGCAAGCATTGCCGCTGGGCGTCATCGAAATCGCCGCGCGAACCGGCCACTGGGTGGTCGAGAACGCGCGCAGCGCGCGTCACTTCCTCAAACGCGTTGACGCCGTCGTCGCGTTGAGCCAGTCGCTGCAGTCGATGTCGATCGTCGAACTGCCGCGGCCGCGCAAAGGCTCGAATGCGCCGCCGCCCGAACTGGCCAGTCTGCTCGAACCGGCGCGTCGGGGGCACGAACTCGCGCTGCTGTCGGAGGCCGGTCTGCCGGCGGTTGCCGATCCGGGTGCGGCGCTGGTCGCGACGGCGCATCACGAAGGCATCCGCGTCGTCGCGTTGCCGGGGCCGAGCTCGATCCTGCTGGCGCTCGCGGCGAGCGGCCTGAACGGGCAGAGCTTCGCCTTCGTCGGCTACCTGCCGGTGGATTCCACCGAGCGCGCGCTGCGGATCCGCGAACTCGAAGCCTTGTCCCGGCGCGCCCGCCAGACGCAGCTGATGATCGAAACGCCTTACAGAAATGGGGTACTTCTCGACGCGCTGCTCGCGCAGCTGCAGCCTGCCACCAAGCTGTCAGTGAGCTGCGGCATCACGCTCGCGTCCGGCTGGAACCGCAGCGATACGGTAGCCGGCTGGCGCCGCGAGCCGCAAACGCTGCCTGCCGATGTGCCGGCCGTCTTCGCGCTACTCGCCGGCTGAGCCCCGCTCCAGGCCCAACGCGAACCCGGCCCCCGCCCGACAGGCTCCTACGCCTCGGAGACTTCGCGTTCCGGCTTGGCGCCGAAGAGCGCCGCTACCTTGCGCCGCGGCTTGATATTGGGCGACAGGCCGCGCGGGGCTGCCGCCGTCTTCGAGTCCCAGGACGGCGCAGCGCCGGCCGCGCTCGGTTCGTACGGCTGATCGAAGAACGGGTCGCGCGGAGCGCGCGGCGCGGCGTAGCTGCGCCGCGCCGCCGCCGTGGTCGGGCGAGCCGGTGCGGTTTCGTCGTCGGCAGGACGGGCCCAGGCCGTTTCGCGTTCACGGTCCCGTTCGCGAAGGGGGCGCCGCGGCGCTTCGTCGTCGAGTTCGAGCGGCTCGAGTTCGATCTTCTTCTTGATCAGCTTCTCGATATCGCCGACCAGCCGCGCATCGTCGCGCGCGACCAGCGTCACCGCCAGTCCCGAAGCGCCGGCGCGGCCGGTGCGGCCGATGCGGTGGATATAGTCCTCGGCATTGAACGGCACGTCGAAATTGAACACCGCCGGCAGGTCTACGATATCGAGGCCCCGTGCCGCCACATCGGTCGCGACCAGCACGTCGACGCTGCCGCCCTTGAATGCATCGAGCGCTTTCAGGCGCTCGTCCTGCGACTTGTCGCCGTGCAAGGCGTTGGTGCGCAGGCCGTCGCGCTCGAACGAGCGGGCGAGGCGGGCGCAGCCGAGCTTGGAGTTGACGAAGATCAGCGCCTGGGTGATGCCGCGCTCCTTCAGCAGCTTCAATACCGCGCGCCGCTTATCTTCGGTCGCGACGCTGTAGAAGCGCTGTTCGACATTGGTGGCGGTCGCATTCGGCCGGGCCACCTCGACCATGATCGGGTCTTGCAGATAGCTTTCCGCCAGTCGCCTGATCTCGGGCGAGAACGTGGCCGAAAAGAGCAGCGTCTGGCGCGCCTGGGGCAGGTACGACAGGATGCGCTGCAGGTCGGGCAGAAAGCCGATATCGAGCATCCGGTCGGCTTCGTCGAGCACGACATATTCGACCTGGTTCAGCACGCAGTTCTTGGCTTCGATGTGGTCGAGCAGGCGGCCCGGCGTCGCCACCAGCACCTCGACGCCGCCTTTCAGCTCGAGCGTCTGCGGCTTCATGTCGATGCCGCCGTAGACCACGGCGACGCGCAGCTTGGTCTGCGCCGCATAGCTCTTGATGTTGGCCGCCACCTGGTCGGCGAGTTCGCGCGTCGGCGCGATCACCAGCGCACGCACCGGGTGTCGCGCCGGCGACATACTGGCGTTCTCGTGCGCGAGCATCTTGTGCAGCAGCGGCAGCGAGAACGCGGCGGTCTTGCCGGTGCCAGTCTGCGCCGCGCCCATCACGTCGCGCCCGGCCAGCACGATCGGGATCGCCTTGGCCTGGATCGGCGTCATCGTCGTGTAGCCCTGATCGGCGACCGCACGCTGCAGGCTTTCGGCGAGGCCGACGCACGAGAATTCCAGCGAAGCGGTGGGAAGCTCCGACACGTCTTGAGATGCCGGCAAGGAAGAATCAGATGTCTGGGTAGAAATTTCGGTCATCCGCGATTATCGCGTCTTGCGGGTTTGTGCGTATATCACGCTGGGGCCGAACGAACAGGTGAACGACGAAAGACCAGCCTGTTCGTTGACGGTCCGCTCGACGTCGAGATCAAAAACTGGGCGCGACGCCGCGCCATTCGCTCCAACCTGCCGCCCGACACCGCCGTGGCCCGGTTGCCGGTGCCGATGCCGCACCACAACGATTCAAGCGCCAACTTCGAGGCCTGCGTCGACGACGCCGCGCACGGAAAGACGCGCATCGGAGAGACCCTGCGCCCTTCGCAGTTAGTCGATACGCCAAAGGTTGGGTGCCCGGCCGGCAACCCGGGCAACGCGCTGGAACTGGTCGCGTAAACGCTGCGCGGTGATGGGTCAGATCACGCACAAGCCCCGCTGGCGCGGCCCTCAATCTGCGAGACCTCGGGCACGCGCGCGGCCCGGGAATGGGCGCGTGCGACCGCCGACCGCCGACCGCCGACCGCCGAACAATCTGCCGTCGCGGCTGCCGGTTTAACGAAGGCGACTCCCTCCGCACACTCAAATTCGAAAGGCTCAAGCAGGCACGGCCAAAGCGAGTTTGGCCGCGAGTAGAATCTCGCGTTCAACCGATGAACACACAGCCTCCCACCTCTTCTTCCAGCACAGAAGCAAGCTCCTCAGCCCTGGAGTTGCTGCGCCTGTTGGAGCAACACCCCGAGTATTCGCAGCGCCAGCTCGCCGCCGCACTCGGGGTGAGCCTGGGCAAGACGCACTACCTGCTGAAAGCGCTGCTCGGCAAAGGCTGGGTGAAGGCCCAGAACTTTCAGCGCAGCGACCACAAGCTCGGATACCTCTACGTGCTGACACCGCAAGGCGTGCGCCAGCGATTGCAGTTGACCCGCTCATTCCTGGCCCGCAAGGAGCACGAGTACGAGATGTTGAAGGGGCAACTGGTGGTACTGCGCGAAGAACTTGCAGCGCAAAGCAAAGGGCAGTCCTGAGCCTCACCGTTGACAGCCGCACACAACATGGAACATAGCGCGAAGATATTTGTGGCCGGCCATCGCGGCATGGTCGGGTCGGCCATTGTTCGGTGCCTGGGGGGTGGCGGGTTCAACAACCTCGTGACGCGCACGCGTGCGGAACTCGACCTGCTGGACCAGCACGCGGTA
>JBDSEG010000308.1:0-6514 GCA_039920165.1 Burkholderiaceae bacterium
GCCGTCATCAGCCACCGCTCGGGCGAGACCGAGGACTCGACCATCGCCGATATCGCGGTGGGCAGCAACGCCGGGCAGATCAAGACCGGCTCGCTCAGCCGCAGCGACCGGATGGCCAAATACAACCAGCTCCTGCGCATCGAGGAAGACCTGGGCGACGTGGCGGCCTACCCCGGGCGGGGCGCGTTCTACAGCCTGCGCTGAGCGCCGTCGCCCGAGCCGCGATGCGCATCGTCACGCTCATCCTCGTCGCCCTGCTCGCGCTCGTCCACGCCGAACTCTGGTTCGGTCAGTCGGGCGTGCGACGCGTATCCGACCTGGCTGCCAAGCTCGCCGCACAGCGCAACGTGAACGCTGCCGCCAAGCAGCGCAACGAGCAGATGACGGCCGAGGTGCGCGACCTGAAGGAAGGTCTCGAGATGGTCGAGGAGAAGGCGCGCTACGAGCTCGGCATGATCAAGCCCGACGAAATCTACGTGCAGGTCGCGCCGGCGCCGCGCTGACGCCTCCGGGCCGGTAGTACTTGGCATTCTTCGACATGGACGCCCTGCTGCAACCGCTGCAGCCGCTCTTCGCCACCGCGTTCACGCTGTGGGGGTCGCCGGTCAGCTGGGTCGAGGTGGTCGCCTTCGTGCTGTCGATCGCGATGGTGCTCTACAACATGCGCGTCAACCCGCTCGGCTGGCCGCTTGCGATCGTCGCCTCGCTGCTGTATTTCGCACTGCTGTGGACGAGCGGCCTGTACGGCGAGGCCGGGCTGCAGATCTTCTTCGTGGTCGTGGCCGGCTGGGGCTGGTGGCAGTGGCTGCGCGGCCGCCAGGCCGACGGCTCGGCGCTGCGCCCGCGCGCGCTCGATGCCAGGGGGCGCTGGGCTGCGCTCGTTGCCTTTGCGGTAGCCTGGCCGCTGCTCGCCTGGCTGCTGCGCTCGCAATCCGATTCGCAGGTGCCGTGGTGGGACGCCTTTCCGACCGCCGGCAGCGTTGTTGCTCAATTCCTGCTCGGCCGCCAGTACATCGAGAACTGGCCGGCGTGGATCGTCGTCAATATCGTCAGCGTCGCACTCTTCGCCTACAAGTCGCTGTGGCTGACCGCCCTGCTCTACGCGATCTTCGTCGCCCTGTCGTTCGCCGGCTGGCGCGCGTGGCGGCACCTGTCGGCGCCGGCGTGAACCCGCCGGCCTTCGTGATCGCCATCGTCGGCGCCGAAAGCACGGGCAAGACGACGCTTGCCGCCGCACTGGCGAAGGCACTCGACCGCGAGGACCGGCGTGCCGTCCGCGTACCCGAATACCTGCGCGAATTCTGCGATGCACACAGCCGAACGCCGCGGCGCGACGAGCAGATGGGGATCGCGGCCGAGCAGACGCGCCGCATCGGGGCCGCGGCGGCGCAGCATTCGATCGTCGTCGCCGATACCACCGCGCTCATGACCGCGGTGTACAGCGACTGGGTTTTCGGCGACGCCTCGCTGTATGCCGCTGCGCTACGCGACCATCTGCACGCCGACCTGACCCTGCTGACCGGATTGGACGCGGCGTGGACCGCGGATGGATTGCAGCGCGACGGTCCGCAGGTGCGCGAACCGATCGACGCGATGTTGCGCCGCTCGCTGGATGCGGCGGGCGTCGGCTACAGCGTGGTCGGCGGGGTCGGCCCGGCGCGCACCGCCGGCGCCTTGCGTGCGGTCGAACATGCACTGGCTGCGCGCGATGCAGGGCCGCGCGATGCGCCGGTCGGGCGGGCGCTGTGCGAGCGCTGCGGCGACCCGCAGTGCGAACGTCGGCTGCTGGCCCGACGCCAGGGCTAGCTAGTCCACTGAATCACTGAAATCGGATCGGCGCTGTCCACGCGATACGGGTGCGCTGCGGCGTTGCAAATGCTCGCGATGCCTACGGGCATCCCTGCGCTTTGCGCCTTGCATCGCATCCCGTCTCGCGCGTTCCTTAGCATCCATTTCAATGATTCAGCGAACTAAAGCGCGCTGCCGGCACGCGTCACGACGATGATGATCACGCCCAGCACGAGGTTGACCTGCACCGCGCGCGCGATCGAACCCAGCACCCGAGCTGCCTCGGGCCAGGCTTGCGACTGCACCGCACGCGTCAGACGCGGGTAGAGCGTGAAGCGGACAACCGCGAAAATTGCCACCATCAGCATGCCGAGCACGGCCATGACATACCAGTCGATCGGCATGTTCAGCCCGACACCGGCGCGCCCGGCGGCGCGCGCATCTCCGGCGATCATCCACACGCCGGTCGCGAGCGCGAGGCCGGCGGCGATAAGCACCGCGTCGAAGAAGCGTCGCAGCACCTCGTGCATCAGGCGTAGCCGCTGCGGCGCCTCGAGCATACCGAGCGACGGCCGAAGACAGAACAGTGCGAAAAACATGCCGCCCAGCCACAGCGTGATGGACAGCAGATGGATCGTCTTCAACGCGGCATAGAGCATCTGCTTCCTCCAGCGTGGGCAGGCGGCGCACGCGTCGCATTGTGGCGGTCGCCATCACGCACATCGTCGCACGCGCCATCGACGCGTTATCGTGCCGGGCGCGGCCACCCGCTCGCCGCGATACGAACCGAATCGAACAGAGAGCAACCGAGGGCCCGATGGACGCCGTATGTTCCCGATGCCAGGCCGTGCAGGTCGCGAATGCGCACTTCTGCTATGTGTGCGGTGCCGCCCAGCCGGCTGCCGGCACCGATGCGGGCGTATCGCCCGCGCCCCTGCCGCCGATCGTGTGCGGCGCGTGCGGCCATGCGAGCCCCGGCACGGCGCGAATCTGCCTGCGCTGCGGCGCGCGCATCGGCCGTGGTGAGGCGGCTGCGGTCGTCGCCGCAACGGGGCGGCCTGCGCTGCGCAACCCGTCGCCGAGCCGCAGCGCGGCGGCGGGGTTTCCACTCGCCGGCGCGATTGGGCTGATGCTCGCCGCCAGCGCCGCGGCGGTCGGCTGGTATGCCCTGACCCAGCCGGCCGAACAGCGACCGACACCGCTCGCCACGGCGAGTTCGCCGAGAGTTTCGCAGCCGGTGAGCGCTGCCGATGTGGCCGCGTCGCACGGGTTGAGCGTGGCTGCGAGCGAAGCCGAAGCCGCGGCCATCGCGCTACCGCCGACCGAAGCCGCGAAGGCGGCATCGGCCGCCGCTTCCGACGCCCCGCGAGCGGCCATCCTCGCCAGCCCGCCGCTGCGCAGCGCGGCCCGACCCGCGGTCGTGCCGGCCGCATCGGCAAGCCGGGCTGCCCCAACACCGGCGACGCCGGGTTCGCCCGCCGGGTCCGCGGCGCCGCCCTCTTCTGCCAGCGCATCGGCCGCGCGCGCGGCGCCGCCGGCCCCCTCCCGGCCTGCGAGTTCGCCACCGCGACCCACGTCCACCCCCGCACCGCAGCCGGCAGCGAAGGCGCCCACGCCGGTAGCGGCGCCGCTTCGGTCGGTGAAGGATTCATGCGCCGGGGGCAATGTCATCGCGCGCTCCTTGTGCGAGCTGCGCGAATGCCGCAAGCCCGCGCACGCGACCGAGGCCTATTGCGTTCGGCTGATCCGCGAAGACGAAGAAAGGCGACAGCCGAAGGCACCCTGAGGGCGATCGACGGAGCCCGTCAATTGATCGCGCCCGACCCCGGCATCTGGTTCGGGCGCGGCGTGAAGAGCTCGCCGACATCGACCGGATCGAAATGGTATTTGCGCCCGCAAAAGTCGCAGGCGATTTCGACCCGACCCTGCTCGACCACGATGCCATCCACCTCGGCACGGCCAAGGCCTTCGAGCATGCGGCCGACGCGCTCGCGCGAGCAGCGGCACTCGAAGCGCGGCCCGTCCGCGCCCGTCGCTGGCGCGAAGCGGCGCAGTTTTTCCTCCCAGAAAAGGCGGCGCAGCACCGCATCGGCATCGAACGTCAGCAACTCGTCGCGGGTCAGGGTGCCGGCCAGCAGGGCGATGCGCCGGTAGTCCTCGTCCTGGCCGATGCGGTCCTCGTTGCGCGCGCCGCCGAGGTTGCCCGCGCCTTCGACCGGCATGCGCTGGATCAGCAGCCCGGCGGCCTGATGGTCGTCGGCCGCGAGCACGAGCTTGGTATCGAGCTGCTGCGACTGCAGCATGTAGTGCTCGAGCACTTCGGACAACTGCTGCAGCGGCTCGCGCCGGTCGCCGTGCAGCGCGACGCTGCTCTGGTAGGGCTGCTGCCCGGGAAATTTGTCCTTCGGATCGAGCGTGATGGCGCAGCGCCCGCCGCCGTGCACGTTGAGCAGCGCCTGCAGGCGCGCATCGTCGGCGACCTCGCCCACCACCTTGGCGGTTGCGCGAAAAGCGAAATCGCTGCGCACCTCGGCCACCGCGAGCTTGACCGGCCCGTCGCCGACCATCTGCAGCACGAGATCGCCATTGAAGCGGATGCTCGACTGCATCAGCACCGCCGCCGCCGCCATCTCGCCGAGCAGCTGACGCACCGGCAAGGCGAACGCATCGCCCGCGTCGGCGCGCCGCTGCAGCACCTCCTGCCAGGCGCCGGACAGGCGCAGCAGCGCGCCGCGCACGGGCAAGCCCTCGAAGATGAATTTGTGCAACTCGCCGGAACCACTCATCTCATTCAGTCGATCCGCCTCAGGCCGCTGCGAAAGCGCCTCGCGTTCTCGACATAGTGGTCCGCGACGCGCCCGAGCCCTTCGATCTCCTGCGACGTCAGCGCGCGCACCACCTTGGCGGGACGGCCGAGGATCATCGAGCCGTCCGGAAACGATTTGCCCTCGGTCACGAGCGAGCCCGCACCCACGAGGCAATTGCGCCCGATGGTCGCGCCGTTCAGCAGCACCGACTGGATGCCGATCAGCGAGCCGTCGCCCACGGTGCAGCCGTGCAGCATGACCTGGTGGCCGATCGAAACGTTGTCGCCCAGTGTGATCGGCGAGCCCGGGTCGGAGTGGATGACGCTCGCATCCTGCACGTTGGTATTGCGCCCGATCTTCACCGTCTCGTTGTCGCCGCGCACGATCACGCCGAACCACACGCTCGCGCCGTCGGCCAGTTCGACATTGCCGATCACCTGCGCACTGTCGGCGACCCACGCGGAAGCGGCGACGCGCGGGGTCTGGTCTTCGAGCTGGTACACGGCCATGGGATTCGTTTCGTCGGCGCCGGGAAGGCAGTCCGATAATTCTAGGGATGAACCCGCGCCGGCTCGCCCTCCAGGTCTTGTGCATCGCCGACCCGGCGACCAAGGCGCGCGCGGCCATCGAGTCGCATGCAGCGTTCGATGCGAACGCACTCGATGTGCACGAGCAGTTCCAAGTCAAACGCGCCCTGCCCGGCCGGCCCGAGCGTCCGGTGCTGGTGGCGCCGAAGGACGTGCCGATGCGCTCGCCGTTCACGCTCGAAGGACGCGCCGCACTGCTGCACGCGGTGGCGCACATCGAGTTCAACGCGATCAAGCAATCACCTTGTTCAATCTCATCTCGCATCGCGCGATGCGCCGCGGTCGCGTCATAAAATCGGTCAGAGAAGTTGCCCTCGAAGTGCTCCGCGAGCGCCACCCCGGCGCCAGGGCGACGCGCGCGGCCCAACTGTCGTCGTGCGGAAACCGCGGGGAGCGAGTTCAGCTAACTAAGTCGCCCGGCATCCCTGTACGTCCAGAACGTTCTCAGCTTGTCCCGCACACGGGGCTGAAGCAACGATCCCTCGGTACTGTCGAAGGCCGCTCGGCACTGATTTCTTTGAAAGTTTTTTGATGTTCAGACGAAGCCGGTTGGCGATAGGCGTTGGCGCGGGCTTGACGATCGGCTTTCTCGCGCTGATCGTGATCGTGGGCACCACCATCTGGCTGGTGGAACGCGGCAACAGCCTGTTTGAGCAATCGACGCTGCAGCGCTCGATCCGCATCGTCGCGGTGGATCTGCGCGATCATTTGCGCACCTCGGAGTCGAGCCAGCGCGGATTTCTTCTGACCGGAAACGAGATTTATCTGGCCCCTTACGACACGGCCAAGACGCGGGCGCGGCAGGAGCTGGATGATCTGGGCCGGATGATTGCGCCGGATGCGCCGAACCGGGCTATGTTGCCCCGGTTGTTGGAAGCGGTGGGCGAAAAAATCGCCGAGATGGACAACAGCATTGCGATGAAAAGTGCCGGCCGCGATGCCGACGCCATGGCATTGCTTCAGAGCAATCGCGGTAAGACGCTGATGGATGAGATCAATGTCTTTCTCTATGGCGCGATATTGACCGCCGACGAGAGCGGCACGCTCAACAGCGCAGAACAGCAACGCAATGCATCGCTGCTGCGCCGGATATCGGCGGGTGCCGCCGTGGTCATCATCCTGGTGGTGTTTGTGGTGGCCTTTACTGTCTACCGCAACGGGCAGGATTTGAAACTGGCGCGCGACGAAGTGCGGGCGATCAATCTGACCCTGGAAGAACGTGTGAAGACCCGCACGGCCGATCTGGCCATGGCGCGGGAACGCGCAGAAGTCCTGCTGACCGAGGTCAATCATCGCGTGGCCAACAGTCTTCAGCTGGTGGCGGTGCTGGTG
>JBDSEG010000309.1:0-2558 GCA_039920165.1 Burkholderiaceae bacterium
TTTCCCGTACCTGCCGACCACGCAGGGCGTGTACGCGCACCCGGTGTCGGGCCGGCTCAGCACCAGCGGCGGCGCGCCGCACCCGAATGCCGAGGCCGACGAGGCGTCGTGGACGGCAGTGCTGCGCTTTCTCGACCAGGCGGTTCGGGCGCGCGCCTGAGCCGAGTCCACCCCTTTCGATCACGGAGCCCGTCAGCATGACTGAAACTTCCCGACCCACCAGCGTCGATCTCATCGACGCGCTGGTGCCCTTGTCCACCGACGGCCGCGTGCACGCCGTGCGCCACCGGCGCGACAAGGTGGTGAGCGCCCTGCAGGGCAGCTACGACGCCATCTTCGACGTCGAGCTGGCCGGTCCGAGCCTGGCCGAGCGGCTGCTGGCCGCGCATCTGATCGCCCGGCTCGCAGGCAGCAAGCCGCTGCAGGCTCACTACCGGGAGCGGTTGCTGGCGCTGCACGGGCTGACCGCGGCCGAGCGAACCTCGATCGACGCCGAACCACTCGCGAGCGGCGGCGCGCCGCGCCGCCTCGCGGCCATCCTCCACTTCACGCAAACGCTGACCGAGCATCCCGTCGAAGGCGATCGGGCGGCGCTGCTCGAGCTGCCGGACGCCGGCCTCGACATCCCCGAGGTGATCGCTCTCGCACAGTTGATCGCCTTCGTCGCCTGCCAGCTGCGGGTGGTGGCGGGCGTGCAGGCGTTGGCAGAGCTCGGCTACGACGTCGAGCCCTCGGTGGCGGCTATGAGCGTCGAGCCGGCACCGGCGCCCTTCGTCCATCCGGCCGACCTGCCCAAGCCGGGCCAGCCGGTGCGCATCAACGGCTACACCAGCGAAACGCTGGGCTGGAAGGCCTGGCTGCCGGTGGTGGATCTGCAACTCGCGACGCCGGCCCAGATGGCGGTGCTCGACAGCAGCCACCCGAAGGCGAAGACCTCCGACTACTACCGCGTGCTGGTGCACCAGCCGCGCATCCTCGACCAGCGCTCGATCGCGTTCAACGCCATCATGTATGCGCCGGGTGGCCTGTCGCGCGCCGAGCGCGAGCTGGCCAGCGCGGTGGTGTCGCGCGTGAACGGATGCGTGTACTGCGCGTCGGTGCATGCACAGCGCTTCGAGCAGCTCACCAAGCGCAACGACGTGATCTGCCAGGTGTTCGCCGAGCCCCGTGGCGCCGGCACCAACGCCCGGGAACGCGCGATCGTGCAGATGTCGATCGACCTCACCCAGGCGCCGTCCCGCTTCGGCGCGAGGCAGCTCGAGGCCGCGCGCGATGCGGGGCTGACACCGCTCGACATGCTCGACGCGATCCACGCCATCGCCATCTTCGGCTGGGCGAACCGGCTGATGCTCAATCTCGGCGAGCCCGTCCATCCGGATTGAGCCGGCTCACTTCACGTAGCCGAGCGGCAGCGCCGTCGTCAGCTTGAGCTCCTCCATCGCGAAGCTCGAGCTGACGTCCTGCAGCTGCGTTCCGGCGGTGAGCCGCTTGTAGACGGCGTCGTAGGCCGCGATGTCGGGCACGACCACGCGCAGCAGGTAGTCGACGTCGCCGCTCATCCGGTAGAACTCCACCACCTCCGGAATCGCCTGCACGGTGGCGCGAAAGCGGTCGAACCAGGCCTGCGTGTGGGTGCTGGTGCGCACCGAGACGAACACCGTCACGCCGACGTTCACCTTGTGCGGATCGACCAGCACCACCTGGCGGCTGATCACGCCAGCTTCCTTCATGCGCTGGATGCGGCGCCAGCAGGGCGTCGTCGACAGGCCGACCTGCTGCGCGACGTGCGCCACCTGCTGCTCGGCGTCACGCTGCAGGATGTCAAGAATCTTGACGTCGATGGAATCCAGTTTCACGAAACGAATGTTCTAGTAGTACGAAATTCTAGGACGAGTTAACGATAGACCAAAAGTCGAACATCGATTGCGCGCCGGCGCGCGCAGAATTTCCGCGTCGTGTCCTCCTTGCGCCAGGCGAGTGCCATGGAAATCTACCTCGATGCCAACGCCACCACTCCGGTGCTGCCCGAAGCGCGCGAAGCCGCGCAGGCGGCGATGGCCGAGGGCTTCGGCAATCCGAGCAGCAGTCATTCCACGGGCCTGAAGGCGCGCGCGATGCTCGACGGGGTGCGCGCGAGCGCGCGCCGCGTGCTGGGTGCCGGCAGTGGCCGGCTGCTGTTCACCAGCGGCGCCACCGAAGGCATCCAGACGGCGGTGCTCTCGGCACTCGCGAGCCTGCGCTCGCCGCAGACCGAAGGCCGGCCACCGCCCGAGCTGCTGCTGTACGGGGCGACCGAACACAAGGCGGTGCCCGAGGCGCTGCGGCACTGGAATTCGCTGCTCGGCCTGGACCTCGAGGTCATGGCGATCCCGGTCGACCGCGAGGGCCGACACGACCTGGCCTGGCTGCGCACGCAGGCGCCACGCGCCGGCCTGGTGTGCACGATGGCCGCCAACAACGAGACCGGTGTCGTCAGCGACCTCGACGGCATCGCCGCGGCATTGACCGACAGCCCGGCGCTGTGGCTGGTCGACAGCGTGCAGGCGCTCGGCAAGCTG
>JBDSEG010000310.1:0-5553 GCA_039920165.1 Burkholderiaceae bacterium
GTGGGCGTCGCCGCTTTGGCTCGCGTCGCCGCCTTGGCGCTTTTCTCGCGCATCTCTCTGACGAAGCCGATGCGCATTCGAACGTTCGGCATCTGGCGCAGCAGATCCGGTGGGCAGCCGACCAGCCACAGGCAATAGCGCACGAGCCCATGAATGAAATCTTCGGCGCCAACGTACGGCCGAATGAAAGCGGCAGCCTGCGGTTCCAGTGCGAGGAGTCGGTCGCGTTCGGCGGCGTCGAGCAACAGATTACCGCCGTCGGCGGGGATGCTGCCGTTGAGGATCGGCGGGACAGGGCACAAAGGAATCAGCCTGCCGACAGCGAGAACGTCCGGCGCGTCTACAAGGTAGGGATTGATTCGCGCCACCGCAAAGGCGTGCGGCTCGCCACGGATGTTTTCGTACTCGAACAAGGTTTTCGAGGCCGGCTCTTCGAGGCCGAAGCCCACGATGACGCAGTGGACCGCCGCCATTCCTCTGGCCTCATTGCTCCACTTGAAGGTTCGATGGGCAGATCGAATATGCACGCCTTGCGCCAGCAGCCAGCCCCACAGCAGCACCTCCTGCTCGCCCTGGGTGATGCTGCTGGTCGAGACGAAGGCGGCACGCGGCGCGACGCCATCCTGCACATTCTTCATATATCGCGTGGTTTTCACATACCACGCGGCGACAAAGTCGAGAAGCCCAGCGCCCGCAAGCCGACCGAATGCTGCGTCGGCGTCGGCCCGCTGCGACTCGCCGAGAAGTTTCGAGCCCACGAACGGCGGATTCCCCAGCACATAGCTGCAACGCTGCGCCGGCAACACCTCGTTCCAATCCAGCCGCAGCGCATTGCCATGCACGATATGTGGCGTCGCCTTCAACGGGATGCGCGCGAAGTACAGGCCGAACTCCTCTCCGGCCAAGACGTTCATCTGGTGGTCAATCAGCCACAGCGCGACCTGGGCGATCTGCGCGGGAAACTCCTCGATTTCGATGCCGTGGAACTGGTCCACATCCACTGCGAGGCGCAAGTGAGTGTTGACCACCTGCTGGCCGTCCTGGTAGGCGGCGCGCAGCACGTCGAGTTCGAGCAGGCGCAGCTCGCGGTACGTGATGACGAGGAAGTTGCCGCAGCCGCAGGCGGGGTCGAGAAAAGTCAGTGCGCGCAGCTTTTTGTGGAACTCGAACGGTCGATTGCGGTTGCCCTTGATGCGCTCGAACTCGGCGCGCAGTTCGTCGAGAAACAGGGGCTTGACGAGCTTGAGGATGTTTTCCTCGCTGGTGTAGTGCGCGCCCAGGTTGCGGCGCGCCTTGTCGTCCATGATGCTTTGGAAGAGGGCGCCGAAGATCGCCGGGGTGATGCCGCTCCAGTCGATCGCACAGGCGTCGAGCAGGTGCTCGCGCATCGCGCGGGTGAACGCGGCGAGGGGCAGGCCTTCCGCGAACAGCGCACCGTTGACATATGGGAAGCCGCGCACGAGGTCATCGAGCGCGGCACTGCGTTTGTCTTCGGATGTGTTCAGCACCTGGAAGAGTTGGGCGAGCTGCGGGCCTAGCTAGGTCGGCGCCGTCTTCGCCGGTGCGTTCTTCGACCCAGGCACGGAATGCCTGCGCCGGCTGAAAGATGCCGGTGTCGTCGGCGAACAGGCAAAACAGCAATCGCACCAGCAGCACTTCGAGCGCGTGGCCGGCATAGCCGCTGGCCTTGAGCGTATCGTGCAACTTGCCCATCTGCTCGGCCGCACGATGTTGACGGGGTTCTGCGGCTTGATGCTCTGTGCCCGGTAGCCGGCGATGAAACCGAAGCGTTTGATGTGCTTGTGCAGGTCGCGAAGTGCGAACTCGGTTTCATCGCCGGTTTCGAAGTCCACCAGGCGCAGGCGCGTGAAATCGCTGACCAGCACGTAGCGCGGCAGGTCGCGCTCGGCCAGGCCGTCGAAATAGTCCACGGCCTGCGCGAAGGCGCGGTCCAGGCTCTGGCCAGCGCTCTTGTGCTCGACCAGCAAGACGCCCTTCCAGAAGCCGTCGATGCGGCCATGCTTGAGCTTGCGACCGGCGCGCGCGATGGCGACCTGCTGCTCGAAAGAAGCCACTCGGCGTCGCTCGATTCCGAAGATGTGGAAGAAGGCGTTCCAGAAACTCTGCGCCTCCGCGCGCTCGGAAGTCTCTTCGGACCATTCCTTGCTGAACGCGATGGCGCGCGATCTGATCTCGTTCCAGCTCAATGCCATGGCATGACCCGAGCTCGCTTCAATCCAGATGCGGCAGCAACTCGCTCTTGAGCGCACCGCGCGCTTGCTCGTAGTCGGGAACCACCGAGCGGACGACGTTCCAGAACCGCGCGCTGTGGTTCATCTCGCGCAGGTGGGCGAGTTCGTGCACGACGACGTAGTCGATGGTGGGCAGCGCGAAATGCACCAGCCGCCAGTTCAGGCGGATCGAACCGTCGGCGCTGGCGCTGCCCCAGCGCGTCTGCGCCGACGAGAGCGCGAGGCGGCGCAGGCGCACGCCGAGCAGGGGCGCGAAATGGGCGCAGCGCTCCTCGAAGAGGCGACGCGCCTGGCGCTGCAGCCAGCTTTGCACGGCGTCGCGGACCTGCTGCGCGCCGGCATCGCGCGGCAGGCCGATACGCAGGCGCGCCGGTTCGCCCGCATCCAGCAGCGCCATGCCGGCGGGCCCGGTGCCCGCATCGAGAACGATGGTGACGCTGCGGCCGAGAAAGGAGATCTCGCCGCCGTCGCGCCAGTCGAAGCGGGCCGACTGAGCCCGCGCCGTGCGCTCGCGCTGGTCGGCGAGCTTGCGCAGGATCCAGCGCGCCTTCGCATGCAGCGCGGCATCGACCGCCGCCAAGCCGACCCAGGCCGGCGCGCTCACCGCCAGGCCGTCCGGGCCGATGACGAAGCCGATGCTCTTGCGCCGCACGCGCTTGAAGGCATAGACGACCGCGTGGCCGTCGAGCAGCACCTCGCGCTGGCCGCGCGGATGGCGAAAGAGGGGCGGCGCGACGCCGTTGTCGCCCGCGCCCACCGCCCCGGCATTCGGCGGCGTCGCATTCGCCGACGAGGCCGGCGTCTCCTGCGCCGCCGCCACCGCACCGAACAGCGCCAGTTGGCGGTTGTCGACGACGGCAATGCGGCGCGCCATTCGGATCACGCCGCGGCGGCCGGCGGCAGGGGCGCCTGCCCATACGCCTGCGGGTCCAGGCGTCGCATCTCGGCCTCGATCCAGGTCTCGACCTCGCGCATCAGCTCGTCGGGCTCGCGCCCGGTCGACGCGATCGGCTGGCCGATGGAGATGTCGATCATGCCGGGTCGCAGCACGAACGATTTGCGCGGCCAGCAGCGCGCCGACGTGACGGCGATCGGCAGCACCGGGCGCTCGGTCTGGACCGCGAGCCGCGTGCCGCCGCTCTTGTACGTGCCGGCTTGGCCGCGCGCGATTCGCGTGCCCTCGGGAAACATGATCACCCAGTGGCCGCGCGCCATGAAGACCCGGCCCTGTTCGGCGACCCGGTTCCAGGCCTCGGCGCGCTTGCTGCGGTCGATGTGGATCATGTCCATGCGCGCCATCGCCCAGCCGAAGAACGGGATGTAAAGCAGCTCGCGCTTGAAGACATAGCACAGCGGGTGCGGCATGAGCGCCGGGTAGGCGAAGGTCTCCCAGGTCGACTGGTGCTTGGACAGCACGATCACCGGCGAGTCGGGCAGGTGCTCGGTGCCGTGCAGCCGCCACTTGACGCCGCAGATCACCCGCGCGCCCCAGATCGCATTGCGCAGCCAGCCGGCGCACAGCCAGTAGACCGGGTTGCCGCGAACGAAGATCGACAACAGCAGCACCGCCAGCGCCCACGGCACGACCGTGACGGCGAGGAACAGCACGAACAGCGCCGAGCGCAGCGCGTGAAAGGCGTGGGCGATCGTGCCCATCAGGCCAGCCGCCCGTAGCCGGAATCGGATTCGCCCGACATGCCGCGGGCCAGGAAATCGCGGTGGATCAGGTCGTCGGCAAACGCCACCAGACTGGCGTGGACGCGGGTTCCGGGCGCCTGCGCGCACAGGGCCTGCAGCTGCGCCTCGTCGAGCGCCGCCGCCTCGCCGGTGCGAACCAGGTGCGTGATGCAGCCGGCGGCGGCGCCGGACAGCAGGTCGCGTGCCGAGTCGCCGACCATCAGCACCTCGGCCAGGTCGACACCGTAGCGTTCGCCGATCTGGCGCAGCAGCCCGGGCGCGGGCTTGCGGCACTCGCAGACCTCGAGATCGGTGTGCGGGCAGAAGAACACCGCATCGATGCGCCCGCCGAGCTTGGCGAGTTCGGCATTCATCTTCAGATGGATCGCATTCAGCGTCGCCATGTCGAACAGGCCGCGCCCGAGCCCGGCCTGGTTGGTCGCGAGCACGGTGTGCCAGCCCGCATGGTTCAGGCGCGCAATGGCGTCGAGAGCGCCCGGCAGCGCGACCCACTCGTCGGCCGACTTCACGAAGTCCTCGCGGTCCTCGTTGATCGTGCCGTCGCGGTCGAGCACGATCAGCTTGACGGGGGTGCTCATGATGCGAGTCGCGAAAGATCGGCGATCCGGTTCATCGACGCGTGCAGTTGCGCCAACAGCGCGAGGCGATTGGCCCGCAGCGCTGGGTCTTCGGCGTTGACCATCACCTGCTCGAAGAACAGGTCGACAGGTGCCTTCAAAGCCGCCAGTTCACGCAACGATGCCTCATACGCGCCACGCGCGAAATGCGAGTCGGCAAGTGGTCGCACCCAATTCAAGGCATCGTTCAGGTTGCGTTCAGCCACTTCCACGAGCAACGCCTCGTCGATCGAAGCCGCCGCGACGGCGTCGCTCTTTTTCAGGATATTTGCGATGCGTTTGTTCGCAGCGGCGAGTGACGATGCTTCCGGTAGCGCGTTGAAAGCACGCACCGCCGCTAACTGCCTAGGCACGAGATCAATCGAGAGCGAGTTTCTGGCAAGGACCGCATCGATTTCCTGAACGCTGGAGCCCTGCTCGCGCAACCAGCCGGCAAGCCTCTCGAAGATAAAAATGGACAGGTCCGTGTGCGCGCTGCCCAGCATTCCTTCGGGAAACGCCTTGAAGGCCGCATCGAGAAGAAGGTCGAGCGGAATCGGGAGCGCGCGCTCAACCAGAATTCGAATCACCCCCAGCGCGTTGCGACGAAGCGCGAACGGGTCCTTGTCGCCGGTTGGCCTTTGGCCGATGCCGAACAGGCCGGTCAGGGTCTCGAGCTTGTCGGCCAGCGCGACCACCAGGCCGACCTCGCCGCGCGGCAGCGAGTCGCCTGCGAAACGCGGCTTGTAGTGGTCCTCGATCGCCTCGGCGACGCTGTCGGACATGCCGTCGTGGCGCGCGTAGTACGCGCCCATCGTGCCCTGCAGTTCGGGAAATTCGCCGACCATGTCGCTGAGCAGATCGGCCTTGGCCAGATGCGCGACCAGATCGACCTCGGCCATCAGATCAAGCCGTTGCAGCGCCTCGCAGATCGAACGCGAGATGGCACGAACCCGCGTGGCGCGCTCGCCCTGGCTGCCGAGCTTGCCGTGGTAGACGACCTTGTC
>JBDSEG010000311.1:0-5300 GCA_039920165.1 Burkholderiaceae bacterium
GGAGGCGAATCCTGCGACTTGCGCTCGAAGGATTG
Source organism: Burkholderiaceae bacterium (assembly GCA_039920165.1). GTDB lineage: Bacteria > Pseudomonadota > Gammaproteobacteria > Burkholderiales > Burkholderiaceae_C > JBDSEG01. The sequence continues at coordinate 36 of JBDSEG010000311.1, forward strand.
GGGTAGTGCGACGTTCAATGAGCAATGTCCGGTTTGACGCCGAGGCCGCGTCCGAGCAGGGGAGGGGATATCGGGCGGTGCCACCGCCATCCTCCTCACCGAGGACCATCATGCAGACGTACGCTCCACCGACCGTCAAGGTTCGCGTCGCCTCAGCCCTGCTCGCCGTGCTCGCCACCACCGCGGTGCTCCTCAGTCAGCTGGGGTTGGCGATGATGTCGCACGATGCCGACGTCGCAGAGGCCAAGGCCGCTGCCTCGGACGCACCCGGCGTCGTCGCACATCGCGGTGCGCGCTCCCTTCGACGCGGCTGAGCCGGCTTCCACCATGTTCCCCCTTATTGCTTTCGGCTGGTGCGCCGCCGGCCTGACGCTGCTGACCCTGGCCTGCAGAGACGCTCGCAGTCTGCGGACAGTGGCCATCCTCGCCAACCTGGCCTTCATTGCGCACGGCCTGGTGTTCGGCGTGTTGCCAGTCCTGGCACTGCACGCCATCATGCTGCTGGTGAACACGGCCCGCTTGGTTGCCGCCTGGCGCCAGCATCCCGATTCGACGCCTGCCGGAACCGGGGTTGCGGTGCGGCAAGGTCAGCCCCGGAACGTAGCCTCATCAAAAGGAACACCGCAGCGATGGACAGCCTCACGGTGCTTATCCAGAAGGCCCAGACCGGCGACACGGGCTCTCGCGACCAGCTCTTCGAGGCGGCCTACGGCGAGTTGCGCAAGCTCGCTCGCGCTCGGCTTCGTGACGGCGGACGCAACACCTTTCTCGACACAACGGCGCTGGTCCACGAGTCCTACCTGAAGTTCCTGCGCAGCGGCGAACTGCGCGCCGAGGACCGACGCGCGTTCTTCGCCTACTCATCGCGAATCATGCGCTCGGTCATCATCGACGCCGTGCGGGAGCGCCAGGCAGAGCGCCGCGGCGGCGACCTGGTCGAAGTGACGTTGAACACCCAGATCGCCGCGGGCGGGCCGGCCGGCGAAGACGAGGTGCTGAAGATTCACGAGGCCCTCGCGGCGCTGGAGCAAACGGAGCCGCGGCTGGCCAAGGTTGTCGAAATGCGCTACTTCGGTGGCTATACCGAGCTTGAGATCGCCGATGCGCTGGAGCTTACCGAACGCACCGTGCGGCGAGACTGGGACAAGGCGCGGATGTTGTTGCTGGCGATGCTGAAGAGCTGACGGGGCAACGTCCGGTTTCGGCGCGGCAGTTCGTCCGATCCACTGAACGCTGGCTTTAGGACCCCTCATGCCCATCACCGCCAACGACCTTGCCGCTCTCGGCCGTCTGCTCGACCAGGCGATGGAACTCGCCTCGGGTGAGCGCGAGGAGTGGTTCAAGGCGCTGTCCAAAGACGATCGGCACCTCGCACCGATGCTGCGCGAGATGCTGGCCGAGCGAGACACCGCCCGCACATCCGGCTTTCTGTCGTCGATGCCAGCGTTACCCCCGCGCGATGTTAACGAGGACTTCGCCACGGCAGGTGAACTCATCGGGCCCTACCGGCTGATTCGCGAGATCGGCCGCGGTGGCATGGGGACAGTCTGGCTCGCAGACCGTGCAGACGGCACTTTCAAGCGTCAAGTGGCGCTCAAGCTACCCAGGTTGGCTTGGGGTGCCGGGCTCGCCGAGCGGATGTCGCGTGAGCGCGAGATCGGCGCGCTGCTGGAGCATCCGAGCATCGCAAGACTCTACGACGCGGGAGTGGACGGTCGAGGTCGACCGTTTCTGGCGCTCGAGTACATCGATGGTGTTCAGATCGACGTGTGGTGCAAGGAGAAGACCCCGTCGATACGCGATTGTCTAAAGCTTATTGTGCAAATCGCCCGCGCAGTCTCCTACGCCCACGGTCGGCTCGTCGTGCATCGAGATCTGAAGCCCTCCAACGTCCTTGTTACCGCCGACGGACAGATCCACTTGCTGGACTTCGGAATCGCAAAACTGTTGAACGAAGCGGCGTCTGATGGGGACGGCTTGACCCGTGATCAAGGACGAGTTCTGACTCCGCACTATGCGTCGCCGGAGCAGCTGAGGGGTGAGGCCATCACCGTGCAATCCGATGTCTACAGCATGGGCGTACTTGCGTACGAACTGTTGACGGGTTGCACGCCCTACCGGCCGAAGCGCAGCACGCTCGGTGCGCTCGAGGAGGAGATTCTGGAAGGAGAGCCGGCTCGCGCGAGTAGTCGGTCATCGCATCTAACGACGGCGAAGGCCTTGCGTGGGGAGATCGATTCGATCCTCGCCAAAGCGCTGCGGCGCGAGCCGAGCGAGCGCTACGCCACGGCCGATGCCTTTGCTTCCGACATCGAGCGCCATCTGAGCGGTGAACGCGTTCTTGCTCAGCCCGACAGCCTCGCCTATCGGTGGTCAAAGGTGCTGCTCCGCCATCGGGTGGCATTCGCGGCGACTGGCGCAGTGCTCGTCGCCGTGATCGCCGGCAGTGCCGTGTCGATGGTTCAGGCGCGTAGGGCGAACGAGGCGGCCGAGCGGGCGCAGGTCGTCAAGGAATTCGTCGTCGACGTGCTGAAGGTGAATTCCCCTTCGGGTCGGGCCGATGCCGACATGCGCCAGCTCCCGGCCGAAGTCGTCATTGAGCGCGGCGCCGCGTTGATCGACGACAGATTCTCAGGCCAGCCCGCACTGCGCGCTGAGTTGTACGGCGTAGTCGGACGCGTCTTTCTCGACATGGGCGCAGCCCAGCAAGCCGCCCACTACGCAAAGAAGCAGGTCGATCTCCTGGCGACCGTCAACGGGTCAGCGGGCACCGCGGTGGCTGATGCACATCTTCTGATGGCTCGTGCGTTGCTAATGCAGCGGCGGCTCGACGCCGCCGAAGTAGCATCTCGGCGCGCGCTGCAGCTCTCCGAGCCCTACCCCGACCGTCGCACAAACGCGCAGCTCGTGTTGGCCGAAGTGCTGCGGGCAGAGGGTGGCAAGGACGACGAGGTCCGGCGATGGTTGGCATTGATCGGCGCCGAATCGAAACCCGGCATGCCGCCGACGGCGCTCAGCGCGCGCGCCAAGCTCGTTCGCGCCGGAATGCTCGATGCTGGAAACCGATTTGACGCAGCATTACCCCTCTCGCAATCGGCCATCGAAGACGCGCTGGTGGCGGAAGGCCCCCTGTCACAGACCGCAATCGAGATCCGCATTTGGCTCGCGAACAGACTGCTCTGGTACGGCCGATACGACGAATCGATCGCTCCTCGGGAGTCTGCATTGAAGGCGCTGCGCGCTTCTGGACTCGCCGGGGAAATGCGCGCCGCGCTGCTCGAGTCGGCGGCGGCGCGTGGCATGGTCAACGCGGGCATGATCGCCTTTCCGACTGCCGTCGCCAAGGTCGAGCAAGACATCGCTTTCGTGCGCTCGAAAGGCGAACTCGCGCCCGAACGAATCCTCCCACATATCGAGTTGAATCTTGCCGCGATCTATCTGTACGCAGGCGACTATATGTCGGTCGATTCGCTGGTCACGCGCGTGGTTCCCGTCGTGCGCCGGCTGGACGCGGGCAGCAAAGACGACCTCATGCTCTACGACTTCGTGGAGGGCTTCATGAGCATGAACATGGGCCGCAATGCGGAGGCTGACCTGCCCTTGCGGGAGGTGCTGACGCTCGCCGCGGCCGCCGGCACGGCGCTGCGGCCATCGGCGTCGTACGACTACGGAAACGTCGCAATGAACTTGGCCATACAAGGGCGCTTCGCAGAAGCGAAGGACTTCTTGGCCAAGGCGCCTGTCTTCGGCGACGATCGCAACATCGGCCCGAGTTTCACGAGCGCAAACCGACACGTTCAGTTGCTGAAAGCGATGGTGGCCCTCTACGAGAATGAGCCCGGAAACGCGCTGGCGCTCATGCCAGAGCCGGCGCCAGACTCGCACACATATGTCGATTTCAAGGCGATCACGGTCCGGGGTGAGATCCTGTGCGCGCTCGGGCAACGCGCCGAAGGGCTACGGTTGCTCCGGGAGGCTTTGCAGATTCAAGCGCAAGTTCCCGTCTTTCAGAATCGGTACTTCGCGCACGACCCCAACTTGTTCAGGTTGCGCGCAGTGACCGGGCTATGCGCACTCGCGGCCGGGCGCCACAAGGAGGCCAGCGAACTCGGGCGGCTCGCTCGCGTATCGGTCGCGATGCAGCCGAGCGTCAGCCGATTCTTCACCGAACCGTCATACCGGCTTGATGCGATGCTTCAGGCGCTTCGATAAGAGGCCCGCCGACAAGCTGACTCTCGCCGCCGGCTGCTTCTGGCCGGGAGCGCTCGGCCCGCGCAGCAGCATCGACCTTCAGCAATGCAGACGTCGCCGACCTATCGAAAGTCGACTTCGAGCGTGTCCCAAGTTCGCAGCCGCCGGCGATCTCCGGCGACCGCGCGCTGCACGTCGGGTGGACTCGGATCACCGCCGCATCTGCGCCGGCAGCCAGGTCGCGATGCCCGGCACGAGGTAGATCAGCCCGACCGCGATCACCATCAGCACGAAGAACGGCAGCGTCGCGCGTGCGATCCAGCCGATGTCGCGCCCGGTCATGCCCTGCAGCACGAACAGGTTGAAGCCGACCGGTGGCGTGATCTGCGCCATCTCGACGACGAGGACGACGAAGATGCCGAACCACAGCAGGTCGATGCCCGCGGCCTGCACCGTCGGCAGGATCACGCCCATCGTCAGCACGACGATCGAGATGCCGTCGAGGAAGCAGCCGAGCACGATGTAGAACAGCATCAACGCCAGCAGCAGCTGCAGCCGCGTCAGGCCGAGCGTGGCGATCCATTCGGCCAGGTGCCGCGGCAGGCCGATGTAGCCCATCGACAAGGTCAGAAAGGCCGCGCCCGCGAGGATCAGCGCGATCATGCAGTACAGCCGCGTGCCGCCCAACAGCGAGTCGCGAAAAGTCTGCCACGTCAGCGAGCCCTGCGCGGCGGAGATCACGAGCGCGCCGACGACGCCCAGCGCCGCCGCCTCGGTCGCGGTGGCGATGCCGCCGTAGATGCTGCCGAGCACGGAGCCGATCAGGACCACCACCGGAATCAGGTGGCGCGACTCGCGCAGCTTGTGCGCCAGCCCGGGCGTGTCGTCGCGCGGCGGCACGCGGCCGGGGTGCAGCAGGGACCAGCCGGCGAGGTAGCCCGAGAACAGCAGCGCCAGCAGCAGGCCCGGCAGCACGCCGGCGACGAACAGCTGCGCGATCGAGACCTCGGCGCTGATGCCGTAGACGATCATGATGATGCTCGGCGGGATCAGCAGGCCCAGCGTGCCGGCTCC
>JBDSEG010000312.1:0-3577 GCA_039920165.1 Burkholderiaceae bacterium
ACCGCCGGCTGCGTGCTTTGCAGCTTCATGGCGGCACGGGAGACGCTGCGTTCGGAGATCAAGGTCTTGAGCACCCGGATGAGGTAGAGCTCGATCTTGTCGAAGTCAGCGCGTTGCGTCATATGCGCGTGGCGATAAGTGTTATGCGTTCGACTGTATACACCGCGACCCGGAAACGCTTAAGTTTCGCGGATGAGCGCGACCGACTCCCCTGCCCTTTCCGGCTCCCTTTCAGACACCCTTCCCGCCCCCCTGGCCCGGGCCGCCGCGGTCGGCGGCGACGGATCGGGACTGCCGCCGCGCCCGATCCGCTTCGTCCACCGCGGTCGGGTTGTCGAGGTGAACGCCGCGCAGCCTACCCGCACTGTGCTCGAGTGGCTGCGCGAGGACGCGCGCTGCACCGGCACCAAGGAAGGCTGCAATGAAGGCGATTGCGGCGCCTGCACGGTCGTGATCGGCGAGCTGGCCGAGGCCGGCGCCGCCGATGCGGTGGGCGGCCTCACGCTGGTACCGGCGAATGCCTGCATCCGCTTTCTGCCGACGCTGCACGGCAAGGCGCTGTTCACGGTCGAGGATCTGAAGCCGATCGCGAACGGCGCGCTGCACCCGGTGGGTACCGACGAGCTGCACCCTGTGCGCACTGACAAGCTGCACCCGGTGCAGCAGGCCATGGTCGAGTGCCACGGCTCGCAGTGCGGCTTCTGCACGCCCGGTTTCGTGATGTCGCTGTGGTCGGTTTACGAGCACCACGCGGCGGCGCCGACGCGCCAGCAACTTGCGGATGCGCTGGCCGGCAACCTGTGCCGCTGCACCGGCTACCGGACCATCCTCGACGCCGGCGAGCGCATGTTCGATCTGCCGCCGGCGCGGCTGGATACCGCTGCTGCCGTGCAAGCGCTGACCCGCCTCGCGAACGAGGACCGGGCGGAAAACGCCGCCTTCCACGCCCCGCGCACGCTCGCCGAGCTGGCCGCACTGCGCGAGCGCCTGCCGTCCGCACAACTGCTCGCCGGCGGCACCGATATCGGCGTGTGGGCCAACAAGCAGTTCCGCTCGCTGCCCGAGATCGTCTGGCTCGGCGATGTGGCCGAGCTGCGCCGTATCGAGCCCATGGCCGATGGTGGCCTGCGCATCGGCGCCGGCGTCTCGCTCGAAGCGGCCTATGCGGCTCTCGCGCAGCGGATGCCGGAGTTGACCGAGGTCTGGCTGCGCTTCGCGTCGCCACCGATTCGCCATGCCGGAACGCTCGCGGGCAATCTTGCCAACGGCTCGCCGATCGGTGACAGCGCCCCGGTGTTGATGGCGCTTGACGCGCGGCTCGAGCTGCGCCGCGGCGTGGTGGTCCGCGAGGTGGCGCTCGACGATTTCTATCTCGGCTATATGAAAAACCGGCTCGAACCCGGCGAGTTCGTGCAGGCGGTCGTCGTTCCGGGCGCGCCGCTGCAACGGACGCTGCGTGCCTACAAGATCAGCAAGCGTTTCGACTCGGACATCTCGGCGGCCTGCGCCGGCCTCGCCATCGAACTCGACGATGACGTGGTGCGCACGGTGCGCATCGCCTTCGGCGGCATGGCGGCGGTCGTCAAGCGCGCTGCCGCGGCCGAGGCGGCGGTCCTCGGCCTGCCGTGGACGCAGGCGACGGTGCAAGCCGCGCAGGCCGCGCTCGGCACGGATTTCACGCCGCTGTCGGACATGCGCGCGAGCGCCGGCTACCGGCTGCAGGTGGCGCGCAACCTGCTGCAACGCTTCTGGCTCGAGACGCGCACCGAAGCGACCATGGACAGCGGCGCGACCCGGGTCTGGAGCCGGCCATGAACAAGCTCGTCGACGATCCCGTGCTCGCCGAAGTTGCCACCCCCACCACGAACGCCTGGGCCGAGGTCGGCGTCGCCCGGCCGCACGAATCGGCACATCTGCACGTCGCCGGCGAAGCGACCTATATCGACGACATCGCCGAGCTGGACGGCACGCTGCACTGCGCGCTCGGCCTGTCGCCGGTCGCGCACGGGCGGCTGCTCGCAATCGACCTCGAACGGGTCCGCACGCAGCCCGGCGTGGTCGCGATGCTGACTGCCGCCGATATCCCGGGCAGCAACGATTGCGGCTCGATCGTCCACGACGATCCCATCCTGTGCGCGATCGAAGACCACGCCGACGGCCGCCGCTGGGGCGAAATCCGCCATGCCGGCCAGCCGGTCTTTGCCGTGATTGCAACCACGCGCGAGATCGCACGACGCGCCGCGGCGCTGGCGCGCGAGGTGCTCACGATCGAAGCCCTGCCGGCGGTGCTGACGCCGCAGGACGCGCATGCGCTCGCCCGGTACGTGGTGCCGCCAATGCACCTGATCCGCGGCCGGCACGACGACGCCTCGGGCGAAGCCGGCATGGTCGCCGCGCGTGCCGCCATCGCCGCCGCGCCGCACCGGCTGCACGGCACGTTCGAGGTCGGCGGGCAGGAGCAGTTCTACCTCGAAGGCCAGATCAGCTATGCGCTGCCAAAGGAAGGCGGCGCGATGCACGTGCACTGCTCGACCCAGCATCCGAGCGAGATGCAGCACCTCGTCGCACGCGCGCTCGGCCTGCGTGCGCACGACGTGCAGGTCGAGTGTCGGCGCATGGGCGGCGGGTTCGGCGGCAAGGAGTCGCAATCAGCCCTCTTCGCCTGTGTCGCCGCGGTCGCGGCGGCCAAGCTGCAGCGACCGGTCAAGTTGCGGCCGGATCGCGACGACGATTTTCTGATCACCGGCCGGCGCCACTGTTTCTGGTACGAGTACGACTGCGGCTTCGATGCCGACGGCCGGGTGCTCGGTGTCGAGGTGACGATGGTCTCGCGCGCCGGCCACTCGGCCGACCTGTCGGGGCCGGTGATGACGCGGGCGCTGTGCCACTTCGACAATGCCTACTGGCTGCCGGCCGTGGCGATGCACGGCTATTCGGGCCGCACGAATACGCAGAGCAATACCGCCTTCCGCGGCTTCGGCGGACCGCAGGGCGCGATCGCGATCGAGAACATCCTGGACAGCATCGCGCGCAGCCTCGCCCGCGATCCGCTCGATGTGCGGCGGGCCAACTTCTACGGCACGTCCGAGCGCAACGTCACGCCGTACGGCCAGGTGGTCAGCGACAACATCATCGAACCGCTGGTGGCCGAGCTCGAGGCGAGCAGCGACTACCGCAGCCGGCGTTCGCAGATCGCGGCCTTCAATGCTGCGAGCCCGGTCTTGAAGCGCGGCATCGCGCTCACGCCGGTCAAATTCGGCATCTCGTTCAACGTCGCGCATTTCAACCAGGCCGGCGCGCTGGTCCACGTCTACAACGACGGCTCGATCCTCGTCAACCACGGCGGCACCGAGATGGGCCAGGGCCTGAATACCAAGGTGGCGCAGGTCGTGGCGCACGAACTCGGTGTGAGCCTGGCGAGCGTTCGCTGCACTGCGACCGATACGCACAAGGTCGCCAACACCTCGGCCACCGCGGCATCAACCGGCGCCGACCTGAACGGCAAGGCGGCGCAGGACGCAGCGCGCCAGATCCGCGAGCGGCTGGCCGCGTGCATGGCCGCGCACCACGGCGGCCG
>JBDSEG010000313.1:0-3219 GCA_039920165.1 Burkholderiaceae bacterium
CGATATCGTGCGCGTTGTAGGCGATCTCGTCGGCCAGATTGCAAAGCTGCGCTTCCAGGCTCGGCAGGCTGCGGTCGAGGAAGCGAGCGCCGACGCCGCCCGGCTCGGCCGCTTCGAGCTGCTGCGCATTGCGCCGCGAACAGTGCTTGAGGATGCCCTCGCGCGTCTCGAACGAAAGGTTCAGGCCGTCGTGCTGCGGGTAGCGCTGCTCCAAGTGATCGACGACGCGCAGGCTTTGCAGGTTGTGCTCGAAGCCGCTGCTGTCGGGGTCGGCGGCCTTCAGTCCGGTATCGAGCGCATCCTGCCCGGTATGGCCGAACGGCGTGTGGCCGAGGTCGTGCGCGAGCGCGATCGCCTCGACCAGATCTTCGTTCAGCGCCAGGCTGCGCGCGATTGAACGGCCCAGTTGCGCGACCTCGAGCGAATGCGTCATGCGCGTGCGGAACAGGTCGCCCTCGTGGTTCAGGAAGACCTGCGTCTTGTAGACCAGGCGACGGAAGGCGGTGCTGTGGACGATGCGGTCGCGATCGCGCTGGAATTCGTTTCGGGTGGGCGCGGGTGCTTGCGAATGGCGGCGCCCGCGGGAGCGCAGCGGGTCGCTGGCGTAGGGCGCGAGCATGTCGAGAGGCGTCAGGCGGTGTGGGCGCGAACGACCTGCTCGACCAGCGCATCGGGCGCTTCGCGCAGGCCGGCATGGCCGAGCCCTTCGAGCACGACGAAACGGATCGCGCCGGCCTGTGCCTTCTTGTCGTGGCGCATCAGTTCAAGGTAGCGCGCGCTGCCAAAGTCGGGACCGCGCAGCGGCAGCCCGGCGCGCTGGATCAGGCGCACAACGCGCTGCGCATCGGCCGCATCGACCAAGCCTAGCCGCTGCGCGAGATCGCACGCCATCACCATGCCGCACCCGACCGCTTCACCGTGCAGCCACGCGCCGTGGCCGAGCCCGGTCTCGATCGCATGGCCGAAGGTGTGACCGAAATTAAGGATGGCGCGCAGGCCGGACTCGCGTTCGTCCTGCGCCACCACCAACGCCTTGATCTCGCACGAGCGGCGCACCGCATGGGCGAGCGTGGCCGGATCGCGCGCCAGCAGATCGTCGAGATGCGTTTCGAGCCAGGCGAGAAATTCGACATCGGCGACCGGCCCGTATTTGATGACCTCGGCCAGCCCGGCGACCAGCTCGCGCTGCGGCAGGCTCGCGAGGGTGTCGAGATCGGCGACCACGCGCAGCGGCTGGTGGAACGCGCCGATCATGTTCTTGCCCAGCGGGTGGTTGATCGCGGTCTTGCCGCCCACCGACGAGTCGACCTGCGCGAGCAGCGTCGTCGGCACCTGCACATAGCCGATCCCGCGCATGTAGCAGGCAGCGGCGAAGCCCGTGATATCGCCGACGACCCCGCCGCCGAGCGCATACAGCACGGTCTGCCGATCGGCGCCCGCGGCGAGCAGCGCATCGAAGATGGTGTCGAGCGAGGCCCAGTTCTTGTGCGCTTCGCCGTCGGGCAACTCGATCCGGCGGACCGTGGTGTGCCGAGACTGCAAGGCGTCGGCGAGCGATGCGCCGTACAGCGCGGCGACGGTCGGATTGCTCACGATCATGCCGATGCTCTGCCGGCCCGGCAATCCGTCGAACGAGGTCGCATCGCCGAGCACGCCCGAGCCGATCAGGATGTCGTAGCGGCGGCTGCCGAGGTCGATGGGAACGGTCGTGCAAGCGCGCGGTGCCACGGGGCCGGGAGCGGCTTTGCTCATCGTGCTTCCCATGGGTTCAACACCTCGGCACCGAGCCCCTGAAGGTCGCGCAGATTTCGCGTGACGAAGATCAGGCCATGGTGAGCGGCGGTCGCAGCCAGCAGACTGTCGATAGCCGGCAGCGGTCGGCCGGCATGAGCCACCATGCGCCCCCATCGATCAGCCACCGCAGTGTCGATGGTCAGGATTCGTGCAGCAAAGAATGCGGGCAACTCGGTCTCGAGCCAGTCGAGCAGGACGAGTCGGCGAGGCCGGTCAGCCAAGCTTTCGATTCCTTTGCGAATCTCGCCGAGAGTCAGCACGCTCAGGTACAGCGCCGCTGTTGGCCGGCCCGCGAACCAGCGCTTCACGCGATCGTCCGGCACCTTGCGGCGAAGCTCCGACAGCACATTGGTATCGATGAGATAGCCCACGACGCAGGCTCAAAGCGCCAGCTCGCGGGTCCAACTCGGATCGCGTTCGAAGACGATCTCGTCGAGTCCCGCCAGCGGCGAGGCCTGCATGAACTCGACCAGCGACGCTTCCTGCCCGGACAGGCGCTCGAACATCGAACGCGAGACGACGACCGCGACCGAGCGTCCGTGCAGCGTGATGTCCTGCGGACCATCGACCTCGGCTCGCTTCACCACCTCAGACAGCCGCGCCTTGGCTTCCTGCATTTGCCACGTTTGCATCCCCGCTCCTTCTGACCTGATTAGTCAGATTGTAGGGCGCCGGGTGGCGCGAATGCCCCGATTCAACCGGCAGCCGGTGTCTACGGAGCCCCGGGCGTTGTCGGCACCGTCGAAGCCCGCACCAGCCCCGCCAGTTCGAGCTGCATCATGATCATGTTGACCAGGGTCGCGATCGACGGCCGACCGGTATCGACGATGTAGTGCGCGGTCTGCTCGTACAGCGGGTCGCGCTGGCGGTGCAGGTCGCGCAGCTTCTGCATCGGGTCGCGCACCTGCAGCAACGGGCGCTGCGTATCGTGGCGCAGGCGCCGGAACAGGTCTTCGGGGGTGGAGCGCAGGTAGACGACGGTCGAACGCTCGTGCAGCGCGGTGCGATTGGCTTCGCGCAGCACGGCTCCGCCGCCGGTTGCTATGACATGTGGTGAGCCGTCGAGCAGTTCGCCGAGCACCTGCTGTTCGAGATCGCGAAAAGCGTGCTCGCCCTCGCGCTCGAAAAAAACCCGGATCGAGCAGCCGATTCGCCGCTCGATCTCGTGGTCACAGTCGATAAAACGCCGCTGAAGATGCCGCGCCAAGTGCCTGCCGACCGAGGACTTGCCTCCGCCGGGCAGGCCGATCAGGGAGATCAACACCCCATAAGTTAGTTAGCGGTCGAGCAGCTATTAACGCCAAACGGACTTGTTTGCCCCGGTGGTGAAACCGTCTCGCTGCTGTAATCGCTCGCTGCGCCAGGCGCGAAGAATATCGTCTGCGTGCTGGACTCAGTACCCGTCACTACCGCGGCAGCAACAAG
>JBDSEG010000314.1:0-9816 GCA_039920165.1 Burkholderiaceae bacterium
GCGCGTAGTTGCGCGCATCCGGGCCGCTCAGGGTCAGGCCGGTGACGGCGACGATCTTGTTCGCTCCCGCCTCGGGTGAGCTGACCGAGCCGGTTGCGCCGCTGGTGACGAGCGCGACCGTGTCGCCTGACAGCACCCCGGACAGTGCCGCGGCGGCGGTGTCGAGCGTGACGTCGGTGCTCGAGCTGGCGCCGCGCGGCACCGCTGAGATGCCGGTCGGCGTCAGCACCCGAGATGTGATGTCGGCAGTGAGGCCGCCACTCGGCGCGACCAGACGGTAGTTGCCCGCGTCCGCACCGGTCAGCGCGGCGGTTGTCAGCGTGACCGGCTTGTCCAGTCCGACATTCTTGTCGGCGAAGGTGCCGGTGGTTCCGCCGGTGAAGGAAACCACGTCGCCCGCGAACGGGCTGAGCGTCGGCGTTCCGCTCAACGTGGCGACGGTGGTGGAGTCGTACACCTTGTCGGCCGCGATGACGCCGTTGAGCACCAGCGTATACGGCGTGATGCTGGCCGAGAGGCCGGCCGGCTGGCTCAGCGTGTAGTTGCTCGCGTCGGCGCCAACCAGCGCGAAGCTGCTCAGCGTCACCGGCTTGGCGGTGCCGACGTTCTTGTCGGCGAAGCTGCCGACGTTGCTGCCGCTGAGCGCGATCGCATCGCCGCCGACGACGTTGGACAGCGTCGCGGTGCCGGCCAGTTGCGCCACGGTGTTGCTGTCGTAAATCTTGTCGACCGCCGTCAGGCCGCCCACTGTGAGCAAGCGCGGCAGGATGGTCGCGCTGCTCGGGCTGGTGGCGGCGACCCGGTAGTTGGCCGCATCGGCGCCCGTCAGCACGAAGCCGGTCGCGACGACCGACTTGCCGACCCCGGCATTCTTGTCCGCGAAGGAGCCAGTGCCGCCGCCGCCCACGAACACCACGTCGCCCGTCAGCGGTGTCACGCTGGCTGCCCCGGTGATGGTGGCGACGGTGTTGCCGTCGTAGGTCTTGTCGGCCACCGTGAAGCCGCCGATCGACAGCGGCGCCTGCGTGATCGAGGCCGTCAGCCCGGTCGGCTGGCCGAGCGTGTAGTTGCCGGCGTCGACGCCGGACAAGGTGTAGCCCGTCACCGTCACCAGCTTGTTGGTGCCCACGTTCTTGTCGGCGAAGCTGCCGACGCCGGTGCCGCCCGTGATGCTGACCGCGTCGCTGCCGAACGGCACCGCGACCGGCGTGCCGGTGAGCGTGGCCACCGTCGATTGGTCGTACACCTTGTCGGCGGCAGTGATGCCGCTCACGATCAGACTGGCCTGCAGGATGCTGGCCGTCGCGCCGGTGGGCTGGACGATGGTGTAGTTGGCGGCGTCGGCGCCGGTCAGCGTGAAGCCGCTGACTGTCACCGGCTTGGCGGTGCCGACGTTCTTGTTGGCGAAGGTGCCGCTGCCGGTGCCGACCGCCGACACCACGTCGCTGCCGATCGGTGCGACGCTCGGCGTGCCGGCGAGGCTCGCGACCGTGTTCGCGTCGTAGGTCTTGTCGATCGCGGTGATTCCGGTCACGGCCAGGTTGACCGGCGTGATGCTGGCGACGAGTCCGGGCGGCGCGCCGAGCAGGTAGTTGCCGGCGTCTGGCCCGATGAGCGTGAGCCCGGTCACCGTCACCGGCTTGGCGGCGCCGACGTTCTTGTTGGCGAACGAGCCGGTCGCGCTGCCGCTCAGCGAAACCGAGTCGCTGCCGAGAGGCGACGCGACCGGGGTGCCGGTCAGCGTCGCGACGGTGTTCGCGTCGTACGCCTTGCTGACTGCCGTCAGGCCGCTGAGGGCCAGGCTGGCGGGCGTGATGTTGGCGATCACCCCGGTCGGCTGCTGGAGGGTGTAGTTGGACGCATCGGCCCCGCCGAGCGTGAACCCGGTGACGATGACCGGCTTGTTGGCGCCGACGTTCCTGTCGTTGAAGTTGCCGGTGCCGGTGCCGCCCAGGGTGACGACATCGCTGCCGATTGGCGCGATGGCGCCGGTGCCGGTCAGCGTCGCGGTCGTGAAGGTGTCGTAGGTCTTGTCGAGTGCGCCGATGCCCGTCACTGCCAGAGATGCCGGAATGATGTTGGCGGACAGCGTAGGGAAGGCGGTAAACGTGTAATTGCCGGCGTCCGAGCCACCCAGCGTGTAGCCCGTCACGGTCACCGGCTTGGCGGTGCCGACGGTCTGGTTGTTGAAGGTACCGGTGCCCGTGCCGGTGACGACGAGGTTGTCGCCGGACAGCGGCGTCACGGTGGGCGTGCCGACCAGCGTCGCCGTCGTGTTGCCGTCGTAGGTCTTGTTTGCCGCGGTGATGCCCGACAGCGTGAGTGCGAGCGGGGTGATCTGCGAAATCGGGTTCACCGCCGACGGCCCGGGCGCGCGGACGTAGCTGGCGATCGTGAGCCCGGCGTACCGCGTGCCGCTCGAGCCGGTGAAGCTGGTCGCCGTCGTCGCGTTGGTCGTGTAGCCCTTGTTGACTTCGGCGGCGGTGTTGTCGTTGTTGTTGGTGAACTGGCCGGTGCCCGCAGCGGTGTAGCTGAACGGACCTTCGTTGCGCACCCGCACCGCGACTTCCTGAAGGTTGTCGGAGAAGGTGGCTGTGCCGGTCCCAGTCTGCGTGTAGCTGAAGGTCGCGAGCTGGTTGTAGGGCCGTGAGATCGCCGGCAGGTCGCTTTGCGGCGCGACCAGGAAACCGTTCTGGTTGGTCGAGAACACGTTGAGCGTGCCGCTCGGGTCGGTCGTCAGGTTGAAGCCGACGAAGTTGATATCGGCCAGCCCGGTGCCGAAGCCGATGCTGCCCAGCACGTCCTGCGTGTAGTCGCGCGACGTGATGGTGAAGCGGCTGCCCGGCTGCACAACCACTTGCGCGTTGGCGCTGTTGTTGAATCCGACGCCCAGGATCTGGACCGTGGTGTTCCCCGCCGCACCCGTCGAGGTCACGTTGCCCGTGAGCGAGGTGACCTGGTTGGTATTGAGCAGCGTGATGTTGCCGCCGGCAGTGCCCTGAACACTCAGCGGCCCCGCGCTGCCGTCCAGAAAGAAGTTGCCAGGGGCGCTGAAGACCACGCTGCCGAAGCTGTTCTGCGCGTTCTGCAGGAAGACCTGCGGGCGCACCGATAGAGGGTCGGTCAGGGTGACATTGAATTGCCCGCCGACCTTGATGCCAAAGCCGAGGCCGTCGAACTGGAAGACGCTGGTGCCTGCGACGCTCAGGTTGAGGTTGCCGCTGACATTGGTGGTGTCGAGAATGAACCCGCCGCTGTTCTGGTCTCCTTCGACTATGTTGACCGTGGCACTGGTGGCATCGGCCCTAAGAATGTGGATGTTGTTGTTGCCGGTCAGCGAGACCGTGCTGTTCAACGAGGGCGCCTTGGTCACGATCACGTAATTCGCACGCAGTCCGCCGGTGCTCGCGATGACGGAAGGCCCGTTGGGTGCTGCATTCAGGTACGCCGTGTTCACATCGACGCCGGCTGAAATGCGGATGTCGCTGCTCGTCAGGTTGACGACATACGCCTTGACCGGCGCGTTGATGCGGATGCTGTCGCTGAAGCTCTGTCGCGTGTCAAGGTCCAGGTAGCCGAGTCCCATGTCGACCGCGGCATTCACGGTGACCGCGGGAGCCCACAGGCTGAGCGTGCGGTTGGAGGCTGCCGGGGTGACGGTGATGGGCGCACTGACAAGGATGCTGCTCGTGGCCTTGAGCGTGACCTGGTTGTCGAACAGCAGCGTTGCCAACCGGCTGGCAGAAATGCGGCTTGCGGCACCCGAAAAGTCCGCGTAATCGACGTTGTAAAAGTTGGGCCCGGATGGTGAGACCGAGTCGGTGATGTCGTCGCCGGTCGTGCCGTTGCCATCGATGTCGGACACCAGACCGATGTCGATCGTGCTCGGGTCGAGCAGCAAGGTCCCGGCGCGTCCTCGCGCGGCGCTCAGGTTGACGGTGCCGCCGAAGCTGAGCGACTGCTTGCCCGACACCTCGGCCATGCCGCCGTCGCCGCCATCGCGCCCGCCGGTGGCCTCGATGTGGCCACGATAGTCGGTATGGTGATCGGACCATACGATGGCGGTGCCGCCGTCGCCGCTGCGTCGCGCGCTGGCGTCGATGCGGGTGCCTGCTCCGAGGTAGGTATCCAGCGCGTTCTGCAATGGTCCGTGGCCCTGGAAATTGCCGCCGACGTTGACGTTGCCGCCGCCCAGGTCGCCACGGGTTTCGATGCTGGCCTGGCCGAGCAGCGCGACGCGCTCGCCGAGCACCTGGACCGAGCCGCCGCGCGTGTCGCTGCCGGCTGCGCCGCTAGCATCGAGCGTACCGGTCACGGCAACCACGCCGCTGGCCCCACCCGACAGCACGATCTGGCCGTCGCGCTGCTCGATGCTGCGTGCGCGCACCACGCCACCGACCTGCATCACGCTGCGCAGCGCAGCATCGGTGGCCGCGGCGTGCAATGCGACGCTGCCGCCGTCGGCGCTGATGCTGCCGCTGTTGGCGAGCGCCGCGCCGACCGCCGCGACCGGTACGCTGATGCTGAGCAGGCCGGAACCTGTCGGGTCAACATTCACCGCATTGCCGGCCGCGAGCGCGGTCGTGCCGAGCGGCGTCGAGATGCTGCCGGCGTTGCTGACCTGTGCCCCGGCCAACACGACGTGGCCGCCGGCCGGCGTCGTGATGGTGCCGCGGTTGACGACCTCGCCGCGGCTCGTTTCGCCGCCCGAAAGCCGCAGATCGCCGGAGCGAAATGCGTTCAGGTCGGCCTGCAGCGTGGTCGCGACGAGCGCGCCGACATTGACCTGCGCGCCCGGCGCGAACAGCACGCCGGCCGGGTTTTGCAGATAGACGTGGCCGTTCGCGGTGAGGCTGCCGAAGATCGCCGAGGCCTCGTTGCCGGTGACACGGTTCAGCGCGACCGATGCGGCGGACGGTTGCACGAACTGGACCGAATTCCCAGCGCCGATCGAGAAGCTCTGCCAGTCGGCGACGAGCCGTGGCGTCGTCTGCTTCACGATCATCGCCGCGCCGTTCACGCCGATGCTCGCCGCGCCCTGCTGGATGGTGGCGTTGCTTGGCAGCGCCTGGCCGAAGGCCGAACCCGCTGTCAGTGTCAAGCCGGCAAGCGCGAGGCCGGCGACGGCGATCCGCGCACCGCTCGATTCACCCGCGGCCGACTTGCCCGAAGAAGCGACGTTTTCGGCCGTCGCCACCAGCGTCCCGCGCGAGCGGCTGAAAACCAGGCGATAGAGCTTTGCGTTCATGGATATCTCCGGGCACCGGTTTCAGAACTGCTGGCTGATCTGCACATAGCCGCGCGCGCGGCTGTCGTCGCTTTGCGCACGGGTATTGCCGCGCGCCGCGACCCACGCCTTGACGAGCAGGCCACGGTCGTTGTCGAAGGTGATGCCGACGCCGTGCGACATCAGCTTGCGGATATTGCCGGTGTCGGTCGCAAGCGGGTTTTCGTGCAAGCGGCCGTAGCCGTAGTCGCCGAATATCGAGAAGATGAAATCGCCCGGCAGCTTCTCGAACTTCATCGGCTTGCGGTATTCCCAGCCCGCAAGCGCGCCCGAGTCGGACGGCGATTCGGGGGACGGGTAGCCACGCACGCCGAGCGGTCCGCCGAGGCTGAATTTCTCGGAACTGTCGAGGTTCTTGCTCGCGATCTGCGCCGACGCGCTGAGGTACAGATAGTCCTTGTTCGGCAGCACCTGCAGCCTCGAGCCGGTGAAGACGAGCTTGGTATAGCGTCCCGCGGTCTGGTAGCCGGTCGAGGCCTGGTCGAGCACGAAGTCCTCGAGCGACGTGATCTTCAGGCTGCCGCCGATGACGTTGGCTGAATAGTTGCTGATCCCGCCGCCGGCCAGCGTGTCGCGGAAGTCGCCGACCGCGCCGAAGGTGAAATACGAGGAGTTGCCCTTCTTGGTGACGATCTGGATCGAATTGACCTTGTCCTCGAAATCGCGCCGGTCCGCGCTCGCCTGCAAAAAGAGGTTGCTGTTGCGCGAGCGGATCATCGGATGCAACAACTGCACCGAAAGCGCGCTCGCCGTGCCGTTGGCGTCGAGCGCCTCGAAGGTCGGCGAGCCGAGCGAATAGCGCAGGTAGCTGGCGGCGAGGCCGAGCTTGGTGCCGAGGTTGTTGATCGGTGTCAGCCACGAGCCGCGCAGAAAGCCGCTGCCGAAGCTGGTCGAGAACTGCGTCTTGAGCGAGAAGACGTCGCCGCGCGACGCAATATTGAAGAATTCGAGGTTGGTCGATAAGCGGTAGCGCCCGGTGAAGATCGAGCCGCCGTTGTCAAAATCGATCGAGAACGACTGGCCGGGGCCGGGCGCAACGGTCACCGTGAGGTCGGCCATACCGACCTGCGCACCCGGGGTCAGCGCCGAGGTGACAAGCACCCCGCGCAGATCGCCGAGGGTGAAGAGCGCACTTTCGACGAGTTCGCGGCGCGCCACGGGGTTGCCCTGCAGCCGTGCGAGAACGCCCTGCATTTGCTCGGCCGAGACCTTGACGCCGGGTTTGACGTCGAGCGTGACCTTGCCGATCCGGCCTTCGAGCACCTGCAGCGTGACGATCCCGTCGGCCAGGTTCTGCTCGGGCACGTAGGCCTGGGCGAGAAACGTGCCCTGGCGTTGCAGCGCGACCTCGATATCCTTGGCCGCATCTTCCAGATCGTTCAGCGATTTGTCCGCGCCGACATATTTGTCGAGCAGCGGCGCGAGCGTGGCGGCCTGCGCCGCGTCGATACCGGCGAGCCGGAAGCCGCGCACCGTGACCTTGGGTCCGCCCGACAGCGGCGGGGCGACCGAGCGCGGCGCGGTCAGTTCGGGCAGGGACAGCGTCGAGGGTGGCGGGGCGGCGACGTTGGGCTGGGCCTGCTGCAGCAGCGAGCCGGCATTCGGCGTGGCGGGGGGCGGCGAGGTCTGGGCCGCGACCGCGAGCGGCACGCTCGCCAGGCAGGCGACGAGCGCTTTCCTGAATCCGCCGTCGATGCGCTGGCCGCGCTCAATTGGCTCCGTCATGGCGTGGCACCGAAAGCTGGAAGAGGCCGTAGGCTAAACGGCTACACGAACTTGTCAACGGGCGTAACAAGATTTAGGGCGAGCGATGTGCCGTCCCTCCAACAACGAGGGGACGTCTGGGATGGTTCGGTCGCAGCAGGGGCCCGGGCTCAAGGTACATTGGCGCCGCGATTCGAAGCGAGCATGGACCTGACCCTCACCTTCAACGGTTTCTGGGCCCAAGTGGCCGCCAACATCGTCGAGATCCTCTCGTCGCCGCGGCAGATCCTGGCGCATGTCGCGGCCGGTGTCGGCATCACGCTGGTGGTCGTAGCGGCCTTCGTGCGAACCATGATCCCGCTGCGCCTGCTCGCGGTGGGCAGCAATGTCGGGCTGCTCATCTATGGCGCGCTGCGGCCATCGCCGATCACGATGACCATCGCCGCCGTGCTGCTGCCGGTCAATATCTACCGCGCGATCGAGATGACGCGACTGACCCGGCGCGTCAACCGCGCCGAGGTGGCGGGCAACCAGTCCGGGCTGTGGCTGCGTCCGTATATGAAGGCGAAGAAGCTGCGCGCCGGCCAGGTGCTGTTCCACAAGGGCGACCGTGCCGACCGCATGTACCTGCTCGTGCAAGGCGAGATGGAACTCGCCGATATCGGCGTCAAGCTCGAGACCGGGCGCATCTTCGGCGAGATTGCCCTCTTCTCGCCGAACAAGATTCGCACCCACACGGTCCGGTGCGTGACGCCATGCACCGTGCTCGTGATCAGCTACGGCACGGTCAAGCAACTCTATTTCCAGAACCCGGCCTTCGGGTTTCACCTGATCGAGCTGCTGGCCAGTCGCCTGGGCAAGGACGTGGAGCGCGTCGAGCGCCGGCTGCGCGAGGTCAATACGCGGCCCGAACCGCCCTAAGGTTGCGAGCTTCCGGGCCGGCGCGTCACTTCTCGCGCAGCAACGGCGCGACGATGGCGGCGATCGCTTCCTTCAGCTTGATGCGCGCGATATCGCGGCACTGCTGCTGGGTGGCGCCCGGCAGCGTGGCGAAGGCGGTCGCGGTCTGCGCAGGCGCGAAGACGAGTGTCTTGCCCTTGCGCGGCACCAGCATCGCACGCGCCGTCACGACGCAGACTCGCGCATCGGTGAAGCCGCCTTCGACCTGGCTCACGAAGCCCCAGCGGCCGGGCGGATACAGGCGCGCGAGGCGCGCCGCGGGCAGGCCTTCGAGCCACAGCTTGTCGGCGCTCGCCTTGTTCATCAACTGCTCGGCCGAATGATCGAGCGTGAGGTACAGCGCAGGCGCCGCGCCGGCCGACACGGCCGCGATCGACAGGACGCAGGCCGGGACGATCTTCGATTTCATGCAGCTCCTCCCTTGGTCGCGCGACTGTAGTCGATGCCCGGCGCAGCCGGCCTCGCCTCATTCCGGATCGAGCGTTCGATGGAAGAAGGTGGATCCGCAGGGCCGCCCGTCGGGCACGAGCGCAAAGCCCGGCACATCGCGGCCCGCTGCCAGCCCGAGCGGGCATACAGCCGACAGGCATCGCCGCCGGTCACCGCGTCGAGCACCAGCAGCGTGCGGCCGGATGCGCGCGACGCGCGATGCACCAGCATCTTGGCGACTTCGGCACGGTGCGGCTGGTTCGGCGGCAGCGACAGGACGAGCTACACCGTGCCGACAATGCGGCCCGGTCCTGCGCTCCCAGCAGCACCCGCTCGCCCGACCGACCGCGTCTGCCACGCCTGCCAGAACGCGAGCGCGACCGTCCGGGCGATCGGCAGCATGAAGCGGACCAAGGCGCTGCCCTCGACGCAATCGATCATCACATCGGCCAGCGCCGGCACCGCCGCCCGCGCGGCTGCAGCGTCCAGCCGCGCGATGTGGATTTCGTCGTCGGTCTCGGCGTCCGCACCCATGTCCGCCGCCGGCCTGGCGGGACTTAGACGGCACCGCGTGTATTTACATGCAAGGCATAGATCGAGTGGCTCGCGGCCATGAAGAGGCGGTTGTTGTGCAGGCCGCCGAAGCACACGTTGGCGCAGCGTTCGGGCAGGTGGATGTGGCCAATCGGCTTGCCGTCGCGGCCGTAGATGCGCACCCCGTCGGGTGCGGCAGCTTCGGCACCCGGCGCGCCGCTGCTGCCGAAGCCGCACCACAGCCGCCCATCGATATCGCAGGCCATGCCGTCGAGTGCGCCCGGCCCCTGTGCGTCGACATGGACCCGCTTGTTCGACAGCGTGCCGTCGCTCGCGTGGTCGTAGGCCCAGATCAGCCGGTGCGGCAGGGCCCGGCTCTCGATGACGTAGAGGACGCGCTCGTCGGGCGTGAACGCGAGGCCGTTCGGCGCATTCAGGTCGTCGATCTTGCGTTGCACCGCGTCGCTTTGCGGGTCGATGCGATACACCGCCATCGGCGACTCGCTGGCCGCGGGCAGGCCCTCCCAGTAGCCCAGGATGCCGAACAGCGGGTCGGTGAACCATACCGCGCCGTCGCTCGCGCAGACGATGTCGTTCGGCGAGTTCAGCCGCTTGCCATCGTAGGCGTCGGCAAGCACTGTGATCGAGCCGTCGTACTCGGTGCGGGTGACGCGCCGCGTGAGGTGTTCGCAGCTCAGCAGCCGGCCCTGGCGGTCGCGCGCGTGGCCATTGGCGTGGTTCGACGGTGAACGGAACACGCTGGTCATGCCGGTGCACTCGTCCCAGCGCAGGATGCGGTTGTTCGGGATGTCGCTTACGAGCAGGTAGCGCCCGTCGCCGAACCACTGCGGTCCTTCGGCCCAGCGCATGCCGGTGGCGAGCTGTTCCACCGACGTGCTGAA
>JBDSEG010000315.1:0-3454 GCA_039920165.1 Burkholderiaceae bacterium
CTGCACGCGTTGCGTGTCGCTACGGGCCGCGCCGCCTTCGAGCCGCTGGCGGCGCTATGCGCCACCCAACCCGATCGCGAGATCGAGGCGATGACGGCGCTGCTGGCAGAGGTCGCCAACCTGGGCGTCGAGACGGTGCTCATGCTCGACGACGGCGAGCGCCTTCCCGAAGCCAGCGCTCGCCGCCTGCTCGCCTACCTGCTGCTCAACGCGCCACCCAACCTGCACGTGCTGGTCGGTTCGCGCACGCCGCTGCCCGTGCCGACCGCGGAACTGTCGGCCAAAGGCAACCTCGCGCTGTTGCAGGCGGCGGACCTGCGTTTGCTGCAGGAGGAATCGACCGAGATCCTGCAGCGGCGCTTCGGCGCGCGCATCGGCCTTGACCAGTGCGCGCGCCTGCACGACGCCACCGAGGGCTGGGCGATCGGCCTGCAACTGGCGGCTGCGACGATCGAGCGCGGCGGCGACCTGGCGCAGGCGATTGGTTCGATTTCCGGTCGCCACGGCGACATCGAGGAATACTTCCTGGACTCGCTGTTCACGCGCCTGCCAGAACCAATGGCCGAGTTCCTGGTGCAGATCTCGATCCTCGAGCGGCTCAGCGTCGAGCTGTGCGAAGCGCTCACCGGCTGCGGCAAGGCCGCCGAATACCTCGATCGATTGATGACCGAGACCCCGTTCCTGGCCGCGGCCGAACACCAGCACTGGATGCGCCTGCACCCGCTCGCGCGCGACTTCCTGCAGGCGCGCTTCGAGCGCCTGCCGGCGGAAGCGCGCGAAGTTTTCCATTGCCGCGCCTACCACTGGTTCGCGCGCGGCGAGCGCTTCCACGAGGCGGCCTGCCATGCGCTCGCGGCCGGCGACCTGTCGGCGACGCAGGCGCATGCCGCGCGATCGCTGTGGACGCTCGGCACGGCCGGGCGGCTGACCGAGGCGCGCGCCTGGCTCGAGCGAATCCCGCCGCAGGCGCTCGCCGAGGACGTCGAGCTGCGGCTGATCGCGGCCTGGATCATGGCTTTCAGCGAGCGCAACGATGAGGCGCTGGCGATTGCCCAGGCCGCCCTTGCCGACCCGGAGACAACACCGCGCACGCGCCTGGTCGCCTCGCGCGTTGCCGGCGGAGCGGCGGTCTACTCCGATCGCCTCGGCCTGCTCGACGGACTGCGCGATGCCTGGCCTGCGGAAGCGGTCAGGGCGGCAGATCCGCTGTACCAGCTCGCCTTCGAAAACGGCATGTCGCTGCTGGCATTGCATGCCGGCGCCAATGCCGAGGTCCGCGAGCGGGCTGCGCGCGCACCGGACGAAACCAGCTCGCCATCGCTGCCGTTGGCGCTGGCCTACTCGCGCATCATGCTGGCGCTCAGCCACTTGCAGGATGGCGAGGCCTTCCGCGTCGAGGCCTTGCTGCGGCCGCTGTTGCGCGACGCCGAGCGCGTGTTAGGCCGGCGCGGCATGGTGCCTTGCGTGTACGCACCGGTGCTGGCCGCGGCAATGCGTGAACTCGGCGAGGCCGAATCGGCCCTCGCGCTGCTCGCCGCCCGGCTCGACGTGATCGAGCGCTGCGGCGTGCCGGAAACCATCCTTCCCGCCTACCGCAGCCTGGCCGATGCTGCGCTCGACCAGGGCGACGAACGTCGAGCCCTGCACGTGTTGGAAAACCTCGAGACCTTCGCGAACAACCGAGGCCTGCCGCGACTGGCTGCGCATTCGCTGGCCGAACGGGTGCGCATCCACGCGCACCGGCAACGCACCGGTTCGGCGCGCGAGCTGCTGGCGCGACTCGATGCCTTGGCGCCAAAATTCGACGATCCCGACCTGCGCCTGTTCCAGCCGCAGTTGCAACTGCTCGCCGCGATCGCGCGCGCGCACCTGGCGCTGGCCGAGGGCGACGACGAGGAGGCTGGATTCGCACTTGCCGCGGCCGGCGCGATGGCGACCGGACTGGGTCGCGCACGCGAGCGACTGACGGTGAGGGCGCTGCAGGCGGTGCTGGCGCGGCGGATCGGCGGGGACTCGAGCATGCTCGCCGAAGCCGCAGCGCTGGCCGAGATCGGCGGATTCCGGCGCGTGCTCGGCGATGCCCATCCGGCGGTCGCGGGCATGGTCGCGGAACTGCGCATGGACGATCCGAAGTTGCACCCGGCCGCGCTGGTGCCCGGGACGCCAGCCATCGCCGGGCCGCCTTGCGGGGCAGGGGCTCTGCTCACGCCCAAGGAAGCGCATGTCCTCGGCCTGCTCAGCACTGGCATGTCCAACAAGCTGATCGCGCGGGCGATGGAGATCAGCGACGAAACCGTGAAGTGGCACCTGAAGAACCAGTTCGCAAAACTATCTGCGGGCAACCGCAAGCACGCGGTCGGCCGCGCGCGCCTGCTGGGGCTGATCCCGAGTTGATGTGCCGGGTCCCGCGTATAATCGCCATTCGAATTCGCTCATCTGAAGACTGCCGACCATGGAACTCGCCCTCGACCGCCAGCGCATCGCCGACCTGAAGAGCAGGCTCGATTCGCTCCGGAGGTATCTTTGACTTCGATGCCAAAGTCGAGCGCCTCGAGGAAGTAGGCCGCGAGCTGGAAAACCCGGCGATCTGGAACGATCCCGAGCGCGCGCAGGCCCTGGGTCGCGAGCGCGCCACGCTCGAGAAGACGGTCACCGAGATCCGCCAGAACACCGACGGCCTGGTCGATGCCGCCGAGCTGCTGGACATGGCCGAGTCCGACGACGATGCCGATACCGCGGCTTCGGTGGTCGCAGACGTCAGCCGCATCGCCACCCGCGTCGAGCAGCTCGAGTTCCGGCGCATGTTCGCTGGCGAGCTCGACGCCTCCAACTGCTTCGTCGACATCCAGGCTGGCGCCGGCGGCACTGAGGCGCAGGACTGGGCCGAGATGCTGCTGCGCATGTACCTGCGCTTCTGCGAGGGCCGCGGCTGGAAAACCGAACTGATGGAGGTCAGCGCCGGCGAAGTCGCCGGCATCAAGAGCGCTACCTTCCGGGTCGAGGGCGACTACGCCTTCGGCTGGCTGAAGACCGAGATCGGCGTGCACCGGCTGGTGCGCAAGTCGCCCTTCGATTCCGACAACCGCCGCCACACCAGCTTCACCTCGGTGTTCGTGTCGCCGGAAGTCGACGACGACATCGAGATCGACATCAACCCGGCCGACTTGCGCACCGACGTCTATCGCAGTTCGGGCGCGGGCGGCCAGCACGTCAACAAGACCGAGTCGGCGGTGCGCATCACCCACGTGCCAACCAATACCGTGGTTGCCTGCCAGACCGGGCGCAGCCAGCACCAGAACCGCGACACCGCGATGAAGATGCTGAAAGCAAAGCTCTACGAGCTGGAGGTCCAGAAGCGAAACGTCGAACGCGACGCGCTCGAGGCCGGCAAGTCCGACATCGGCTGGGGCAGCCAGATCCGCAATTACGTGCTCGACCAGAGCCGCATCAAGGA
>JBDSEG010000316.1:0-18107 GCA_039920165.1 Burkholderiaceae bacterium
TGGGCGCGTTCTACCTCGACATCTTGAAGGACCGGCTGTACACGACGGCGCCGGACTCGCCTGCGCGGCGCTCGGCGCAGACCGCGCTGTGGCACCTCACGCACGCCATGCTGCGCTGGATGGCGCCCTTCCTCAGCTTCACCGCCGAGGAGGCGTGGCCGATCTTCGCGCCGGGCACGTCGTCCTCGATCTTCGAACAGACCTTCAGCGATACCGCGGCGTGGAACGATGCGGCGCTGCTTGCGCGCTGGTCCCGGCTGCGCGCGATCCGCGACATTGCCAACAAGGAGATCGAGGCGGTGCGCGCGGCCGGTGGCCTGGGCTCGTCGCTGCAGGCCGAGTTGACGATCACCGCGGGCACCGACGATGGCGCGCTGCTGCGCTCGCTCGGCGACGACCTGCGCTTCGTCACCATCACCTCGCGCGCGAGCGTCGCCGACGGCGAGGCGTTGCAGGTGGCCGTCGCGACCGCGAGCACCCCCAAGTGCGAACGTTGCTGGCATTACCGCGTCGACGTGGGCCACGACCCGGCGCATCCCATGATCTGCGGACGCTGCACCGCCAACCTTTACGGGTCGGGCGAAGTCCGCTCGGTCGCCTGAGATGAAACAGCCCCCAAGCTCACCGCGTTCGCGGCCCCCCGAGGGGGCGCGTCGGCGGCTTCGGGCGGCCGGGCGCCACTGACATGGCCGCCAACAAATCATCGGGAGCGCTGCTCCCCTGGCTCGGCATCGCGCTCATCGTCATCCTGGCCGACCAGTTCAGCAAGACGCTGATCCTCGGCCACTTCAACCTGCACGACAGCCGCACGATCACGCCGTTCTTCAACCTCGTGCGAGTCCACAACAGCGGCGCAGCGTTCTCGTTCCTGGCCGGCGCGTCGGGCTGGCAGCGCTGGTTCTTCGTCGGCCTGGGCGCCGTGGCATCGCTGTTCATCGTCTGGATGCTGCGCAACCACGCGGGCCAGCGGCTGTTCGGCTGGGCGCTGTCGCTGATCCTCGGCGGCGCCATCGGCAACGTCGTCGACCGGCTGCTGCATGGATACGTGGTCGACTTCATCCAGGTCCACGCCGGCGGCTGGTATTTCCCGTCGTTCAATATCGCCGACAGCGCCATCACGGTCGGTGCGGTGCTTCTCATACTCGACGAGATTCGCCGGGTGCGGCGCTCCAAATAAGTCGCAGTTCAGACCGCGTAACGAAAGGCTTGCTCACTTGCACGCGTGAATTCTTTCCCGCCGAAAGGAGCACGGCGCATGCACAGTGACGCCACCCACTGACGAGTACTGCGATGATCCAACTGATCTGCCTGGCGTTCTGCCTGCTCCTGTTCGGCTGCGCATCCCGGGTGCCGCTGACCGCGCCGGTCGCGCCAGCTTCGACGGCGAGCGTGCCGACGCCGGTCGCCGTCGAAACTGCCAGAACGCCGATCGTCAGTGCGTCCGTCCCGAGCAAGGCCTCGAACGCGACCGATGCCAAGGCCTACCGCGTTGACGGCGCGCGCCACCTCTACGCCGCGTATCCGGATCGCATCTTCAAGGGCAAGCTGCCGCCGCTGATGCACGCCGTCGTCGTCACCGAAATCGAACTCGACCCGGCCGGCAACGTTCGCGATATCCAGATGGTCCGCGTACCCAGCCACGCGCCCGAGGTCGTCGTCAAGGTGCGCGAGATGATCCGCGCCGCATCGCCGCTGCCGGCCCCGCACCGCATGGGTGGCACCCGCTATACCGACATCTGGCTGGTCGACAAGAGCGGGCGCTGGCAGCTCGACACCTTGACCGAAGGGCAGCTCTAAGCGGCCATTCGACGGCGTCGCGCGCGCGCCGGCGGCGCCAGCGCATCGAGCTGCTGCTGCAGCAGCGGAGCGGCGAGCCCGAGCACATAGATATCTCGCCCGGACGGACCCGCAATGGCGTCGAACTGCCCGGCCAGCGCGAGGTGCGCGAAGCCGTGCACGACCGACCAGATCGCGAGCAGCGCGGTCCATTGCACCGGCGCGAGCGGCTCGCCTCGCGCGACGCCGAGCAGATCGCGCACGCCGTCCTCGAGCATCAGGAAGGCGGCGTGCCCGGCGCGCTCGAGTGGGGGGTTGGGCTCGACCGGGGCTCGGAACATGAGTCCGAAGCGGCCCGGGTAACGCAGCGCGAATCCGACATAGCCGATCCCCTGTTCGCGCAGCCGCGCCACCGGATCGTCGCCGCCGCGCCGGTTGCCGGCCGCCAGCGCCTCGGTCAGGCCATCGAAGGCGAGCGTCGCGACGACGCCGAGCAGCCCCTGCGCATCGCCGAAATGATGCGCCGGCGCGGCCGCCGAAACGCCCGAACGGCGCGCCACCTCGCGCAGCGAAAAGCCCTCGATGCCGCGCTCGGCCAGCAGCGATTCGGTCGCGTCGATCAACGCCTGACGCAGCGCGCCGTGGTGGTAGGGCGCGCGCGCGGCGCGTCGTGAGGTGGGCATGGCGACTCGCGATCGTTTGAGGCCAGAATATAACTTGACAGTGTTCAGACCGTATCCTAGGATCATCTTTACAGAGTACAGATCAGATCCCCAATGTCTCTTTTCGGGAAACCGACCATGGAATCTGCCGACCTGCTGTTTCGTGTTGCCAATGCCGTCGCCGCCATCGGCTGGATCGCCCTGGCGCTGTCGCCCGCAACGGCGCGCTGGGCGCCCGCCGTGCGCCGCGTCACAGGGCGCTTTCTGCCGCTCGGGTTCGCGCTCGTCTACGTGGTCCTGATGGCCACCCATCTCGGCGCCGACGGCGGCTTCGGGTCGATCGCGGAGGTGCAGCGGCTGTTCGCGGTTCCCGAACTGCTCGTGGCCGGCTGGTTGCATTACCTGGCGTTCGATCTTTTCGTCGGCAGCTGGATCGCCGGGCGCGCCGCCGCGCTGCGCATTCCGCACGCCATCGTGATCGGGCTGCTGCTGCTCACCTTCATGTTCGGCCCGGCCGGATTGCTCGCTTACGCAGCCCTGAGGGCAACGCTGTACCGGGAGCGCACGACAACCCCGCGCGCGACTCTGGCCTGACGTCCAGACCCGTCGACAAGGGAAGAACGCCCGCCATGAATACTGCCATCGCCCGGCAATGCGTCACGGCCGACGCCGCCTGGCCACGCCGCATCGCGCGCGCACTGCTCGACCGCCAGCGCAGCCTCGCCCTCTTCGGCGCCACGCTGCTATTCCTGCTGCTGCCGGGCGCGATCGCGTGGAGCCTCGACGACCGGACATTGCGCGGCGCCAACGTGTGGATCAAGCCGATGAAATTCTCGCTGTCGATCGCGGTCCTCGCGCTCACGACTGCGTGGTTCATCGGCCACCTGCCGCGCGACCGGCGCGGCGCGACCGGCGTGCGCGCGGCGGTGGCGATGATCCTCGGCGCCGGCAGCTTCGAGCTTGTCTACATCACGCTGCAAGCCGCCCTGGGCGAGGCATCGCACTACAACGTCGGCGACGCCTTCCACGCCACGATGTATACGCTGATGGGAATCGGCGCGATCGTCCTCACCGCGTCGCAGCCGCTGCTCGCCTGGCAGATTTACCGGCACGGGGACGCATCGCTCGCGCCGGCCTACCGCTCGGCGGTCGTGCTCGGGCTCGGGCTCACCTTCGTGCTGGGCGCGGGCGCCGGCATCCCGCTGTCGGCCCTGCCGCCCGCCACCGGTCCGGGACTGTCGATCCT
Source organism: Burkholderiaceae bacterium (assembly GCA_039920165.1). Lineage (GTDB taxonomy): Bacteria > Pseudomonadota > Gammaproteobacteria > Burkholderiales > Burkholderiaceae_C > JBDSEG01. The sequence continues at coordinate 3,685 of JBDSEG010000316.1, forward strand.
CGGCTGGTCCACGGTCATGGGCGATCTGCGACCGGCCCACTTCCTCGGCATCCACGCAGCTCAACTGATTCCCCTGACCGGCGCGGCGATCGTCGGGGCGCGGATCGCCCGGCCGCGCGCCGCGGTCCGCTTCGTCGCCATCGCCTATGTCGCGCTGTGGGCCGCGCTGATGGCGCAGGCGTTGTCGGGGCTGCCGCTGGTCCGGCTGTAAGGGCGGGCAAGCGCGACGAGGGACGACGGCCTGTCACTCGATCGTGACCTTCGCGTCCTTCACCAGCTTGGCGAACTTGTCGGTCTCGGCCTTGATCTGCTGGGCCATCTGCTCGGCGCTGTTGCCGACCGGCTCGGCGCCGATCTCTTCCATACGCTTGCGAAAATCGGGCGACTGGATCACCTTGACCATCTCCGCGTTGAGCCTGGCGAGCACGTCCTTCGGCGTGGCGGCAGGCGCGAGCACGCCGAACCAGGTGCCGATGTCGAACCCCTTCAGGCCGGATTCGTCGAGTGTGGGCACGTCCGGCAACGCCGACGAGCGCTTGGCGGTCGTGACCGCGAGCGCTCGCAGCTTGTCGGCCTTGATATGCTGCAGCACCGGCGTGACGGTGTCGAAGGACATCGTGACCTGGCCGCCGAGCAGGTCGGTGACGAGCGGGCCGCTGCCCTTGTACGGGATGTGCGCCATCTCGGTGCCCGTGAGGATCTGGAACTGCGTGCCGATGAGGTGCTGCGCCGTGCCGTTGCCGTTGGAGCCGTAGTTGTAGGCACCCGGCCTGGCCTTGAGCATCGCGACCAGTTCGGCAGCGTTCTTGGCCGGCGTGCTGGCGTTGACGACGAGTACGTTGGGCACGAGCGCGATGATGGTGATCGGTGCCAGGTCCTTCTGGAAGTCGTACGGAAGCTTCTTGTAGACGCTGGTCGCGATGGTGTGGTGCACCGCGCCGACGAGCAGCGAGTAGCCGTCGGGCTTGGCTTTGGCCACATAGTCGGCGCCGAGCGTCGCACCGGCACCCGGCTTGCTCTCGACGATGACGGTCTGGCCCAGGCTGGTCTGCAGCTTTTCGGCCAGCGCACGCGCCAGCACGTCGGTCGTGCCGCCCGCGGGAAACGGCACGATCAGGCTGATCGGCTTGCTCGGCCAGGCTTGCGCGCAGGCGCCACCGGCGGCCAGTGCGATCGTGATGGCGGCGAGGACGTTGAGTTTTCGGTTCATGGTCAGGCCGTCTCGCGGTGTGTGCTTTGGGTCAGCAGTACGCACATCGCGTCGGTCACCTGCGCCGTGGTTGCCTTGCCGCCGAGGTCGCGGGTGTGCAGTGCCGGGTCGGCAGTGACGCTCTCGATCGCCTGCATCACCTGGCGGGCTGCATCGTTCTCGCCAAGATGCTCCAGCAGCATCACCAAGGACCAGAACGTGCCGACCGGATTGGCCAGGCCTTTGCCCACGATGTCGAAGGCCGAGCCGTGGATCGGCTCGAACATCGACGGGTAGCGGCGCTCGGGGTCGATATTGCCGGTCGGCGCGATGCCCAGGCTGCCGGCCAGCGCAGCGGCCAGATCGCTCAGGATATCGGCGTGCAGATTGGTCGCGACGACCGTATCGATGGATGCCGGACGATTGATCATTCGCGCGGTCATCGCATCGACCAGTTCCTTGTCCCAGGCGACATCCGCGAACTCCTTGGATATCTCCAGCGCGATCTCGTCCCACATCACCATCGCGTGTCGCTGCGCGTTGCTCTTGGTGACGACGGTGAGCCACTTCCGAGGGCGCGACCGGGCCAGCTTGAAGGCAAAACGCATGATGCGTTCGACTCCGGCGCGCGTCATGATCGAGACGTCGGTCGCGGCTTCGATCGGGTGGCCCTGGTGGACCCGGCCGCCGACACCGGCGTATTCGCCTTCGGAGTTCTCGCGCACGATGACCCAGTTCAGGTCGTCGGGGCCACAGCGCTTGAGCGGGCCGTCGATGCCGGGCAGGATGCGCGTCGGCCGCACATTGGCGTACTGGTCGAAGCCCTGGCAGATCTTCAGGCGCAGACCCCACAGCGTGATGTGGTCGGGGATGTCCGGATCGCCGGCCGAGCCGAAGAGGATGGCATCCTTCTTTCGCAGCGCGTCCAGACCCTCGGCGGGCATCATCACGCCGTGCGCCCTAAACCAGTCGCCGCCCCAGCCGAAATCTTCGAACTCGAAGCGGAAGGCGTTGCTGGATCGGGCGAGTGCTTCCAGCACCCGCTGGCCGGCGGGGATCACTTCCTTGCCGATGCCGTCACCCGGAATGGTGGCGATGGAATAGGTCTTCATGGCGTGCGTCTCCTTCGATGGGGTGATGGGAATGTAGACAGCTCAACGCCGCCACACGGCCGCACGCGTCAGGGCGTTCGTGGACTTCATTGACGCGGGCTTCGATCGGCGGGCCGCAAAGCGGTCGTTGGCGGGCGGCTTTCCCATGCGAGGGTCCGGTTCGCCGCGCAACTACTCGCGCACGCCGGCCTTGCGCAATGCCGGCAGCATGTGAGCGTTCATCTGTTCCAGATAGCGCGCATTGTCAGATCGGTGCTTCTCCATGAAGCGGGTGATCGTGAACTCGGGCTGGCTGCGCATGAGCTGTTCCCTGGCAATCGCCGCCTTCGCGCTGTCGCCGAGCTGCGTATACGCGACGATAAGAAACACCTGATCGAACCACCAGACATCCAGCGCACCCGCACGCTCACACGCCGGCCTGGCTTCAGCATACCGGCCCAACAGGAGGTCGGCATGGCACAGCATCCGCGACATGTGCGAATCGCCTGGGGGCCACATCGCGATCAACGATTCTTCCAAGGTTGCAGCTTCCTCCGCTCGTCCCATTGCAGCGAGAAAGTAGGCCCGGCGACTTGCGTACGAATGGTTTGTAGGGTCCAGTTCGCGCGCGGTGGTATTCGCGCCGAGCGCCTCGTCCCACCTCCCGAGCCAACCCAATGCCGTGGCATGAATGTCCCAGGCATCCGGGTCCCGGCGGTCGGCCGCCAAGGCGCGCTGCGCAAGTACCTCCATATCGAGGCCCAATCGCTGCCGGTCGCCTTTGATGGCCTCTTCGAACTCATGGTTCGACGACCACGCGCGCTCCACCAGAGCCGGCCCGAAGTCAGCGTCGAGCCGGAGCGCTTCGTCGTAGAGTTTGCGACCGGCAAGCACGCCGTTCAGACCCAAAGGTTCGCGATCCTCCGCGACCCAGCCCCGCAGCACCAGCTCCATCGGCGTGTAGGGCGGCGGCTGGGCGCGCACGCGCTGCATGTCGGCGTTGACGGTTGCTGAACGGACACGGCGCGAAAGTCTCGCGAGCAAGACGTGCACTGGATCCGGCTTCGCAGAAGCTTCGACAGAGAGCACCTCACTCCAAACCGGACGACCGCTGGCGACGTCCACCACGCGAGCATTCAGGGTGGTGTTGTCGCCGCCGCGCTGAACGTCACCGCTGACGAGATAGCGCACCTGCAGCTCGCGTCCCAACGCTTTCAGATCGATCGGTCCGCCCTGCGCCGCTGAGCTGACTGCATGGGCGGGCGTTCGTGCCATGCGCCACTGCCCCAACGTTGTGACCAGCGATCGCGTCAATTCATCGGCAAGCTGCGCATCGACGGGCAAGCCTGAAGCAGCGCCGAAGGCGATCACGGCGATCGACAAAGGTGCCGCCACGGGCGCGGCGTCGGAGGCGCTGCGCTTGGACCACCACGCCCACCCGGTTCCGGCGATCAAGATGACACTGAGCCCGAGCGCGGCAGCCCACCGCGGCTTGCGCGTGGAAGACCAAAGCTCAAAGCGCGACCGCGCGTGACTTCTACCCATGGACCCCGGGGTCTGCGCTTCGGCATGGCCAGGTACCGATGCGTAGACGCGAAAAGCCCGCACGGGGCTGACGATATTTTTGACCTGCTGCTCGCCCTGGTCCTCGAAGACCGCAGCAACGCGCTGACGCACCGCCGCTTCGACGGCTTGCGACACCGTCACGCCACCCGGCTCGGCCAGGCCCTCCAGACGCGCCGCGATATTCACGCCGTCGCCATAGACGCTGCCGTCGGCCTTCTCGATCACCTCGCCCACATGAACGCCGATGCGAAATTGCATGCGGCGGTCCATGGGCAGCACGGCGTTGCGCGTCCCAAGATCGCGCTGCACGTCCAGTGCAGCACCCACCGCGCCGGACGCGGTGTCGAAAACAGCAAGCACCGAGTCGCCCGCCATATCGACGACACGCCCTCCGTGCGTCTCGATTCGAGTACGCAACAACGTGCGCGACTCATCGAGCGCAGCGACGGTGGCCGCCTCGTCGGCCGCCATCAGCCGCGAATAGCCCACGGCATCGGCCGCGAAAATTGCGGCCAGACGTTGGCGCGGACCTGTGTCGATCACGTGGGGTCGAGCATCTCGCAAGTCCATCGGGTCATTTCTCGGGCAGGCCCGCCTTGCGCAGGCCCTCGTACCAGTATTTCTCGGCCAGCTTCTGATACTCCGGGTGATCGGAGTAGCGCTTGGCACGCAACTGCGCGATGGTGTAGCCGGGGATCATCTTCAGCATCGCAGCCAATGCGACGCGCGCATGTGCAGTGTCACCGGCATTGGCATAAGCGGCGGCCAGAAACGAGTGATGAATGAAATCCGTATCGACGCCACTGGCCCGCTCGCAGGCCTCGATGGCTTTCTCCGCCTGCCCGAGCAGGAGGTGGGCCTCGCATGCAAAGCGCATTTCCCGCCCCGGATTCGATGGGTTGAGCGCAGCGGCCTTGTCCGTGTACGGCAAGGCTTGCGCCGGCCGCCCCATCATGCTCATCAGCCAGGCTCGGATGAGGAAAGGGCGCTGGCCATAGGGGTCGAGCTTTATTTGGCGATCACTGGCCTCGAGCGATGCGCTCCATCGGCCGAGCAGCATCAGGGCGACGGCGCGCCCCTCCCATGCGCGCGAACTGTTCGGGTCGAGCGTGACTGCCCGAGCCGAAAACTCGTCCGTTTCGCGAACGTAGCGGTCGTGATCGGTATGCGGATCGACGTCATTGAGTAGGTCGACTTCCCAACCGATGGCGATAAGTGCCGGCACGAGTGTCGGATCGAGGCGCAGCGCTTCGTCGAGCAACTTGCGGGCCTCTTGCGCATTGGCGAGCGACTGCCCCTTGTCCAGCGCCGCCCAGGCGCGCACCACCAGTTCCATCGCGTCGAGCTGACCGACGGGCTTCAACAACACCCGGCTGATTTCGGCATTTTCGATCGACGACGCCAGCTGCCCGACCATGTTTCGCGTGGCGACCGATGTTTCGAACGAACTGCCCGACTCGGGCAACTCGAAGCTGCCGGACCAGGGCTGGGTGCCGCGCTGCGACTCGATCAAGCGCAGGTTGACGATTCTTTTCGTGTCCGCGACGCGCACATCGCCTTCGACGACGTAGCGGATACCGGAGCGACGCGCCAGTTCGCGAGCGCCAACGTCGACCACTCCGTTCTGGCCCCGGTTGGGCGACATCACGCGCACATTCCCGTTGATCCTGCCAAGGACGCTCGCAAGCTCGTGTCCCAGCGCCTCGGCAGCTTGCATCGCTGCAGCGTCGTTCGACGGCGCGGTTATGGCCCCTACGGTCACTGACATGGTGGTCGGTGCAATCCCTGCAAGGTCGGCCCTGAGTCCACGAGTCAGGGTCACACCGAGGACGCCTGCCAGCAGCAGCCCCAGGACACCGCCAGCGACCCACCAGCGCCAGCGCATAACCCGGCTCCAGCGCGGCCCGCCGATTGCCCGCATCGTCTGCGGCTCGTCGTTGCCGGGTACCGATGCGTGAACCCGAAACGCACGAACCGGATCGGCGATGTTCTTCACCAGCTGGTCGCCAAGATCCTCGAATGAGGCCGCGATGCGATGACGGACCGCGCCTTGTACGGCGTCCGAGACGGTGATTCCGCCTGCCAGCGCCAGCCCCTCGAGTCGCGCGGCGATATTCACGCCGTCACCGTAGACGCTGCCGTCGGGCTTCTCGATCACATCGCCCAGGTGCACGCCGATGCGAAAACGCATGCGCCGATCGGCGGGGATTCCGGCCGCGCGGTCTTCGAGCGCCTTCTGGACCTCGAGCGCGGCGCTTACCGCACCGGCGGCCGTCTCGAACACTGCCAACACCGAGTCGCCCGCCATGTCGATGACACGACCGCCGTTTGCCTGGATGGCGACTCTGAACGCGTTGCGCGCCTCATCCAGGGAGGCAACCGTTGCTTCCTCGTCGTGCGCCATCAACCGTGAATAGCCCGCCGCATCCGCAGCAAGGATGGCGGCAAGCCGGTGTCGGTTGCCCTTGATAGCTTCGTTCAACGCCCCTCCCACAAGCCGGTGCATCAAAGCCCATGCTAAGCGCCCTATCTACGCCACTTCATCACCCATTCACCCCGCGGGCATCAGCGCATGCACGGACCAACCGCAAAAACGCCTCAGCGAATCAGCTCAGCGCCCAGAAGTAGCGATGGCGGTATGCGCAGCCCGAGGGTTTCGGCAGTCTTCGCATTGATAAAAAGCTCGAAACGGGTCGCGAACCCGATGGCAAGTGTCGCGGGCCGCGCGCCACGAAGTATCCGGTCCACATCATCAGCCGCTCGCTCGGCGAACACTGGTCACTATGACGTCGATCCGGCTACGAACCAATTCTTTGGCCAGCGCTGCCAGCCGCTCGACCTTTTCTTCCGCATAGGCGCGGACGAGCGAAATGTTCCTCGCCTCCGTCCATCCCAGTTTCGCAAGGGCGGCGACAAAGAACCGATCGAATTCGACGCCATCCCTGGGACTGTCCCAAGCAAGAAGGCCGATCCGCCTCGGCGGACTCGAAGTCTGCGAGCGGGCACCCAATGCCTCCAAATGAAGCGCAACTCCGAACAATGCATCGCGTCGTGTGAACAACGTGCCTCCCGTGCATGCCTGCGGGGATCACCCCGCGCATTGCGAAGGATGCGTCACCCAGGATTCACGGCATCAACACGCTCGACCCCGTCGTCTTGCGCGCTTCCAGGTCGCGGTGCGCCTGCACCACGTCGGCCAGGGCATAGCGCTGGTCGATGCGGATCTTCACCTTGCCGCTCTCGACCATCGCGAACAGTTCGTCGGCCATCTCCTGCGTCGCTTCGCGGGTTGCGATGTGGGTGAACAGGGTCTGGCGCGTCAGGTAAAGCGAACCCTTGGCGCCGAGCAGGCCCGGCGCCATTGGCGGCACCACACCGGAGGCGTTGCCGAAGCTCGCCATCAGGCCAAAGGGGCGCAGGCAGTCGAGCGACTTCTCGAAGGTGTCCTTGCCGACCGAGTCGTAGACGACCTTGACGCCCTTGCCGCCGGTAATATCCTTGACGCGGGCGACGAAATCCTCGGTGCGGTAGTTGATCGTGAACTCGGCGCCGTGCTCCCTGGCCAACGTGCACTTGTCGTCCGAGCCCGCGGTGCCGATCAGGCGATAGCCGAGCGCGCGCGCCCACTGGCAGGCGATGAGGCCGACCCCACCGGCCGCGGCGTGGAACAGGACGAAATCACCCGCCTGCAAGCCACCTTGCGGCAGCGTGCGGCGCAGCAGATATTGCGCGGTGAGGCCCTTGAGCATCATGGCCGCGCCAGTCTCGAAGGCAATCGCATCGGGCAGCCTGACGACGCACTTGGCTGGCATCACTCGCCGGGTGCTGTAGCTGCCGGGAGGGTTGCTGGCATAGGCGGCGCGGTCGCCGGTCTTGAGGTGCGTGACGCCGGCGCCGACCCCCTCGACGATGCCGGCGCCTTCCATGCCGAGCGTGAGCGGCATCGGCAGCGTGTAGACGCCGCTGCGCTGGTAGACGTCGATGAAATTGAGGCCGCAGGCTTCGTGGCGGATGCAGATCTCGCCCGGGCCGGGCTCACCTACTTCGAGTTGAACAAGCTTCATCGCATCGGCGCCGCCGGGCTGGTCGATGCGGACTGTTGTGGAGGTGTGGCGGGTGGGTTGGTTCATGGTCGGCGTCTTCCGTGCAAGGTGGGGTATGGTGCCAGCACCGGGCAGCCTGTGCCGCCTCACCCTTGCGCCCTCATGAAGCGGCTGATCCGCGCCCCCAATCTCGCTCTCGCCACGCTGTGGGCCGACCTGCTCACCCATGCCGGCGTGCCCACGACGGTTCAGCGCGCATACGCCAGCAGCATCGCGGGCGAGGTGCCGCCCGACCAGACGCTGCCCGAGCTGTGGGTGATGGACGACGACCAATGGGCCGGCGCCGGCCGCCTGCTCGACGAGTTGCGCAATCCGCCGCATCGCCACTGGGCCTGCCGCGCGTGCCGCGAGATCATCGACGGCCCGTTCGAGCAGTGCTGGAACTGCGGCGCATCGATGCCTTCTGCATGAGCCTTGCCCGGCCGCCCGAAGGGGCTCATTCCAGCTTCGCAGGAGTGCTGGCCCCTCTGCAGGCCAGGCCGGCTGCGGACCGAAGAGCGCCCCCATGAACCGCCCCGCCGGCCTCACGCCGCTCACTGTTGTGCTGCTGACGCTGCCTCCGCTGCTGTGGGCCGGCAATGCCGTCGTCGGCCGGCTGCTCGTCGGCACGGTGCCGCCACTGCTGCTCAATGCGCTGCGCTGGTGGCTCGCGCTCGCGCTGCTGGCGCCGCTAGGCTGGCGCGTGCTGCGCAGCCCGCGGCACCTGCTCGAACGGTGGCCCTATCTCGCGCTGCTCGGGCTGCTCGGCGTGGGCAGCTACAACGCCTTGCAATATCTGGCGGTGCAGACGTCGACGCCGCTCAACGTGACGCTCATCGCCGGCAGCATGCCGCTGTGGATGATGGCGGTCGGCGCGATCGCCTACGGCATCCGGCCCACGCCGCGCCAGATCGCCGGTGCGGTCCTGTCGCTGGCCGGAATCGCGCTCGTGCTTTCGCGCGGCAGCTGGGCCGCGCTGGCGCAGATCCGCTTTGTTTCCGGCGACCTGTACATGCTGCTCGCGAGCGCGCTATGGGCGGTGTACAGCTGGATGCTGGCGCGCCCGCCGGCATCGATGCGCGGTGCGCAGCAGCCGGCGTGGAACTGGGCCGAGGCTTTGCTGGCGCAGATCTTCTTCGGGGTTCTCTGGGCCAGCGCCGCAGCCGGTGTGGAGTCCATCGTCGCGCCGGCGCGCGTCGACTGGGGCATTGGCCTGGCAGCGGCCCTGCTCTATATCGCGCTTGGGCCGTCGCTGGTCGCGTACCGGTGCTGGGGCGTGGGCGTGGCCACGGTGGGGCCGGCGATTGCGAGCTTCTTCGCCAACCTCACGCCGGCGTTTGCGGCACTGCTGTCGGCGCTGTGGCTGGCCGAGCTACCGAGCGCCTACCACGTCGCCGCTTTCGCGCTGATCGTGGGTGGCATCGTGGTTTCGTCGCCGCCATCGCGCGATGCGGCCTGAGGTCCTGCGGACGCTGGCGTGACGTAATCACGAATGGCGCACGCCAGCGCTTGGTTGGCCCCGCGCTTGGGGTGTGCGCGTCACCCCTGCGGGCGATCGATCCCGGCAGACTGCGCCGCATCGCAACCCGAACGTGGCCCCGTCCCGAACACTCCATGAACTCATCGATGCGCTCCAACCCGCTCGTCGCGGCCGTGCTCGTGCTGTGCGGCAGCGCGGCCCTGTGCGGCGCCGCGAATTCGGCGGTCGTCAGCTTCCAGTTCACTGACGACATGAATTCGGCCTCCATGGTCAGCTCGGCGGCCAGCCTGACGCTGACCGATGTCACCGACGCGACGCTCGGCAGCGGCGTCATGTTCTCGTTGAAGGCCACGCTCACCGACCCGGTCTTCGCGGCCGGCAGCAAGATCTCCGACCTCGCCTTCAACGGACCGACGGGCACCTTCAACAACCTGTCCGGCGCAGCCTTTGCGGGCTACCGCGGCGACGTGCTGATCGACGCCCTGACCTACACCGGCGGCGACGGTGCCAGTGTCAGCGGGATCAAGTTCAATTGGACCGACAACGGCAACGCCTACGACACGGGAACGGCGAGCGCCTTCACCAACGGCAAGACGTCGAACTGGTTTATCGGCGGTTCGAGCGTCGGCGCCTTCGGTGCCGCGCAGTTCCTGAACCCGTTTGCCATCCTGCACGTGAACGCGCTCGCGAACGGCAGCGCGATCTGGCTGCTCGACGGCGCCGAGCCGCAGAACGCAAGCACGGTGGCCGAGCCGCAAATGGCCTTGCTGGTCGCAACCGGACTCGGCCTGATCGGCTGGACTCGGCGCCGCAGCATCGCCGCGATCGCGCGTCAGAACGTTCCTGGGTAAGCACCGCCGTCGAGCAGGATGTTCTGCCCGGTGAGGTAGCCGGCGTGCATGCTGCAGATGAACGCGCAGAACGCGCCGAACTCGTCGGCATGGCCGAAGCGCTGAGTGGGGTTCAGCTTGCGCCGCTGCGCAAGCAGATCTTCGATCGGAATGCCCTGAGCCTTCGCCACGCCGCCCATCGAACCGCGCAGGCGGTCGGTGTCGAACGGGCCGGGCAGCAGGTTGTTCAGCGTCACGTTCGCCGAGGCGATGCGGCCCTGGCGCGCCACGCCGGCGACGAAGCCGGTGAGGCCGCTGCGAGCGCCGTTCGACAGACCCAGCACGTCGATCGGTGCCTTCACCGCGGCCGACGTGATATTGACGATGCGGCCGAAGCCGCGTTGCGCCATCGCGTCGACGGTCGCCTTGATGAGTTCGATCGGCGTGAGCATGTTCGCGTCGAGCGCCTTCAACCACGCCTCGCGGTCCCAGTCACGAAAATCGCCGGGTGGCGGACCGCCCGCGTTGTTGACCAGGATGTCGACCTGCGGGCAGGCGGCGAGCGCCTGCGAGCGCCCCTGCGCGGTCGTGATATCGCCCGTAACGGTGCGCACCTCGGGTCCGCCCGGCCCGACCTGTGCGCGCAATTCGGCGGCCGCGGCCTGAAGCGCCTCGTCACCGCGCGCGGTGATGACGACGTTCACGCCTTCGCGCACCAGCGCCTTCGCGCAACCCTTGCCAAGGCCCTTGCTGGCCGCGCACACCAGGGCCCAGCGGCCCGCGATTCCCAGATCCATGTCACCTCCAACGCGTGAGTAACCCGATCCCGGTCAGGACCAGCAGGGTGCCGGTCGCTGTCCACAGGGTGAACGGCTCGCCCAGGAGCAGCACGCCCATGGCGATCGTCGACAGCGGCCCGATCATGCCGATTTGCGCGGTCAGCGGCGCGCCGATGCGCTCGATCGCAAGCATCACCATCAGCACCGGCGCGAACGTCGAGATGGTGGCGTTGAGCAGCGACAGGCCGATCACCTCGGGTGCGACCGCGAGCGCGGACAGCGGCCGCAAGACGAGAAACTGCACGATGCACAGCACGCAGGCGACGCAGCTCGCCAGTCCCGCCAGCCGCGCTGCGCCGATCCGGCGCACTTCTTCGCCGCTGTAGACGAGATAGAACGCATAGCTGAGCGCGCTCGCAAAGACGAGCGCGGCGCCGAGTGCGACATCGGCGCCGGCCAGTCGCACCTCGTGGCCGAAGACGAGGAGCACGCCCGCATAGCTGACCGCGAGCGCACCGATCTGGCGCGCCGACGGCTTGCGTCCGAACAGCAGCGCGCCTAGGCCGAGCACGAGCGTGGGCGAGAGGTACAGGATCAGCCGCTCGAGGCTGGCGGTGATGTAGGCGAGACCGACGAAATCGAGAAAGCTCGCGAGGTAATAGCCGCTGAAACCGAGCCCGCCGACGACCCACAAATCGCGCCGCGTCAGCGCCGGACGACCGCGCCCGGACCACCATGCGAGCGCAGCGAAGAGGGGCAGCGCGAACAGCATGCGGTAGGCGATCAGCGTCACCGCATCGACGCCGTGCCGGTAGGCGAGCTTGACGATGATCGCCTTGGCCGAGAAGCCGAAGGTTCCGAACAGCGCCAGCAGCACTCCGGCGCCGCTGCCGGTGCCGGTTCCGCCGACGATTCCCGCCGGGAGAGGCGCGGTCAGAACGCCACCGCCTGGCCGTCGCGGCGCGGATCGCTCGCCGCGACGTAGCCCGCAGCGGAGGGATCGCCGAGGCGCCAGATGAACTGGCCGGCGCCGAAATCCTGATAGCTGTCGTCGATCACGTCGACCCGGTGGCCGCGATCGAGCAGGCCCTGAACGGTCGCCCGAGGCATGGTCGCCTCGACATTGATCTCCAGCCCCGCATTGAAGCGCCAGCGCGGCGCGTCGCACGCGGCCTGCGGTTGCTGGCGGTGGTCGAGCATGCGCGACAGCGTCTGCAGATGGCCCTGCGGCTGCATGTTGCCACCCATCACACCGAAGCTCATCACCGGTTGGCCAGCCTTCGTCAGGAATGCCGGGATGATGGTGTGGAACGGCCGCTTGCCCGGCGCAACCACGTTCGGACTCGCAGCGTCGAGCGAGAAGCCGTGGCCGCGGTTCTGCAGCGACAGCCCGTACTCGGGAACGACCACGCCCGAGCCGAAGCCCATATAGTTGCTCTGGATGAAGCTCACCATCATTCCGCTCGCGTCGGTGGCCGTGAGGTAGATCGTGCCGCCGCGCCGATGCGGGTCGTTCGGCGAGCCGGCCTCGAAAGCCTGCGCGCGCTTCGAGTCGATCAGGCGGGCCCGCGCCGCGAGGTAGCCGTCGTCGAGCATCTGCGCTGCCGTGACCGTCATGCTCGCGCCTTCGGACACATAGCGATAGGCGTCGGCGAAGGCGAGCTTCATCGCCTCGATCTGAAGATGCTGGGCTTCGGGTCCGTCGACAGCCAGGCCGGCGATATCGAAGTGCGACAGGATACCGAGCGCGATCTGCGCTGCGATGCCCTGCCCGTTCGGCGGGATCTCGTGCAGCGTGTGGCCGCGGTAATCCTTGGCCAACGGCGTGACCCATTCGGGACGGAAGGCCGCGAAATCGGCCGCCGTCATCGCGCCACCGTTCGCGCGCGCGTGGCGTTCGGCCGCCTGCGCGATCTCGCCGCGGTAGTAGGCCTCGCCCTTCGTCTGCGCGATCAGGCGCAGGGTGCGGGCCGCCGCCTCGAAGACAAACGCCTCACCGACCGAGGGGCTGCCCCCGCGCGGCAGGAAGGTCTGCGCAAAGCCGGGCTGGGTGTGCAACTCGGCCGCGCCGGCGGCCCATTTCTGCTGCACCACGATCGGCATCGCATAGCCGCGTTCGGCGATCTCGATCGCCGGCGCGAGCAAATCGGCGAACGGCAGCTTGCCGAAGCGCTCGGACAGCGCCATCCAGCCGCCGACCGCGCCCGGCACCGTGACCGAGTCCCAGCCGCGCTTGGGCGGGGTGCGCGCATCGGTGCCGTATTTGGCGCGGAAATACCCGGGCGTCCAGGCGGCCGGAGCGGCGCCCGAAGCGTTCAGCCCGTGCAGTTCGCGGCCGTCCCAGAGGATGCAAAAGGCGTCCGAGCCGAGGCCGTTGCTGACCGGTTCGACGATCGTCATCGCCGCGGCGGCCGCGATCGCGGCGTCGACCGCGTTGCCACCGGCGAGCAGCATGCGCAGGCCCGCCTGCGCGCCCAGCGGATGCGAGGTGGAGACGATATTGCGGCCGAATACCGGCAGGCGCTGGCTCGGATAACCGGCGCTCCAGTCGAATGGATTTCCGGGGATTGAGGTCATGGTGCAGGCAGTGGGTACGTCGTTTGCGGAAGATAAAAAAAGGCCGCCCGAAGGCGGCCTGGTTTTGTCGAAACCAAGCCGCCCGCAAGGCGGCCTGATTTTCACACGCGGGGCCGGGGCGTTTGGCCTCAAAGCTCTTCGACGAAGGCAACCTCGCGCTTCTTCTTGATCGACGGCAGCATGACCACGACGATCATCAGCACCGCCGCGATCAGCAGGCCGGCCGACAGCGGCCGGGTCGCGAAGGTCGACCAGTCGCCACGCGAGAGCAGCAGCGCACGTCGCAGGTTTTCTTCCATCATCGGCCCGAGGATGAAACCCAGCAGCAACGGTGCCCCCTCGACCTTGAGCTTGAAGAACAGGTAGCCGATCAGCGCGAAGAGCGCGGTGGCGTAGACGTCGAAAGTGTTGTTGTTCAGCGTATAGACGCCGATGCAGCAGAACAGCGTGATGGCCGGGAAAAGGTAGCGGTACGGCACCGTCAACAGCTTGATCCAAATGCCGATGAGCGGCAGGTTGAGCAGCACGAGCATCGCGTTGCCGACCCACATCGAGGCGATCAGACCCCAGAAGAGTTGCGGGTTGCCGGTCATGACCTGCGGGCCGGGCTGGATGCCCTTGATCGTCATCGCACCCACCATCAGCGCCATCACCGCGTTGGGCGGGATGCCGAGCGTGAGCATCGGGATGAACGAGGTCTGTGCGCCGGCGTTGTTGGCCGATTCGGGGCCTGCGACGCCGCGGATATTGCCCTTGCCGAATGGCACCTCGCCGGGCCGGCCGCGGGTCTTCTTCTCGAGCGTGTACGACGCGAACGAGGCGAGAAGAG
>JBDSEG010000317.1:0-3291 GCA_039920165.1 Burkholderiaceae bacterium
GCAGCGCTCGAACCGATGAACTGCACGGTGCAGTTCAAGGACGGTCGCGCCACGGTCTGGGCCTCGACCCAGGTGCCGGGCATCGCGCGCAGTGCGGTCGCGCAGGTACTGGGAATCGACTCCGAACGGGTCGACGTGCAGGTGCAGTTGACCGGCGGCGGCTTCGGCCGGCGCCTGGAGGCCGACGTCATCGCGCAGGCCGCGCTCGTCGCCCGCGAGGCCGGCGGCGCGCCGGTGCAGACGCTGTGGACGCGCGAGCAGGACACGACGCACGACTTCTACCGCCCGGCCTGCGTCGCGCGCTTCGAGGCCGGTTTCGACCCAGCGGGCGCGTTGATCGCGTGGCGCAACACCTCGGCCGGGCAGGCAATCATCCCGCAGGTGCTCGTTCGCAGCTTCGGCCTGCCCGGCATCGGGCCCGACAAGACGACCTCTGAAGGCGCTTTCGACCAGCCCTACGAATGGCCGGCCGCGCGCATCGCGCATCAGGCTGTCGAGCTCCCGGTCCCGGTCGGCTTCTGGCGCTCGGTCGGGCACTCGCACCAGGCCTTCTTCAAGGAGTGCTTCGTCGATGAAGCGGCAACGGCCGCAGGGCAGGACCCGGTCGCCTTTCGCGCCGGCTTGCTGCGGCGTCATCCACGCCACATGCAGGTATTGCAGCGCGCTGCAACGCTCGCAGGCTGGGGCACGCCGCTCGCGCCCGCCGCCGACGGCGCAGCGCGGGCGCGTGGCATCGCACTGCATCAATCGTTCGGTGCGGTCGTGGCGCAGGTTGCCGAGGTCTCGCTCGCGGCCGACAAGCAGATTCGCGTGCACCGCGTCGTGTGCGTGGTCGACTGCGGCATGGCGATCAATCCGAACCTGGTGCGCCAGCAGATCGAAAGTGCGATCGTCTTCGGCTTGTCGGCCGCGCTGCACGGCGAGATCACGATCCGCAAGGGCCAGGTGCAGCAGACCAACTACCACGACCAGCAGGTGCTGCGCATCGACGCGTGTCCATTGATCGAGACCGAGGTGGTCGCGAGCAGCGCAGCGCCCGAAGGGGTGGGAGAACCCGGCACGCCGCCGATCGCCCCGGCGGTCGCAAATGCGATCTTCGCCCTCAGCGGCCAGCGCCTGCGCAGCCTGCCGCTGCGCGTGACCTGACCCCACGCAGCCTGTCGATATGCCAACCCTGAACCTGAACGGTCGCCCGGTCGATGTCCGCGCCGAACCGCAGACGCCGCTTCTGTGGGTGCTGCGCGGCGAACTCCAGCTCACCGGCACCAAATACGGTTGCGGCATGGCGCTGTGCGGTGCCTGCACCGTCCACCTCGACGGCGAGCCGGTGCGCGCCTGCGTCACGCCGCTGGCGGCGGTTGACGGCCGCGCAGTGACGACGATCGAAGGCCTGGCCGGCCCACAGGCCAGCGCGCTGAAAACAGCCTGGATCGAAATCGACGTCGTGCAGTGCGGCTATTGCCAAAGCGGTCAGCTCATGTCGGCGTGTGCGCTGCTGACCAAACTGCCGCAGCCGTCGGATGCCGATATCGATGCCGCGATGGCGGGCAATATCTGCCGCTGCGGCACCTACCCGCGCATCCGCGCCGCCATCCATCGGGCTGCGCGCGCGGGCGATCCAGGATGAACCCGCGGCATCGTCTCCCGGTCGCATTGGTAGTGCTGCTCGCAGCGCTGGGTCCGGCCGTCGCCCAGTCACCAGCGCCGGTCGATCCGCCCGGCTGGCGTGAGATGGCGAGCGTGCTTCGCCATCCGCGCTGCATGAACTGCCACACGTTCACCGAATTTCCGCGCCAGGGCGACGACCGGCACCGGCATCAGCAGCTCGTCATGCGCGGACCCGATAACCGCGGCGCGCCAACCTTGCACTGCGCAGCCTGCCACCAAACCAGCAACATCGCCGATGGTCGCGTGCCGGGGGCGCCGAACTGGCATCTGGCCCCGCTTTCCATGGGTTGGGAAGGCCTGTCCGACGCGCGACTGTGCGAAGTTCTGAAGGACCGGCGCAAGAACGGCGACCGCAACCTGCAGGCACTGTCCGATCACATGACCGAAGATGCACTCGTCCAGTGGGCGTGGTCGCCCGGACTGCGCCTGCCGCCGACGGTGCCGCAGGCCCAGTTCCACGCCGCGGTGCAACGCTGGGTCGGGAGCGGCGGGCCATGCCCCGTCTGAGGCTCGCCCCGACGGCGGCGTCGCCTATTCGTCGGTGCTCACCCGCAGCAACTTGCCGCTGCGATTGTCGAATTCGCAGCGGTAGCTGAATGCCACGGCGTTCATGCCCGGCGCGCGGGCGACGGCGCCGCGGCCGTCGAGCAGGGTGTGATCGCCGGCCGCCGGGGTGAGTCGGCGCGAGTCGGAGCCGAAGCTGATGCGGTCGACGCGCGGATGCCGGGCCTTGAGCGCTGCGGCGGTCGCAGCCTCGCAGCTTTCGGGTGAGAGGCGCGACAGATCAACGGCGGCGGTTTGGCTCGGCGGCGGCGCAGTTCGTGCCTTCTCGCTGAACAGCACGCCGTGCGTCGCGCGGCTCGCGGGATCGAAAGCGCAGGTATAGGTGAACGGGGTGGGCGCACCGGTCGGCCCCGTGTAACGGCCCTCGCCCTTGACGCCTATCGGCTCGCCGGGGGTGGTCGATACGGCACGCTGGTCGCCGATGAAGCGGATCTCGCGCGCTGCCCGGCCGCGCGCATCACGCACGGCACCGGCCACGGCCGCCTCGCACGCGTCGCCGGCCGAATCGGTGGCCCCGCGTTCGGCCGCCACCAGCGCGCCTTCGAAGACAAGCGCCAGCACCGCGGCGCGACCCAGCAGATGCAGAAGAGACATGGCGCGATCCCCCGTGATTGCTCGTGCCGGCATCGTCGCGCGCGGGGTAGGCCCACGCAAGTCCCGGATTGCGGTGGAGTTCTTCCCCGTTCTGGCGGCGGGATGCCGCCACCAAGTTTCTTGGACGCAAAGGTCACAACGCGAAAGTCGCCAAGAAAACCTGAAAGCAAAAGGCGCCCGAATTCCTTTGCGGCTTTGCGCTCTTGGCGCTCCTTGCGTCAAAGAAACTTGATTTTCCTGGACTAAAAACTAACGTGGAACGGCGGCGGTCTGCGCCCGCGCCAGCACCGCCTGGGCCTGATCGCGCCACGCCACATCGCCGAGCAAATTCGCCGTGCGTGCAGCCCGCAGCGCCGCATCGACCTGGCCGAGTTCGAGCAGCGTCTCGGCGAGATTGATCCAGGCCGGCGCGCTGCGATGGCGTTCGGCCGCCTTTCGAAAGATATCGGCGGCGGCGCGCCGTGC
>JBDSEG010000318.1:0-12338 GCA_039920165.1 Burkholderiaceae bacterium
GCCGGACGCAGGCGCTGGCGGCTCATCTCGAGCAGGCCGAACTTGCTGATCGACGAGAACTGGACGCGGGCGCGGTCGGAGCGCAGCGCGTCGCGCAGGCGCGTCTCGACCTCGCGGCGGTTCTTCGACTCTTCCATGTCGATGAAGTCGACGACGATCAGGCCGCCGAGGTCGCGCAGCCGCATCTGGCGCGCGATTTCATCCGCGGCTTCGAGGTTGGTGCGGGTCGCGGTCTCTTCGATGTCGGAGCCGCGCGTCGAGCGCGCTGAGTTCACGTCAACCGACACGAGTGCTTCGGTGTGGTCGATCACGATCGCGCCGCCCGAGGGCAGGTTGACGGTGCGCGAGAACGCGGTCTCGATCTGGTGCTCGATCTGGAAACGGCTGAACAGCGGTGCGTCGTCGCGGTAGCGCTTGACCTTGTGGGCCGTCTCCGGCATCACGTGGGCCATGAACTGCTGGGCCTGGTCGTAGATATCGTCGGTGTCGATCAGGATCTCGCCGACATCGGCGGTGAAATAGTCGCGGATCGCGCGGATCACCAGGCTCGATTCCTGGTAGATCAGGAACGCGCCCTTGCCGGCCTTGGACGCGCCGTCGATGGCGGTCCAGAGCTTGAGCATGTAGTTCAGGTCCCACTGCAGCTCGGGAGCGGTGCGGCCGATGCCGGCGGTGCGGGCGATCAGGCTCATGCCCTTCGGGTATTCGAGCTGGTCGAGGTTCTCCTTCAGCTCTTCGCGGTCTTCGCCCTCGATGCGCCGGCTGACGCCGCCGCCGCGCGGGTTGTTCGGCATCAGCACCAAGTAACGCCCGGCGAGCGACACGAAGGTGGTCAGCGCCGCGCCCTTGTTGCCGCGCTCTTCCTTCTCGACCTGGACCAGCAGTTCCTGGCCGTTGCCGATGCAGTCCTGGATCTTCGCGTCGCGCGCGCTCGCGCCCTCGCGGAAATAGGTCTTCGAGATCTCCTTGAACGGCAAGAAGCCGTGGCGGTCTTCGCCGTAGTCGACGAAGCAGGCCTCGAGCGACGGCTCGACGCGGGTCACGACGGCCTTGTAGATGTTGCCTTTGCGCTGCTCGCGACCCTCGATCTCGGTCTCGAAATCAGACAGCTTCTGGCCTTCGACGATCGCGAGGCGGCGCTCTTCGGGCTGCGTCGCGTTGATCAGCATGCGTTTCATGTCGTGCTCTCCTTCGCGCGGCGATTCGTTACGCCACGCCCATCACCAGCCGGCCGCGGGACGGTCCCGTCGGGCGACGAATCGATGCGCGAGAAGCCGCGAAGAACCGAAGGAGTGTCGCCCTGGACTGCGTTGTGCAGGCGGTCAGCAGACCGGCCGGACAGGCAGCGTTGGCGTGTGCGTGGCAGTGCAAAGGGCGCAACCGCCCGGCCGGCGCAATGGCCGAGCGAGCGGCGCCCCGTCCGGGCGATGGGTACGCCGACGCAACCACGCGTCGCGACGCGCGTCGGCTGCGTCGCGGGCACGGGGCCCGGACAGCCGGCGCGTGGGGCGCAGTGGGTTGGGGGTCGACGTCATCATCCGCCTGGAGTCACTGGACGCGAACCCTCGCGAAGCGTGCGCTGCGGGCCGACGGCCCTCATGCTGCGCTGCCTCGCCACGGTCCGGAAAACCTTGTTCGTGGTTCGTTCTTGTTCTCTCTGCCACGCCGGGAGTCCGCGTCATCCGTCACTTGGGGACGTTGCCCGCTCACCGACCTGCGTGTCGCATCACCTTGTGGCCGGACCCGCGGTCCGACCTGTCCTGTTGCTGCGGATGCATCCGAGAGTCCAACCCGACCTCACGGCTAAACTCTGCAAAATCAATCACTTACGGCAACAACGTGGAGAGACGGATTATAGGGTCCAAACCCCCCGCCACGCCGCCGACGCAGCCTCCCGCCAAGGTGAGCCATGTGCGCATCGACGAAGGCTCGGAAGGCCAGCGCCTGGACAACTTCCTCGTCAAGCATTTGAAGGGCGTTCCGAAGAGCCATGTCTACCGCGTGATCCGCTCGGGCGAAGTACGCGTCAACAAGGCCCGCGCCGACGTCTCGACCCGCCTCGCTCTGGGCGACGACGTGCGCCTGCCCCCGGTTCGCGTGGCCGCGCCGAGCGCCGCGCCGAGCACGCCGGCGCGCGAATTTCCGGTCGTCTACGAGGATGACCATCTGATCGCGCTCGACAAGCCGGCAGGCGTGGCGGTGCACGGCGGTAGCGGGGTGGATTTCGGCGTGATCGAGCAACTCCGGCGGGCCCGCCCGGGCGCCGTCTTCCTCGAACTCGTGCACCGGCTCGACAAGGAAACCTCGGGACTGCTACTGGTCGCCAAGAAGCGCGCGGCACTGGTCGCGCTGCAGGAGCAATTGCGCGCGCGCGGCGGCGAGAAGACGATCGTCAAGACCTATGCCGCCCTCGTCGCTGGCGTCTGGCCGGCGAGCCTCAAGGTGATCGACGTCGCCTTGCACAAATATCTCGACTCCGATGGCGAGCGCCGCGTGCGCGCGGTCGAGGCCGACCACGCCGCCGCCAAGCGCTCGATCACGCTGGTGCGGGTGGCGCGCGCCTGGCCCGCCTGCACCCTGCTCGACGTGACACTCAAGACAGGGCGCACGCACCAGATTCGGGTCCACCTCGCGAATGCCGGGCACCCGATCGTCGGCGATCCCAAATACGGCGACTTCGCGCTCAACCGGTCGTATGCGCGCGGGGCGGCACTGCCGGCGCTGCGCTTCGAGCGGATGTTTCTGCACGCGCGCCGGCTGCGCTTCGCGCACCCGGCGGATGACCGCACGGTCGAGCTCGAAGCGCCGCTGCCCGCAGAATGCCAGGGGCTGATCGATGCCCTGTCCAACGCCACCGTATGACCCGACCCCGCCAGTTCGATCTGATCGCCTTCGATTGGGACGGCACCCTTTTCGATTCGACCGCCCTGATCGCCCAGTGCATCCAGGCGGCGTGCGCCGACATCGGCACCACCGTGCCGAGCGATGCGCAGGCGAGCTATGTCATCGGCCTGGGCCTCATCGATGCCTTGCAGCACGCCGCACCCGACCTCGAACGCGATCGCTACGCCGAACTCGCGGGGCGCTACCGCCATCACTATGTCGCTCAGCAGCACCGCATCGTTCTGTTCGACGGCACGCTTGAGATGCTGCGCGAGCTGAAGCAGGCCGGCCACAAGCTCGCGGTGGCGACCGGCAAATCGCGCCGCGGGCTGAACGAGGCGCTGGCCTGCGTCGAGTTGCGCGGCCTGTTCGATGCGACCCGTACCGCGGACGAAACGGCGTCCAAGCCGCACCCGCGGATGTTGGTCGAGCTGATGGACGAGCTCGGCGTCGAACCGCAACGCACGCTGATGATCGGCGATACGACACACGACCTGCAGCTCGCCGCGAATGCGGGCACGAACTGCGTGGCGGTGAGTTTCGGCGCCCATCCGGCAGATGCCTTTCGCGGGCACGCGACCCGCCACATCGCACGCTCGACTTCCGACCTGCACGCCTGGCTGCAACGCCATGGCTGACGAAGCTTCGGTGGCGCTTTGTCGCGCCGATATCCTGGCCGAGCGCGGCGATGCGTTCGTCTTCGACGTCCTGCACCACGGCGAACGCGCAACCGCCTTCGTGCTGCGCTTCGAGGGCCGTCTGGTCGCATACCTGAACCGCTGCGTCCATGTTGAGGCCGAGATGGACTGGCTGCCGGGCCGCTTCCTCGACAGCGATCGCGAATTCATCCTGTGCTCGATCCACGGTGCGTCGTACGACCCACGCAACGGCCGCTGCGCCGGCGGGCCCTGCGGTCGCGGCAGCCTCGCGCGGCTCGACGTGGCCGAGATCGGCACCGAAGTCCGTTGGTATCCTTCCCGCGACACCCGTCCCGCGCCCGCAGAAAGCCGACCATGACCATCGATGACATACCGGCCCGCGCCGAACCGGCCGACGAACCAGGGAGCGCCGTCGCGCGCGGCGGCTGGGACGATGCGGCGCATCGCATCGCGCGCGACTATTTCCAGGACCGGCGAAGCGAGCGGCGCTGGCGAACCCTCTCGCGCATCCTGTGGATCGGCCTGCTGCTCGGACTGCTTTACCTCTTCATCGTCTCGCGCGGTCTCGGCGACGTGCCGCACGGCCCGCACACCGCGCTGATCGAGGTGCGCGGTGAGATCGGCGTCGACTCCGAGGCGAGCGCCGAGAAACTGGTCGCGGGCCTCAAGAGCGCGTTCGAGGACAGCGCCGCACAGGCCGTCGTGCTGCGCATCAACTCGCCCGGCGGCAGTCCGGTGCAGGCCGGCATCGTGAACGACGAGATTCGCCGGTTGAAGGCGATTCACCGCAAGAAGGTGTATGCGGTGGTTGAAGAGACCTGCGCCTCGGGCGCCTATTACATCGCGGTCGCGGCCGACGAGATCTTCGCCGACAAGGCGTCGATCGTCGGCTCGATCGGCGTGCTGATGGACGGCTACGGATTCGTCGGCACCATGGACAAGCTCGGCGTCGAGCGGCGCCTTTTGACCGCGGGGGCGAACAAAGGCCTCGGCGATCCGTTCTCGCCCCTCACCGACGCACACCGCGCCTATATCCAGGCCATGCTCGACCAGATCCACCGACAGTTCATCGATACCGTGCGGCAGGGTCGCGGATCGCGCCTGAAGGAAACCCCGGACACTTTCAGTGGCCTGTTCTGGAGCGGCCAGCAGGCGCTCGACCTCGGCCTCATCGACCATCTCGGCAGCCTCGACCAGGTGGCTCGCGACGTCGTCAAGGCCGAGACGGTGATCGACTACACGCCGAAGGACAACGTCGCCGAGCGCCTC
Organism: Burkholderiaceae bacterium; assembly: GCA_039920165.1. Lineage (GTDB taxonomy): Bacteria > Pseudomonadota > Gammaproteobacteria > Burkholderiales > Burkholderiaceae_C > JBDSEG01. Next base: position 4,812 of record JBDSEG010000318.1, read on the forward strand.
GTCAAACGCTTCGGCGCCTCGATCGGCACCGGAGCGGTCGCGGCCTTGCGTGGGCTTCCCCCACTACGCTGAGGCGCGCCAGCGAAGGGGGTGGGCGGCCGATCACCGCTCACGTCACAGTGAGCAAACCTTTCGCCTCGATATATGCCGCGACCTCGTCCAGCCCTTCGCGGGTCTTTAGATTGCTCATGACGAACGGCTGTACGCCGCGCATGCGCAAGCTATCCGAGCGCATGACCTCGAGGTCAGCGCCGACGTGCGGCGCGAGGTCGGTCTTGTTGATGACGAACAGGTCGCTCTTGGTGATTCTGGGCCCGCCCTTGCGCGGGATCTTTTCGCCGTCAGGTCGCTCAACTCGGGGCTGAAGGTGGCGGCGAGGTTGTTGCCGCCGCGCTCTATGAAGACGATATCGGCATCCGGAAATTTCTCGAGCATGCGGTCGCCGTTCGAGATTGATCGACGCGTCCTCGCGGATCGCGGTGTGCGGGCAGCCGCCGGTTTCCACACCCATGATTCGATCGGCCTCAAGCGCGCCCGCCACGGTCAGCAAGCGCTGGTCTTCCTTGGTATGGATATCGTTGGTAATGACGATGAGGTCGTAGCAACCTGCAGGCGCTTGCACAGCATCTCGACCAGCGTCGTCTTGCCAGATCCGACCGGACCGCCGACACCGACGCGCAGCGGCGGGCGCGACTTGGTGCGAATCACGGGTGGGGGTGTACCGGCCTCGCTCATGCGGAGTCCCCGCGCCTCGCCGCGGCTGCCAGCCCGAGGGCCACCAACAATACCAGCGCGGCGTAAGTCTCGATGCGGCCGTCGCGACCGAAGATCGCGAGCCCGGCGATCGATGCCACCAGACCCGCAGTGGCCGCCCACGCGAGCACGCGGGTCCAGCCGATGCCGGCAAAAGTGCCTCGCATCAGCGTCTTGGCGAGCAGCGCTCCAAGCGCCGCAACCCCGCAGGCGGGCGCCAGGAAATTGAGCAGGTGCAAGACGATGTCGACAAGGGCCAAGGCATTCTCGTTGCGGGGCGGCATGCCCCGATCGACGGCATCGTAGCGGCAGCATCTGCGTGCGCCGCTGCGTGCGGGGCGCAAATTTATAATCGACGCATGAGCGTCTACGCCCTCGGGCTGAACCATACGACAGCACCGCTGAATCTGCGCAGCCGCTTCGCGTTCAGCCCCGAGCAACTCGGCCCGGCCCTGCATGCATTTCGCAGCCAGCAGCGGCGCGGCGACGAGGTCGCGATCGTATCGACCTGCAACCGCACCGAGTTGTACGTCGGCGCGTCGGTACCGTCGACGCCGGACGCGATCGACTGGCTCGCGGGCATCGGCGGTGTGGGCGGGGCGCTGCTGCGCGAGCATGCCTACGTGCTGCACGACGAAGCCGCTGCGCGGCATGCCTTTCGGGTTGCGAGCGGCCTGGATTCCATGGTGCTGGGCGAGCCGCAGATCCTGGGCCAACTCAAGCAGGCCGTGCGTCACGCCGAATCGGCCGGCACGCTGGGAACGACGCTGCACCAGATGTTCCAGCGTTCGTTCGCGATCGCCAAGGAAGTCCGCAGCTCGACCGAGATCGGCCTGCACTCGATCAGCATGGCGGCGGCGGCCGTGCGGCTGGCCGCGCAATTGTTCGAAGACCTGAGCCGCACCCGCGTGCTGTTGGTCGGCGCGGGCGAGATGGTCGAACTTGTCGCGACGCATTTCGCGGCGCGCAACCCGCGCGGCCTTGCGGTCGCCAACCGCACGCTCGAACGCGGCGAGAAGCTGGCCGCGCACTTCGGCGCCGAAGCCTTGCGGCTGGCCGAGCTGCCGGCCCGGCTGGCCGAGTTCGACATCGTGGTGTCGTGCACCGCGAGCAGCCTGCCGATCATCGGCCTCGGCGCAGTCGAACGCGCATTGAAGACCCGCAAGCACAGACCGATCTTCATGCTTGACCTGGCGGTGCCGCGCGATGTCGAGCCCGAGGTGGCGAACCTGTCCGACGTTTATCTGTACACCGTCGACGATCTGTCGGCGCTGGTGCAAAGCGGGGGCGAGCGCCGTCAGGCGGCGGTTCAGCAGGCCGAGGCGATCATCGAGACCGGGGTGCAGAGCTTCGTCCACTGGCTCGACCAGCGCGGCTCGGTGCCGCTGATCCAGGCACTGCAGACCCAGACCGACGGCTGGCGCGAAGCCGAGATGCTGCGGGCGCGCAAGCTGCTCGCGCGCGGCGAGCCGATCGAGGCGGTGCTGGAAACGCTGGCGCGCGGCCTGACGCAGAAGATGCTGCACGGAACGCTGGCCGAACTGAACGCGGCCGACGCGCCGCAGCGCGCCCAGTTGACGCAAACAATCGCGCGGCTCTTCCTTCGCCAGAGCGCGCACCCGCCGGTCGACGGCGAGCGTTAGCGACGCGCTCGCGAATCCCACCCGCCCCGGCCGCCGCGATGTGCGCGGCCCTGTTCGCAGCGCCCCGTACCGGTTCCCAACGCGATGCAAGATTCCCTTCGCCAACAGTTCGAGCGCTTGGCCATGCGCCTGACCGAGCTCGACGCCAACCTGTCCGATCCGGCTGCCTCGGCCGATATGAAGCGCTACCGCGAACTGACGCGCGAGCACGCCGAGGTGTCGGGGCTGGTCGAGTGTTTTCGCCGCTTCCAGCAGCGCGAGCGCGAGCTGGCCGAGGCCCGAGCCATGCTGTCCGACCCCGAACTAGGCGGCTTGGCGCAGGACGAAGCGGACGCGGCGCAGACCGACATGGAACGCCTGCAGGCCGAGTTGCAGACTGCGCTGCTGCCGCGCGATGCGGACGACGTGCGCAATGCCTTCATCGAAATCCGCGCGGGGACCGGCGGCGACGAATCGACGCTCTTCGCGGGCGACCTCGCGCGCATGTATCTGCGCCACTGCGAGCGTCATGGCTGGCGCACCGAGGTGATGTCGGAAAGCGCGAGCGAACTTGGCGGCTACAAGGAACTGGTGCTGCGCGTCGAGGGCGAGTCGGTCTACGGCCGGCTCAAATTCGAATCGGGCGGGCACCGCGTGCAGCGCATACCGACTACCGAGACCCAGGGCCGCATCCATACCAGTGCCTGCACGGTGGCCGTGCTGGCCGAACCCGATGCCGCCGAGGAGGTGGCGCTCGATCCGTCCGAGTTGCGCATCGATACCTTTCGCGCCAGCGGCGCCGGCGGCCAGCACGTCAACAAGACCGACAGCGCGATCCGCATCACGCACCTGCCGACCGGCACCGTGGCCGAATGCCAGGACGACCGCTCGCAACACCGCAACAAGGCGAAGGCGATGGCCGTGCTGGTCGCGCGCCTGCGCGAGAAGGACCGCAGCGAACGCGCCGCCAAGGAGGCAGCGACGCGCAAGGGGTTGATCGGCAGTGGCGACCGCAGCGACCGCATCCGGACGTACAACTTCCCACAAGGCCGCCTGACCGACCACCGCATCAACCTGACTCTTTACAAGCTGCAGTCGATCCTCGACGGCGACCTCGACGAGGTGACGGCGGCGTTGCAGGCCGCGCAGTCGGCCGAGCAACTGGCGGCGCTCGAGGCCGGGCAGGGATGACGATCGCGACGGGGCCGGCCAGTGTCGACGAGGCGCTCGCGGCGGCACGCTCGGCCGGCGTCGACCGGCTCGATGCGCAGCTGCTGCTGGCCCAACTGTTGGCGAAGCCGCGCACTTGGCTGCTGGCGCACGGCGAGGTAACGCTGGCGCCCGCCCAAGGCGACGCCTTTCGAAGCCTGCTGGCACGGCGTACCGGCGGCGAACCTCTGGCCTATCTTCTGGGGCACAAGGAATTTCACGGCCTCGATCTGCGCGTGGATGCGCGCGTGCTCGTGCCACGTCCCGAGACGGAGTTGCTGGTCGACTGGGCAACCGAGTTGCTGGTTGACAACATGGCGCGCGCGCAGCCGCGGCACGCGGTCGATCTCGGCACCGGCAGCGGTGCGATCGCGCTCGCGCTCAAGCACGCGCATCCGCGCGCGCAGGTGCTGGCGACCGACGCGAGCGCCGCTGCGCTCGCCGTGGCGGATTCGAATGCGCAGCGGCTCGGCCTGGACATCGAGTTTCGCCAAGGTTCGTGGTGGGCCGCCGTCGGGGCCGAGACCTTCGACCTCGCCGTTTCGAACCCGCCCTATATCGCCGGTGGCGATTCCCACCTCGCGGCACTGCGCCACGAGCCGCTCGAAGCGCTCAGCCCCGGCGCCGATGGCCTCGCCGCGCTGAGCCTGCTGGTCGCGGGTGCCTTGCGGCATCTGCGCGCCGGCGCCTGGCTGCTGCTCGAACACGGCCATGACCAGGCGTCCGCCGTGCGCAGCCTCTTCGCGCAGCACGGCTTCGAAGCCGCGCTCACGCGCGCCGATCTCGCCGGCCACGACCGTTGTACCGGCGCACGCCAACGAGGCCGATCCCCCCGAGTGCGGTAATTTTCGACACTGACCGGTGCCGTGCCCGGCCAGCGCGGCGTAGCATGGAATCGCGTCGGTGTCGCAGAGTCGTTTCGGGAGGTCAGCATGAAGAGCACTCGCTGGAATCGGTCGGTTCTCGTCGCGGCGCTCGCGATCCTGTGCAGCGCGCAGTCCGCGTTCGCCGCCGAGCTGGCTTCGAACGAAACCGCCATCCCGGACTGGGCGCGCTGGCAAGGCCGCGTCTCGCTGGGCCTCACGGCGCCGGCCGGCCGCACCTTTTCACTGGGGACGTCCGGACCTGGCCTGCAAGCTGACAGCTTGTCCGTGCTGGGCGACTACTACTTCGGTGATGTCACGCGCGCGCGGGGATATGCCGGCGGCTTTCGCGCCACCAGCGGCGTCATCGTCGGATCGCGCTCGCCGCTGTGGTCGGGACAGGCCAGCCTGTCGGCCTCGCGCGGCCTGCTCGGCGTTGAACGAAAGGTGACAGGCCTGCTGCCCGTACTGCCCAGCGCCACCGACCTGGGCGCGGAGACCTCCGCGGTGCCGTATTTCGGTGTCGGCTACACCGGGCTTTCTGTACGCTCCAACTGGAGTTTCAGCGCCGATCTGGGCATGGTGGCGCGCAGCCCAGGGAGCATGGTCAAGCTTGGCCGGGTCTTCACCGGCTCCCAAGGTGTGGACGACCTGCTGCGTGAGCTGCGGCTCGCGCCGATGTTGCAGCTCGGCGTGTCGTACTCGTTCTGACGATCGGCGCCGCGTTCACGCGGTTGCCCGGGCAGCCCCGGCAGCCGGGGTGCTATTCGATTGCCGCTAAAGTTGGGCTTTCCACTCTGCCTGCACCGCCATGAGCGACGATCAACAACGCATCGACGAACTCGTCAAGAACCACCGCGTGGTGCTGTTCATGAAGGGCACGGCCCAGTTTCCAATGTGCGGTTTCTCGGGGCGCGCCATCCAGCTCCTCAAGGCCTGCGACGTGACCGATCTGAAGACGGTGAATGTGCTCGAGGACGAAGGCATTCGCCAGGGCATCAAGGCCTATTCGAACTGGCCGACCATCCCGCAACTCTACGTGAACGGTGAGTTCGTCGGCGGCTCGGACATAATGACCGAGATGTACGAGGCCGGCGAACTGCAGCAGTCGCTGACGTCGAACGCCTGATCGATCTCCGTCGCCGGCTCAGGTCGGGGACGACTCCCATTGCCGCCGCGATGCGAAGACAGCGTTCGGATATTCCGGCCGGCCGCGACTGCCGTTGTAGCGGCCGAGCGCCAGAAACAGATCGCCGCGCTCCAGGTCGAGGTAGTGGCGCAGGATCACACAGCCAAATCGAAGGTTGGTCTGCATGTGAAACAGCCGGCTCGGATTACCATCGCCGATCAGCCGGGCCCAGAACGGCATGACCTGCATATAGCCGCGCGCGCCGGCGCTGCTGATCGCAAATTTGCGAAATCCGCTCTCGACTTGCACCAAGCCGAGCAACAGCGCCGGTTGCAGGCCGGCGCGCTTGCTCTCGTACCACAGCGTCTGCAGAAATTCGAGCCGGGTACTCGGCTCCGTCTTTCGATTTTTCAGCCGGTGGCTCATGTCGCCGAGCCACCGCAGGTAGGCCAGCCGCGGCTCGATGGCGTCGAAGCTCGGTTGCGGCGGCGCCGTGTCGGCTACCGCGGCTCCGAGTGCGGAGCGCACAGCGTCGGCGAGCGGCTCTTCGACCTGCGCCCCGGCTTGCGCCGGGTTGACGTTCAGCAGTGCGAGCGGGCCGAACAGACAGGCCGCGGTGAGCTGGCGCCGCGCTCTCCCCGGGCGGGAGAGGGCCGGGTTCATGCGCGCAGCTTCGCTTTCAGGTGGCCCGCGATATCGCTCAGCGGCAGCGCCGACGCTTGTGCATCACGGCGGCCCTGGTATTCGACCTGGCCGTTCTTCAGGCCGCGGTCAGAAACAACGACGCGGTGCGGCGTGCCGATCAATTCCCAGTCGGCGAACATGGCGCCAGGCCGTCCGCCGCGGTCGTCGAGCAGGACATCGACCCCATCTGCCAACAACTCCTCGTGCAGGCGATCACTCGCCGTACGCACCGCGTCCGAACGGTCGTAGCCGATCGGGCAGATCACGACGAAGAAGGGTGCGATGGCAGCGGGCCAGACGATGCCGCGTTCGTCATGGCTTTGTTCTATCGCCGCGCCGAGGATGCGTGTCACGCCGATCCCATAGCAGCCCATCTGCAGCAACTGCGGCGCGCCGGCTTCGTCGAGGAAGGTCGCATTCATGGCCTTGCTGTAGTGCGTGCCGAGCAGGAAGACATGGCCGACTTCGATCCCGCGCTGGATCGCCAGCAGGCCCTTGCCGTCCGGCGAGGGATCGCCGGCGACGACGTTGCGGACATCGGCGACGAGCTCCGGCTCGGGCAGGTCGCGGCCCCAGTTGACGCCGGTCAGATGGAAGTCGGCCGCATTGGCGCCGCAGACGAAGTCGCTCATGGCCGAAACGCTGCGATCGGCCACCACTTTGAGGCCCGGTGCGAGACCGACCGGACCGAGGTAGCCCGGCTCGCAACCGAAGGCACGGGCGATCTCGACTCCGCTCGCGAACCGGAAGCCGGCATCCAGGCCGGGCAACTTGCCGAGCTTGACTTCGTTCAGCGAATGATCCCCGCGCACCAGCACCAGCCATAAACTGGACTGGTCGGGCGAGCCGGCATCTGTGGCGAGGACGAGCGACTTGACAGTTCGTTGCAGCGGCAGATCGAGCAGCGCAGCGACATCCTCGCAGGTGGCCCTTCCCGGCGTGGGAACGCGAAGCATTGGTTGCCCCGACGCGGCGCGCGCCGTGTCCGGCGAGAGCGACTCGGCCAGCTCGATATTCGCCGCATAGTCCGAGTCGGGGCAGTACACGATCGCATCCTCGCCGGTCTCGGCGATCACCTGGAACTCATGCGAGCGGATCCCACCGATGCTGCCGTTGTCCGCTTCGACCGGGCGAAAGGTGAGTCCGATGCGCTCGAAAATGCGCACATACGCATCGAACATGCGCTGGTAGCTGAGCTTGGCCGCCTCGACATCGCGATCGAACGAGTAGGCGTCCTTCATCGTGAATTCGCGTCCGCGCATCAGGC